>NZ_CP082273.1:1282593-1603241 GCF_019880385.1 Nocardioides coralli
CTACGGATCCCTCGGCTACGCGACCCGGCTGCGGCTCCTGCTCGAGCGGGTCCCGGGCCGGGTCTCCCTCCGGCACCTCGACGTGGACGACCCCGGTCTGCTGGCGAAGACCATCGGCCTCGTGGTCGAGACGGGCGAGCACGACGGCGTTCGGGTCGACGGGCTCGACGGGGTCTCGTTCGCGCCGGACCGGCACCGGCTGACCCTCGCCACCTGGAGCGACGAGGCGGGTCCCACCAGCGACTACACCGGGCAGCAGGTCTACTACCGGTCGGTGGCGGAGCGCGACCGCGACCTGCTGACCATGCACGACTACCTGTGGCGCTGGGACACCGACTGGTTCTGGTGCTCGCGCGCCTTCGGCGCCCAGCACCCGGTGCTGCGTCGGCTGTGGCCGCGCCGGTGGCGCCGCTCCGACGTCTACATGCGGCTGCTGGCCCTCGACCGGCGCTTCCAGGTCGCCGACCGGCTCGACCGTCGGGCCGGCCGGCCACAGCGCGAACGGGTCATCCAGGACGTCGAGGTGCCGCTCGAGGGGCTCCCGGAGTTCCTCACCTGGTTCGACGCCGAGGTCGGCATGCGACCGGTCTGGCTGTGCCCGCTCGTGACCAGCCGGGACTGGCCCACCTACCCCCTGGAGCCCGGACGCTGCTACGTCAACGTCGGGTTCTGGGGCACCGTCCACGTCGGACCGACCGCCCCGGAGGCGCCCCGCAACCGTGCCGTCGAGACGAAGGTCCTCGAGCTCGGCGGCCACAAGAGCCTCTACTCTGACGCCTTCTACGACCGGGAGACCTTCGACCGGCTCTACGGCGGCGACCACCTCGCCGCCGTCAAGCGCCGCCACGACCCCGACGACCGGCTGCCCACGCTCTACGACAAGGCGGTGCTGCGACGATGACCACGGCACGGATGACGATCGCCGAGGCGGTGACCTCCCTCCTGCGCGACGGCATGCCAGTCCGGTTCGAGGCCTACGACGGCAGCACGGCCGGGCCCCGTGACGCCGGCATCGGTCTCGAGCTGCTCAACGAGCGCGGCCTGTCCTACCTCCTGACGGCGCCCGGCGACCTCGGCATGGCCCGGGCCTACGTCTCCGGCGACCTGGTCGTCCACGGCGTCCACCCGGGCGACCCTTATCCCGCGCTGGTCGTGCTGATGAACCACCTCCGGTTCCGCACGCCCAGCGCCCGGGAGGCCGTGACGATCGTCAAGGGGCTCGGCCTGGGCACCCTCCGCCCGCCATCCCCGCCGCCCCAGGAGTCGCTGCCGCGGTGGCGGCGCGCGGTCGAGGGACTGCGGCACTCCAAGGGTCGTGACGCCGAGGTCATCTCGCACCACTACGACGTCTCCAACCGGTTCTACGAGATGGTGCTGGGTCCCTCGATGACCTACACCTGCGCCGTGTTCCCCACGCGCGAGGCGACGCTGGAGGAGGCGCAGACCGAGAAGTACGACCTGATCTGCCGCAAGCTGAACCTGCAGGCCGGCCAGCGGCTCCTCGACGTGGGGTGCGGCTGGGGCGGCATGGTGCGGCACGCCGCCCGGGAGTACGGCGTCAGGGCGCTCGGGGTCACCTTGTCGGTCCAGCAGGCATCCTGGGCCAAGGAGGCCATCGACCGCGAAGGGTTGAGCGACCTCGCCGAGGTGCGCCACCTGGACTACCGCGACGTCGTCGAGACCGGCTTCGACGCCGTCAGCTCCATCGGCCTCACCGAGCACATCGGCGTGCGCAACTACCCGGCGTACTTCTCGCACCTGCGTGACCGGCTCCGACCGCAGGGCCGGCTGCTCAACCACTGCATCACCCGCCCCCACAACCGGCGCCAGATGATCGGTTCCTTCCTCGACCGCTACGTCTTTCCCGACGGTGAGCTGACCGGTTCGGGACGGATCATCACCGAGGCGCAGGACGTCGGGCTGGAGGTCATGCACGAGGAGAACTTCCGCCTCCACTACGCGCTCACCCTGGCGGGCTGGAACCGGAACCTGCGCGACCACTGGGACGAGTGCGTCGCGGAGGTGGGCGAGGGCACCGCCCGGGTCTGGGGCCTCTACATGGCGGGGTCGCGGCTGGCCTTCGAGCGCAACCAGATCCAGCTCCACCACGTGCTGGCCACCCGCACCAGCGATGTCGGGGAGGACGGGTTCCCGCTCCGACCGCGGTGGTGACTAGCCTTGCGACGTGAGCACGCGCGCCCGGTTCCACGACGCCACCGTCGCGGCCCGGGAGCAGCTCTCCCCCCACCTGCTGCGCCTCACGCTGTCCGGGCTCCAGGACTTCGTGAGCACGGGCGTGCCCGACGAGTGGGTCGGACTCGTCGTTCCGGGGCAGTTCCAGTCGCGCTACTACACCGTGCGTGACTGGCGCGACGGACAGCTCGTCGTCGACGTCGTCGTGCACGAGGTCGGCCTGGTGACGGAGTGGGCGTCCCGGGACTGCGTCGGCGACACGGTCACGGTCAGCGACCCCAAGGGGTCCTTCGCCCTCCCGCCGGACGCCGAGTGGCTGCTCCTCGTCGGGGACCTGACGGCGCTGCCGGCGATGGCGCGCATCACGGAGGCCCTGCCGGACCTGCCGACGCGGGTCTGGGCCGAGGTCGCCGACGACCTCGACGGCTACCTGCCCGCGGGTCCCGACGTCACCTGGCTCGAGCCGCCCGCCCCGGGCAGCAGCCGACTCGCCGAGGTGGTCGAGGAGATCGACTGGCCGGCCGGTCAGGGGTACTTCTGGATGGCGGGGGAGTCCGCCCAGATGCGCGCGATCCGCAGGTTCCTCATGCGCGAGCGACAGCTGCCGTCCTCGGCGTACGACGTGATGGGCTACTGGCGCGGCGTGAAGGAGCGTCGTCCCAGGGCCGTCGACCCGGGACCCGTCTGGCGGGCCGGCAAGGCGGCGGGCAAGACCGACGAGGAGATCTGGGCCGACTACGACAGGGCACGAGATGGGCAGTGACGAGATCGGCGAGGACCCGATGAGCCAGTACGCCGGGTTCCGCAGCGGCTTCGCCTGCTTCGTGGGCCGCCCCAACGCAGGGAAGTCGACGTTGACCAACGCGCTGGTCGGCCAGAAGGTCGTCATCACCTCGGACAAGCCGCAGACCACCCGGACGGTGGTGCGGGGCATCGTCCAGCGGCCCGACGCACAGCTCGTGCTCGTGGACACCCCCGGCCTCCACCGGCCGCGGACCCTCCTCGGTGAGCGGCTCAACGACCTCGTCCGCACCACCTGGAGCGAGGTCGACGTGGTGGGCGTGTGCTTCCCGGCCGACCAGAAGATCGGACCCGGAGACCGGTTCCTGGTCGCGGAGCTCGCCAAGGTGCGGCGTACGACCAAGGTCGCGATCGCCACCAAGACCGACCTCGCCGCGCCCGACCGGATCGCTGACCACCTCCTCGACATCGCCGAGCTCGGGCGGGAGACCGGCACCGAGTGGGCCGAGATCGTCCCGGTCTCGGCCGTCGCGGGCGACCAGGTCGGTCTGCTCGCCGACCTCCTGGTCGGCCGGATGCCGGAAGGGCCGCCGCTCTACCCGGACGGGGACCTCACCGACACGCCGGAGGAGCAGCTGGTGGCCGAGCTGATCCGCGAAGTGGCCCTGGAAGGGGTCCGCGACGAGCTCCCCCACTCGATCGCTGTCGTGGTCGAGGAGATGGGCCTGCGCGAGGACCGCCCCGACGACAAGCCGTTGCTCGACGTGCACGCCAACCTGTTCGTGGAGCGCTCGTCCCAGAAGGGGATCGTGATCGGCCACCGCGGGGCACGGCTGCGCGAGGTCGGCAGTCGGGCGCGTGGGCAGATCGAGGCCCTGCTCGGCACCCCGGTCTACCTCGACCTCCACGTCAAGGTCGCCAAGGACTGGCAGCGCGACCCCCGGCAGCTCCGCAGGCTGGGGTTCTGAGGACGGCCGACCGGGCCGGTCAGTCCGGGATCCAGCACAGGCCCCACGTCTGGCCGGCCCGCCACTGGTCGGCGGTCGGCCACTCGTAGCCCCATTGGAAGTCGAGCGGGTCGTCCGCCGCCGCCTCGCCGGCGGCACGGCACGGGTCCTCACCGGCCGATCGCGCCCGAGCGACGCCCGGGTAGTCGCCGGACCCCAGACCCACGGTGCGGATCGCCCGCCACGTGTGGTCCCGGTCGCACACGACGCGCTGGAAGCCCCGGGTTCCGGGCTCCGCCGTGCCGCACACGCCGTACCGGTCACGTCCTGTCGCGGTGTCGAGCGCTCCGCGCAGCGACCCGGTCGTGGCCAGCAGGTCGCGCGCGCCGGCCAGCACGACCGCGTCGCACCGGAACCACGCGGCGCCGGCGTCCGACTGGCGCACCGTCGGGGTGAACCAGACCGCGCGCAGCATGCTGAGGCGCCGTTGCTCCTCGGTCCCACCCACGAACCGGGCCAGCAGCCGCGGACAGGCCATCGACACCTGCCGCTCGATCCGCGCAGAGTCGACGGCGAGCAGATGACCCCCGACCACGGAGTCGAGATCGCCGACGCGGAAGGTCTCGGCCGTGTGCTCGCGCCGGCACGGGACCTCGTTCCTGCCGGCCGAGGGAGAGACGGCGGCGGCGTACGACAGGCGGCGGCAGCTGCCCACCCGGGGGCGCGGTGCCGGCGACGCCGTGGGGGGAGGGCTCGGGGTGGGGGACACGACGGCGGACGAGGCCGGTGCGGCGGGCTGCCTGCCCGGGTCGGCCGCCTCGCCGGAGCAGCCCGTCAGCGCGACGACCGCGGCGAGGGCTGCCAACCGGCGGATCATCGGTCGGTCTTCGCCCAGCAGACCGAGCGACGGTTGCCGACCTCCCACTCGGCCTCGTGGAACCACGTGTAGGCGAAGTCGTACTTCACGGGATAGCCGAGCACGGCGCCGACGGAGGAGTCGCAGAAGTCACGTGTCCGCACCTCCACGACCCGGTCGCCGGGGTAGTCGTCCTCCGGCTCGCCCAGCTTGATCGTGGTCACGGCGCGCCAGCTGTGGGGCTCGGAGCACGGCACCCGCGCCGCCGCCGACACGGTCGCACCGTCGGCGCACACCAGCCACTTGTCGTCCACCTTTCCCTGGAGCAACCCCTTGCTGGTGGGTGGGAGGTCGACGTACTCGGCGCTGTTGTCGCCGCCCCCGACGATGTCGCACCGGTACCACCGGGCGCCGTCGTCCCAGGCCGTCTCGGAGGGCCGGAACCACGCCCAGCTCACGACGCTGCGCATCACCAGGCTCTCGTCGCCGCCGACGAACTTCTCGAACTTCTCGCTGCAGGTGCTGTAGGCGAACCGGCCGAGCGCCTCGTCGTCGTAGGCGACGTCGTCGAGCTCCGCGGGCAGCTGCCCGACCGCGTAGGTCTCGGCGGTGTGCGGCTCGCTGCACGGCACCGTCCGGGTGGCGTTGCTCGGCTGGGCCACGTCCTGGGGGGTGAGCACCCGGCAGGCACCGAGCTCAGGGGTCTCCACGGCGTCGACCTGGGCGGGGTCGACGTTGGTCCCCTGGTCGTCACCGGAGCAGCTCGCCAGCAGCACGACCCCCGCGAGGCCGGCCAGCAGCCGCGTGCGGACGGCGGTCATGCTCGGTGTGCTCCCTCACTCGCTCAACAGAGCCGCGATGGTACCGCCCAGCTCGTACGCCGCCGCGAGGTCCTCCTCCCGTGGGTCACCCATGACGGTGAGGACCTCGGCCGCCTGGCGCCAGGGAAGTGCCCCGGTGATGCTCAGCACCGACCGCACCGCTCCGGTGGTGTCGTAGCGACCGTGCACCCAGAGCCCGAACGGCTTGCGGCCTCCGGTGACCGGCGTCCCGGACCCGTCGTCGCCCAGGGCGCCCCCGAGCCGCAGGAAGGTGGTGTCGAAGAAGTGCTTCAGGGCGCCGCTCATGTAGCCGAAGTTGGCGCTGGTGCCGAGCAGGAAGCCATCGGCCGCTTCGGCGTCCGCGGCCGAGGCCTCGAGCGCAGCCCGCACGGTCACCTCGACCCCCGACACCTGGTCGTCGTGGGCGCCGGCCACGACGTTGTCCGTGAGCGCCCGCAGCGTCCGGGTGGGGGAGTGGTGGACGACGAGCAGGCGGGCCATGCCGTCAGGGTAGGCGTGGCCGTCGGCGGTCAGGTCACCGTCGAGGGCAGCAGCGACTCGAGCAGCTCGGCACCGCGGGCCGCGCCACCCGCGGCGTCGAACCCGGCGGCGACGCGGGCGGCACCTGCACGACAGCCGAGGGCCTGCTCCACGCCGGTACGCAGGGTCGACCCGGTGAGGCGGGCGGACCTGACGCGCGCGCCGGCTCCGGCGTGCACGACCCGCGCGGCGACCTCGAGCTGGTCGCGACCGAAGGGCACGACGCAGACGGGCACGCCGTGCGCGAGGGCCTTCTGGGTCACGCCCATCCCCCCGTGGGTCACCGCCACAGCCGCCCGTTCCAGCAGGATGCCGTGCGGCACGAACTCGTGGACGCGGACGTTGCCAGGCAGCGGCCCGAGGTCGGTGAGGCCGGCCGGCATCGTCGCGACGACGGTCCACGGACCATCGGCGAGCCCGGTGACGGCCGCGCGCACGAGGGCCTCGTCGCGCTGGTACTCCGAGGACGTCGCGACCAGCACCAGGTCGCCGTCGACGTCCGTGAGCCAGTCAGGCGCCTCGGCCGCCGGTTCCCAGGCGAGGGCCCCGATCATCTGGACGCCCGGAGCCCAGTCCGGGTGGGGGTACTCGAGGGGCTCGGCCGTCGCGACCAGCATCAGGGGTGCGCTCCGGAAGAACTCGTCGGCCCCACGCACGGGGGCGAGGTCGTGGTCGGCGCGCAGCTGGTTGAGGCGCGGCCGGACTGCCCGTTCGGCAGCACCGAGGAACACGGGGCGGGCGATCCCGTCGCGCAGCCGGCCCGCCAGGCCGCCCAGGGGTCGGAGGCCGGGTCCGTAGGGCGGGGTGCCCGGAGAGGAGAGTGCCGGGGTGTAGGGGCTGAAGCGCGCCCACGGGCCGCCCCACGCCTCGGCGGCGACCGAGGCGCCCCACGCGTTGATGTCGACGAGGAGCAGGTCGGGCGCGACGGCGTCGACGGCGCTGAGGAGGTCCGGTGCGTCGTGGGCCGCCCGGGCCACGAAGGTCGCGACGGAGGACTTCAGTGCGCCGACGGCACCCCGCGCCCTCCAGTCATCCATGGGCACCGCCTCGATCGCCGGGTCGATCGGTTCCGCGTGCAGGCCCAGCGAGCGCATCGTCGCCACCCGGGACGACAGCGTGCGCAGGTGCACCTCGTGCCCCCGCGAGCGGAGCTCGAGCAGGAGCGGCGTCATGGGGAACAGGTGGCCGATGGCGGGGCTGGTGTAGGCGAGGACGGTCGACATCAGGACCTCCGGGTGAGTGGTTCGAGCAGCTCGGTGAGCGCGAGCGCGGTCTGCCGCCGGCTCAGGCCGGCATCGAGCCGCAGCAGCTTCCAGGTGTAGACGTCGCACACGGCGACGTACTGGGCCAGGCGTCGCGAACGCTCGACGCCGGTCGTGCCCGAGAGCCAGGGGGCGAACACCGCGGCGCACCACCGCCGGTGCAGGGCTCGCCCGGACGCCGTCATGGCGGCGATCGGAGCCACCGTCTCCTCCTCGGCGAGCAGCCGCAGGGCCGTGAGGCCGTGCTCGTCGTAGTGGTCGAGGAGGTTCTCGACGATCCCGGGGAGGTCGCCCGCCGGTGCGGACAGCCGCTGCCTCGCGACCTGCTCACCCACGCGGTCGGCGGCGGCGGCGATCAGACCTTCCTTGTCGCCGTACCGCCGGATGACGGTCTGCACGGTGACGCCGGCGCGCTCGGCCACACCGGCGAGGGTCAGGCGGGAGTAGGGGAGCTCGGCGAAGAGCTCGGTGGCGGCGTCGAGGATCCGGGTCCCGGTCTCCTCGATGGAACGGGCACGTGCGGTCATCACGTAGCCCCGCGGCTTTTTCATGTTAATCAAATTAACACCAATAGCGGTCCTCGACCACGCTGGTCCGGACCGATACCGTGAGCCGCGTCGACCGGGGAGGTCTCCATGCGCATCGCCGCCGCTGCCGTGACAGCTGTTCTCGTGCTGGGCCTGTCGGGGTGCGGAAGTGACGAGGAGGGCCAGGCCCGGGAAGCGCTCGCCACCTCGCTGCTCGCGAGCAACGCCGACGGCACCTTCGAGGTCTCCCAGGAGGAGGCCGACTGCGTCGCCGACGGGATGGTGGAGGAGATCGGGGTCGACAAGCTGATCGACTACGGCCTCCTGACCGAGGACCTCGAGGCGCGCGACGAGAGCCTCGAGAACCAGGAGCTCGAGCAGGAGGACGCCGACAGCGCGGCCACGGTCTTCGTCGACTGCGTCGACGTGCAGGCGCTGCTGACTGACTCCATCGCCCAGGGGCTCGGCGGCGACGTCGACCCCGAGCTGGCCAGCTGCATCGAGGAGCGGCTCACCGATGAGGTGGTGCGCGACTTCCTCGCCACGGTCTTCACCGGCGACCAGGCGGCCGCCACGCAGGCCGTGACCCAGGAGCTGAGCAGCTGCCTGACCGCCTGAGCTGTCCAGCCCGTGAGCGGCGGTCGGCGTCCGGCGGCGTCCCGAGGACGGGTCGGCTACGCTGACGGCGTCATGACGTGCGCGCTGCTTCTTCGCTGCCGCCGCGAGGGCTGATCCGCCGGATCCCTTGCTGCGGAGAGCTCGCGCACCCCGGCGCCGGTCCCAGTCCAGCGATGGCACACAGCGAAGGCACACCATGACACTCCAGAACTCCGGCTTCACCAACGCCCAGCGGTCCTCGGGCATGCCGATCCACCGCTACCGGCCCTTCACCCCGGTCGACCTCCCGGACCGCACCTGGCCGAACCGGACCATCACCCAGGCGCCGCGCTGGCTCTCCACCGACCTCCGCGACGGCAACCAGGCGCTCATCGACCCCATGACGCCCGCCCGCAAGATGGCCATGTTCGACCTGCTCGTGTCCATGGGCTACAAGGAGATCGAGGTCGGCTTCCCCTCCGCCAGCCAGACCGACTTCGACTTCGTCCGGCAGCTGATCGAGGGCGACCGCGTCCCGGAGGACGTCACGATCTCCGTCCTGACGCAGGCGCGCGAGGACCTGATCGAGCGCACGGTGCAGAGCCTGGTGGGGATCCACCACGCCAACATCCACCTCTACAACGCGCTCGCCCCGCTGTTCCGCCGGGTCGTGTTCCACGCCGGGCGCGACGAGGTCAAGGACATCGCCGTGCGCCACAGCGGCCTGATGATGAAGCACGTCGAGAACACGTTGGGGCAGACCGTGATCGGCTTCGAGTACAGCCCGGAGATCTTCACGGGCACCGAGCTGCCCTTCAGCGTCGAGGTCTGCGAGGCCGTGTCCGACGTGTGGCAGCCCGACGACGGCCGGGAGATCATCCTCAACCTGCCCGCAACCGTCGAGATGGCCACGCCCAACGTCTACGCCGACCAGATCGAGTGGTTCTCGCGGCAGCTCACGCGGCGCGAGCACACCACGATCAGCCTCCACCCCCACAACGACCGGGGCACCGCCGTCGCGGCCACCGAGCTCGCGATGATGGCCGGCGCCGATCGCGTCGAGGGGTGCCTGTTCGGGCACGGCGAGCGCACCGGCAACGTGTGCCTGGTGACGCTGGGCATGAACCTGTTCAGCCAGGGCATCGACCCGCAGATCGACTTCAGCGACATCGACGAGATCAGGCGCACGGTCGAGTACTGCACCCAGCTGCCGGTGCACCCTCGCCACCCCTACGCCGGCGACCTCGTCTACACCGCCTTCTCCGGTTCCCACCAGGACGCCATCAAAAAGGGGTTGGAGGACCTGGAGCGGCAGGCCGCCGACCGTGGCGTCGACGTCGCCGCGATCGCCTGGGAGGCGCCCTACCTGCCGATCGACCCGAAGGACGTGGGCCGCAGCTACGAAGCGGTGATCCGGGTCAACAGCCAGTCCGGCAAGGGGGGCGTGGCCTACATCCTCAAGGCCGAGCACAAGCTCGACCTGCCACGGCGGGCGCAGATCGAGTTCAGCCGAGTCGTGCAGGCGCGGACCGACGCCGACGGCGGCGAGATGACACCCGAGCAGATCTGGGACGTGTTCCGAGACGAGTACCTCGACCGGGAGCAGCCGCTGCGGCTCAACTCCGTCCACACCTCGGCCGCGGCAGGCGAGAAGGACGCGCTCAGCGTCAACGTCTACGTGGACGGCGAGCTGCGGACGCTGGAGGGCACCGGCAACGGCCCGATCGCCGCCTTCGTCGAGGCGATCAACGGGCTGCCCCAGGACTACGACGTGCGGGTGCTCGACTACGCCGAGCACGCGCTCTCGGCCGGTGGCGACGCGGTCGCCGCGGCCTACGTCGAGTGCTCGGTGAGCAGTGCGGCCGGCGAGACCGTAGTGCTGTGGGGCGTCGGGATCGACGCCAACATCGTCACCGCGAGCCTCAAGGCCGTCATCAGTGCCGTCAACCGGAGCCAGGTGGGGCTCGCGGCCGGGTGAGGCCCGTCCGCCCCGACATCCGGTCGTCCGTGGCCTAGGCTGCCCGGATGCTGGTATCCGAGCGCATCGGGCAGTTCTTCCTCGACGGCGAGACGGGGCGGGACCGGCTGGAGTACACCGAGTACGGCTCGGGCGACGACTGGGTGGTGCTGCTGCACGGGCAGCTGATGCCGCGGCGGATGCACCAGCCGTTGGCGCGGTCGCTGGCCGCCGAGGGTTTCCACGTCGTCACCCTGGACCTGCTGGGTCATGGTCGCTCCGACCGGCCCGCCGACCCGCTGGCCTACTCGATGACGGCCTTCGGCGAGCAGGTGGTGGCACTCCTGGACCACCTCGGCGCCGAGCAGGCGGTGGTGGGTGGCACCTCGCTGGGCGCCAACGTCTCGCTCGAGGTGGCGGTGCTGGCACCGGAGCGGGTCCGCGGCCTGCTCCTGGAGATGCCGGTCCTGCACAACGCGCTGGAGGCCGGCCTCATCGCCTTCGGACCGCTGCTCTTCGCGGCCCGCTTCCTGCCGGCCAGCATCGGCGTCGTACGACGGCTGACCCGACCGGTGCCGCGGGGCCTGGTGCCGTTCTGGGCCGGCATCGCCCTGGACACCTGCGACCAGCGGGCCGCGCCGCTCGCCGCGGTCGTGCACGGGATCTTCTTCGGGCGGGTCGCCCCCAGTGCCCGGCTGCGCCGCCAGATCGCCGCGCCCGCCCTCGTGGTCGGCCACCCCGCCGACCCGATCCACCCGGCCGCCGACGCCGCCATGCTCGCGGAGGAGCTGCCGGACGCGACGTTCGTGCGCGCCACCAGCATCCTCGAGTGGCGCGCCCGCCCGGAGCGGCTCGACGCGGCGGCCCTCGCGTTCGTCCGCAACTGCTGGCAGACACCCGGGCAGACACGCGGCGGGCGGGGTCGGCGTCGCGCCTGAGCAGGGCAGAATGGTGGGGTGCCCCTCTACCGCGACGAGGCGGTCGTGCTGCGCACCCACAAGCTGGGTGAGGCCGACCGCATCATCACGCTCCTGACCCGCCAGCACGGCCGGGTCCGGGCGGTCGCGAAGGGGGTCCGCAAGACCACCTCCCGCTGGGGGTCCCGGCTGGAGCCGTTCACCCACGTCGACCTCCAGCTGGCCGAGGGACGCAGCCTCGACGTGGTGACCCAGGCCGACACCGTCACGCCCTTCGCCGCCGGGATCGGTCACGACTACGACCGCTACACCGCCGGCACGGTGATGCTGGAGACGGCCGACCGCCTGGTGACCGAGGAGAAGGAGCCCTCGCTCCAGCACTTCCTGCTGCTGGTGGGTGGGCTGCGCGCCATGGCGGCGGGGGAGCACGGACCCCACCAGGTGCTCGACAGCTACCTGCTGCGGTCCCTGGCGGTGGCCGGGTACGCGCCGTCGTTCGACCACTGTGCGCGGTGCGGTGACGCCGGGCCGCACCGGTGGTTCAACCCCTCGGCGGGCGGGGTGCTCTGCGCCACGTGCAAGCTGCCCGGGTCGGCGGGGCCGGCGGGGGAGACGGTGCGGGCCCTGGGCGCGTTGCTGGCCGGCGACTGGCCGGTCGTGCACGCCACGGACCCACGTCACCTCAGGGAGGCCAGCGGGCTGGTGGCTGCCTACCTCGCCTGGCACCTCGAGCGCGGCCTGCGCTCGTTGGCCTACGTGGAGCGCTAGCCGGGAAGCCTCTCAGGTGCCGCCGTAGCGACGGTCGCGCCGCGCGTAGGTCTCGATCGCCTGCCAGAGATGGGTGCGGTCGACATCGGGCCAGAGCACGTCGGAGAACACGAGCTCGGCGTACGCCGCCTGCCAGAGCATAAAGTTGGACAGCCGCTGCTCACCGGAGGTCCGCCACACCATGTCGGCGTCGGCGACCTCGGGCACGTAGAGGTGGCGGGCGAAGGTGCGCTCGTCGATGCGGCGCGGGTCGAGCCGGCCCGCGGCGACGTCGGTGGCGATGGACCGGGCAGTGTCGGCGAGCTCGGCGCGGCCGCCGTAGTTGACGCACATCGTCAAGGTCAGGACGTCGTTGTCGCGCGTCAGCTCCTCGGCGACCCGCAGCTCCTTGATCACCGACCGCCACAGCCGGGGTGTGCGGCCCGCCCACCGGACGCGGACGCCGAGCTCGTGCATCTCGTCGCGGCGGCGCCGGATCACGTCCCGATTGAAGCCCATGAGGAACCTGACCTCGTCGGGCGAGCGTGACCAGTTCTCGGTCGAGAAGGCGTACGCCGAGATCGCCCGGACCCCGATCTCGATGGCACCCTCGACCACGTCGAAGAGCGAGTGCTCACCCTGCTCGTGGCCGGCGGTCCGGGGGAGCCCCCGCTCCTGCGCCCAGCGGCCGTTGCCGTCCATCACGATCGCGACGTGGCGCGGGACCAGCTCGCGCGGCACCGCCGGGGGCCGGGCGCCGGACGGGTGCGGGCTGGGGGGTCGGACGGGGCGCCTCACCCGGCGCAGGATGTCAGACGTCGTACCGGGCCGCGAGGCGGGACCCGCAAAATGCGCCTGCTCGAGGTCCGCGTCTGCGACGATGCGCTGGGCCAGTCACCCGGGGGAAGGAGCCTGCCGTGGACGTGGAGGCTCGGCGCCGGGGTCTGCCCGGCGACGACCGCGGTCCCTCACCGCTGCTGGTGCAGGGGGCGTTCGTCCTCATGCTGGCGGTCGACCTCGTCTCGACGTCCGTCCTCGGGTCGGGGAGCCTGCTCGACGTCCACGTGGGGCTGGCCTTCCTGATCGCGGTGTCGGTGCTCGTGGCGTGCTGGCTGGTGCCGTGGCGACAGCTGCCGCACGCCGCTGTCGCGGTGCTGCCGCTGCTCGACCTCGTGGCTCTCGGGCTGACCCGGATCGGGCTCCCGGGGACGGGGTCGGACATCCTCTGCGTGCTGCCGGCGCTCTGGCTCGGCCGTGAGTTCCACTACCGCGGGGCGCTGGTCGCCGGGGTAGGGGTGGTGGCCGGCATGAGCGTCCCGTGGATGGTGCTGCTCGGTCCGGTCGAGGGCAACGTGGCCAGCGCGTTGCTCGCCCCGGCGCTCGCCGCGCTCGCGGCGTTGCTGCTCGCGGCGGGGACCCACCACGTGCGGCGCCGTGACGAGGAGGTCGAGCAGCACCGGCGGTTCAACGCCGCCATCCTCGACACCGTCGACGTCGGGCTGGTCCTCCTGGACCGTGACGGCGCCTACCAGAGCATGAACCGGCGACACGACGACTTCATGCGCCTCGCCTTCCCGGAGGGCCACTCCGGGTACGCCGGTCAGCTCGGCCAGGTCTACGGCGAGGACGGGCGGCACCTCCTCGCCCGCGAGGAGATGCCCTCCTACCGGGCGATGCAGGGCGAGGAGTTCGACGACTGCCGCATCTGGGTCGGCGGCGACCCGCTGACGTCACGGGCCCTGTCGGTCTCGGCGCGCACCGTCCACGACGAGACGGGAGCCTTCGCCGGTGCCGCGCTCGCCTACAAGGACGTCACCGACTTCATGCGGGCGCTGGAGGTCAAGGACGAGTTCGTCGCCTCGGTCTCGCACGAGCTGCGGACACCCCTCACCTCCATCCGGGGGTACGCCGACCTGCTCATGGACCGCGACGACCTCCCGGACGACGCGACCCGCGCGCTGACGGTGGTGCTCCGCAACTCCGAGCGCCTGGGTCGCCTGGTCGCGGACCTGTTGCAGAGCGCTCAGTTCGAGCTGGGATCGGTCCACGTGGTGCGTACCCGCGGCGACCTGGCAGCGCTCGTGAGGGACGCGGTGTCAGCCGCCGGCCCGGCGGCGGCCTCCTCGCAGCTGGAGCTGTCCTATGTGGGTCCGGAGCGACTGGTGATGATGATGGACCAGGTGCGGATGCGCCAGGTGGTCGACAACCTGGTCTCCAACGCGGTCAAGTACACCCCGCCGCACGGACGGGTGGAGGTGGGCCTGAGCGTGGACGGTGCCAGGATCGAGCTGTCGGTCAGCGACACGGGCATCGGCATCGACCCGGCAGACCGGGACCGGCTGTTCACGCGGTTCTTCCGCACGCGGCACGCCGAGGAGCAGAACGTGCAGGGTGTCGGCCTGGGCCTGTCGATCACCAAGTCGATCGTCGAGAGCCACGGGGGCCGGATCGAGGTCGACAGCGAGGTCGGGCGCGGCAGCACGTTCCGCGTCCGGATGCCCTTCACGGGCAGCATGGCCGCGGAGGCCTGAGGAGGTCCCTCCCCAACGGGGGCTCAGTGGTCGCTGCACCGGCGGCAGACGCCGAAGATCTCCAGGGTGTGGCTCACGTCGGCGTACCCGTGCTCCTCCGCGGTCGCGCGGGTCCACCGCTCGACGGCCGGCCCCTCGACCTCCACGGTGGCACCGCACGATCGGCAGACGAGGTGGTGGTGGTGGCTGCCCGAGCACCGGCGGTAGCTCGCCTCGCCCTCGGCCGAGCGGATCACGTCCACCTGGTCGTGGTCGGCCAGCAGCTGCAGGGTGCGGTAGACGGTCGCCAGGCCGATCGTGCTGCCGCCGGACCGCAGCATCTCGTGGACCTCCTGTGCGGAGCGGAAGTCGGGCACGTTCTCCAGCGCCTCGGCGACGGCCTGTCGCTGTCGCGTGAGCCGCAGCGGCTGCTCAGGCATGGGCGACCTCCCGGGAGCGGACCCACAGCCCGAGGGGCCAGGCGGCGACGAACCCGGCCAGCGCCAGCAGCACGATGGTGGGGCCGGGGGAGACGGTCACGCGGAAGGACAGGTACGCCGCCAGCATGAGACCACCGACGGCGGCGCCCAGGCCCAGCACCATCGCCAGCCCGAGGGTGCTGCGGAAGGACCGGGTGAGCTGCTGGGCCGTGGCGACCGGCACCACCATCAGGGCCGAGACCAGCAGCAGGCCCACGGTGCGCATGGCGACCGTCACGGTGACGGCGGCCAGCACGGCGACGAGCACGTTGTAGAGCCGGATGCGGACGCCGGCGACCTGGGCGAACTCCTGGTCCTGGGCCACGGCGAAGAGCTGGGGGAGCAGACCGAGGCTGACCGCCACCACGACCGCGGCGAGGGCGACGGTCACCCAGACCTCCTCGGCGGACACGCTGGTGACGGAGCCGAAGAGGTAGGCCTGCAGCTCGGCCGCGCCCTGGCCTGCCAGGCCGATGATCAGCACACCGCCGGCGAGCCCGCCGTAGAAGAGCAGCGCCAGGGCGACGTCCCCGCTGGTGTGGCCGCGCTCCCGGATGACCTCGACCAGGACCGCACCGATGACGGCGACCACCACTGCCGACCAGACCGGCGAGGTCCCGGTCAGCAGTCCGGCGGCCACGCCCGTCACCGCCACGTGCCCCAGCCCGTCGCCGAGCAGGGCGAGGCGACGCTGCACGAGGTAGGTACCGATCGCCGGGGCCGCCAGGCCGGTGACGGCCGCCGCCACGAGCGCCCGGAGCATGAAGGGGTGGGAGAGCAGGTCGATCACCGGGCCCCCTCCTGCAGGGTGTCGAGCGGCGAGCCGACGTGCGGGGTGTGGTCGTGCCGCAGCGGCTGCGCGTGGTGGTGGACGTGCACGTCGTCGTCGGCCAGCGGTGCGCCGTCGTAGGTGACCTCACCGTGGGAGAGCACGACCGCCCGGTCGACCAGGGCCTGCAGCGGACCGAGCTCGTGGGCGACCAGGAGCACCGCCTTGCCGCGCTCCTTGAGGACGCTCAGCGAGCGTGCCAGGGCCTGCTGGTGCGGCAGGTCGACGCCCGCCGTGGGCTCGTCGAGGAGGAACAGGTCGGGCTCCCCCGCGAGGGCTCGGGCGATGAGCACCCGCTGCTGCTGGCCACCCGAGAGCGTCGCCACGCTGCGACGAGCGAGGTCCTCGATCCCGACGACCTGCAGCGCGTCACGGATGGCTCGGCGGTCGGATCGCGAGAGCGGCGCCAGGGGCCGGCGCCGTCCGAGGCGCCCGGCGGCGACCACCTCCCTCACCGACGCGGGTACGCCGGAGGCGGCACTGGCTCGCTGCGGCACGAACCCGAGGCGTCCCCAGTCCCGGAACCGGTTCAGCGGAGTGCCGAAGAGCGAGACGGTCCCGGCCGACAGCGGCCGCAGCCCGGTCAGGGCGCGGACCAGCGTCGACTTCCCGGACCCGTTGGCGCCCATCAGCGCGAGGAACTCGCCCGGCTCGACGGTGAGGTCCACGCCGTGCAGGACCTGGCGTCCGCTGAGGGACAGGCTGACGCCTCGGGCGTCGACGACCGCTGGTTCGCCGCTCAACAGCCGTTCGCCTCCTCGAGCGCGGTCAGGTTGGCGCGCATGAGAGAAAGGTAGTCATCCTCGGCTGTCTCGTCGGTGAGTCCCTCCAGCGGATCGAGGACGGCGGTCTCGATGCCGAGGTCGGCCGCGAGCGTCTCGGCGACCTCGGGGCTGGCGAGACGCTCGGAGAAGACCGTGGTCAGCCCCTCGTCCCGGATCAGGTCGGCCAGCTCGGCCAGGACCGCGGGCGTGGGCTCCGTCCCCGGGTCGAGCCCGGCGATGGCCTCGACGTGCAAGTCGTACTTCTCGAGGTAGCCGAACGCGTCGTGGCTCGCGACCACGATGTCGCGTCGGCAGCCGGAGAGCCCCTCCTCGTAGTCGGCGTCGAGGGCAGTGAGCTCCTCGACCAGCTCCTCGGCGTTGCCGCGGAAGGTGCCGGCGTTCTCGGGGTCGAGCTCCGCGAGCTCATCGGCCACCGCCTCGGCGAGCAGCGCCATCCGCTCCGGGTCCTGCCAGAAGTGGGGGTCGAGGTCGCCGTGGTCGTGCTCCTCGTCGTGGGTCTCCTCGTCGGCGTGGGTCCCCTCGTCGGCGTGGGACTCGCCGTCGCCGTGGGCCTCCCCGTCGTGCTCCTCGGCGCCGTGGTCGAGGGCCGGCACCAGGTCCACCACCTCCCCGGCCTCCAGGGTCGGCCCCGAGGCGTTGACGTCGATGCCGTCGTCGACGGCCGGCTGGAAGCCCTCCAGGTAGACGACGAGGTCGGCCTCGCTCAGCCGGGCGGTCGCGTCGATGGAGAGCTCGAGGTCGTGGGAGTCCTGACCGGGCGCCGTGAGGTTGGTGACGGTCCACCCGTCGCCCGCCACCCGCTCGCTGACCCAGGCCAGGGGGTAGAAGGACGCGACGACCTCACGTCCCTCGGCCCCCTCGTCAGCTGCCGCTCCGCATCCCGCAAGGAGGGAGACGGACGCCAGGGCGGCGACGAGCGGGGACCAGCGGCGGGTGGCGGACAACATGAGAACCATTCTCAGGCAGTTTGAGAATGATTGTCAAAGCTCGGACGGCGGGCATACTGGCCGGTGTGCTGGTGGTGAACAGGTTCCGGGTCGAGGAGGCCGACGCGGACTCCTTCCGCGTCGACGTCGAGCAGGCCCGGGAGGCCCTGGCGGCCCGGCCCGGGCACCTCGGCAGCCACCTCGGTCGCAACCTCGACGACCCCACGCTGTGGGTGCTCACCACCACCTGGGAGCACGTCGGCGCCTACCGTCGCGCGCTGTCGGCGTACGACGTCAAGCTCCGTGCCGTGCCGCTGCTCAGCCGCGCGATCGACGAGCCGTCCGCCTACGAGGACGTCCGGCCCGGGGCCGTGCTCAACGTGCGCGACAGCCGGTCGTTAGGCTGAACCCTCGCCCAGACCGGCAGCCAGCCGGCCGGACCGTCGGAAGTGAGCTCCCCCGTGGCCAAGCCACCCCCCTCGACCCTCGACCAGGTCGTCTCCCTCTGCAAGCGACGCGGCTTCGTGTTCCCCTGCGGCGAGATCTACGGCGGCACCCGCTCCGCCTGGGACTACGGGCCGCTGGGCGTGGAGCTGAAGGAGAACATCAAGCGCCAGTGGTGGAAGGCCATGGTGACCGCGCGCGAGGACGTGGTCGGCCTCGACTCGAGCGTGATCCTGCCGACCCGGACGTGGGAGGCCAGCGGCCACCTCTCGACGTTCAGCGACCCGCTGACCGAGTGCCAGTCCTGCCACAAGCGGTTCCGCGAGGACCACCTGCAGGAGGAGTACGCCGAGCGCAAGGGCCTCGAGGACCCCGACTCGGTCGACCTCAACGAGCTGGTGCCCTGCCCCAACTGCGGCACCCGCGGTGCGTGGACCGAGCCCCGCGAGTTCAACATGATGCTCAAGACCTACCTCGGGGTGATCGAGGACGAGTCGGGGCTGCACTTCCTGCGCCCCGAGACCGCGCAGGGGATCTTCCTCAACTTCGCCAACGTCGTGACCTCCAGCCGCAAGAAGCCGCCCTTCGGCATCGCCCAGATGGGCAAGAGCTTCCGCAACGAGATCACCCCGGGCAACTTCATCTTCCGCACCCGCGAGTTCGAGCAGATGGAGATGGAGTACTTCGTCAAGCCGGGTGAGGACGAGGAGCTCCACCAGTACTGGATCGACGAGCGCACCCGCTGGTACACCGACCTCGGCATCGACCCGGCCCACCTGCGCCACTACGAGCACCCCAAGGAGAAGCTCTCCCACTACTCCAAGCGCACCGTCGACATCGAGTACGACTTCGGGTTCTCCTCCCGCGGGTTCGAGGAGCTGGAGGGCATCGCCAACCGCACCGACTTCGACCTGACGCAGCACGGCCAGCACTCGGGGCAGGACCTCTCCTACTACGACCAGGCCAACGACGAGCGCTTCGTGCCCTACGTCATCGAGCCCGCCGCCGGTCTCACCCGCAGCCTCATGGCGTTCCTCCTCGACGCCTACGAGGAGGACGAGGCCCCCAACACCAAGGGTGGGGTCGACAAGCGGACGGTGCTCCGGCTCGACCCGCGGCTCGCGCCGGTCAAGGTCGCGGTGCTGCCGCTCTCGCGCAACGCCGACCTCTCGCCGAAGGCGCGGGACCTGGCCACGGAGCTGCGCCGCAACTGGAACGTGGAGTTCGACGACTCCGGCGCCATCGGGCGTCGCTACCGCCGCCAGGACGAGATCGGTACGCCGTACTGCGTGACGGTCGACTTCGACACCCTCGACGACCACGCCGTCACCGTGCGCGAACGCGACTCGATGTCGCAGGAGCGGATCCCGCTCGAGGGCGTGACGGCGTGGTTCGCCCAGCGTTTCGTCGGCTGCTGATTGGCCGCTCATGCACAATGACCGCATGCATCTCCCCGCCCGCCTGACCGGCCTGTTCCTCGCCGCGACCCTGGTCCTCTCGGGCTGCTCCGGGGACGACGAGGCGCCGGCTGCGGAGGAGCCCACCGAGACGACGACCGCGGAGACCGAGGAGGAGCCCTACCTCGAGGTTCCGGACGGCGTCGAGCTGACCGCCCAGGGGTCGACCCTCGAGGTCGGCGACACCGCGACCGTGGCCTACGAGCCCCGCCAGGACCAGGTGGGTGCGCTCGAGGTCAAGGTCACCTCGCTCGAGAAGGCGTCCTTCGACCAGTTCGTGGGATGGGAGCTGAGCAAGCAGACCCGCCAGACCTCCCCCTACTTCGTCCGCGCCAACGTGACCAACGTCGGCGACAGCAACCTGGGCGGCCGCCCGGTGCCGCTCTACATCGTCGACGGGGAGAACCGCCTCATCGAGGCATCGGTGTTCACCGGGACCTTCAAGCCCTGCGACGGGGCGTCGTTCCCCAAGAAGTTCAAGTCCGGCGCCTCGGTCAAGGCGTGCCTGGTCTACCTCGCCCCCGACAAGGGTGACCTGACGGCCGTCAGCTTCCGCCCCACCCAGGAGTTCAACCCGATCACCTGGGAGGGCGAGCTGAAGCCGGCCAAGGGCAGCGGCCAGGACAAGAAGCAGGGCAAGGGCAAGGACAAGGGCAAGGGCGGCTCGGGCGGCGGCTGATTTCGCGGCCGAGCCTCACGTGCGGACAATGACCGGGTGAGCCATCCCGTCCCCACCAACCTGCGCCTGGGCGCGCTTGTCGTCGACACGCCGGTGGTGCTCGCTCCCATGGCGGGGATCACCAACGCCGCCTACCGGCGCCTGTGTGCCGAGCAGGGAGCGGGGCTCTATGTCTGCGAGATGATCACCTCGCGGGGCCTGGTCGAGGGTGACGAGACCACCCGCTCGATGCTGGTCTTCGACGACGCCGAGCGCATCCGGTCGGTCCAGCTCTACGGCACTGACCCGGTCTACGTCGGCAAGGCGGTCGAGATCCTCTGCGCCGAGTACGGCGTCGACCACGTCGACCTGAACTTCGGCTGCCCCGTGCCCAAGGTGACCCGCAAGGGCGGCGGGGGAGCGCTGCCGTGGAAGCGGGGCCTGCTCGCCGACATCCTCGAGGAGGCCGTCGGCGCCGCGGCGCCGTACGACGTCCCCGTGACCATGAAGACCCGCAAGGGCCTCGACGACGACCACCTCACCTATCTCGACGCCGGCCGTATCGCTCAGGAGACGGGCTGTGCCGCCATCGCCCTCCACGGACGCACCGTCGCCCAGTCCTACTCGGGTCAGGCTGACTGGGATGCGATCGCCGCCCTCGTCGAGGAGGTCGACATCCCCGTGCTCGGCAACGGCGACATCTGGGAGGCCGAGGACGCGCTGCGCATGGTGCGGCAGACCGGCGCCGCCGGCGTGGTGGTCGGCCGGGGCTGCCTGGGCCGCCCGTGGCTCTTCCGGGACCTGGCCGCTGCGTTCGCCGGCGAGCCCGCACGGACGCTGCCGACCCTCGGGGAGGTGCGTTCGATGATGCGGCGCCACGCCGAGCTGCTCTGCGAGCACCTGGGGGAGGAGCGGGGCTGCAAGGAGTTCCGCAAGCACGTGTCCTGGTACCTCAAGGGCTTCCGGGCCGGGGGAGAGCTGCGCCGGTCACTGGCGCTCGTCGACTCCCTCGCGGCGCTCGACGGGCTGCTGGCCGACCTCGACCCCGACGAGCCGTTCCCCGTCTCCGAGCTCGGCGCCCCCCGCGGCCGGCAGGGGTCACCCCGGGCACGTGTCGTCCTTCCCGAGGGGTGGCTGGAGGACACCGACGGCTCCGGTGTCTCACTTCGTGAGGAGACCGCGGAGGTCACGGGCGGATAACGCCGCGGTGACGGTAGGGTGACGAGCGTTACCCCGCGAAACACCCTCCCGGATTTGGGCCCCCCAGCCCCGGTTGTGCTTCACTCGGTGACCTCTCGGCGCGTCGTATGGGCCACAGGCCCTGGCGTGGACCCCCGCAAGCAACAGCAAAGGATCAGCGCTGTGGCAGAACATCGCCACAAGCGGGACACCAATGCCCGCCGTATGCCGAAGCCGTACCTGGTGGCTGGCCCCCTCGCCGTCGTGGCGACCCTGTCGACCGTCGGGGTCGGGGTCCTCGCGGCCAACCCCGACACCCGCGACCTGCTCGCTGCCGGCAGCGGCAGCTCCATCGGGAGCAGCCTGGTCAGCGCCGACGTCAGCGACGAGATCGCCGAGCGGCAGCCCGTCGTGTCCCGCGACGGGTCGCGGATCGGCCGGCTCAGCCGCGTCGAGATGATGATGCGCCCCCAGCCGACCGCCCAGGCGGTCCGCAACGCCGACACCCGGCTGTGGACGACCACCGCCCTCGACCTGTGGACCTCCCCGCTGGAGGACGGTGCCCGCAAGGTCGGGGTCGTCGAGGAGGGCAAGAAGGTGCTCGCCACCGGTCGCGAGGCGGCCGGCCGCGTCGAGCTCGCCGTCGACGGCGAGTCCCGCTGGGTCACCGCCGGTTACCTCACCGACGCCAAGCCGGAGCCCGAGCCCGAGGAGCTGGCTGTGGGCGGGGCCTGCACCAACGGCTCGTCAGTGTCGGGCCAGCCCAACGTGCTGTCCGTGCACGAGGCGGTCTGCGCCAACTTCCCGGAGATCACGTCCTACGGGACCTACCGCGGCGACGGCGAGCACGCGCAGGGCATCGCCATCGACATCATGGTCAGCGGCTCGCGCGGCTGGGAGGTCGCGGAGTTCGTCCGCGCCAACTACCAGGAGCTCGGCGTCAGCTACGTCATCTACGCCCAGAAGATCTGGTCGGTCGACCGCGCCTCGGAGGGATGGCGCTACATGGAGGACCGCGGCTCCGTCACCGCCAACCACTACGACCACGTCCACGTCACGACCTACTGAGCGAGCGAGCAGGACAGGCGACGAAGGAGCCTGTCCGTCGCGAGCGAAGATCGAGCAAGCCCCGCGACCGAGGTATGAGGTCGCGACGGGCGCGTCGAGATCACGCAACCGGGACTCGTGGGCGCAACCACCGGGGTGTCCCACTAGGGTCGGCCCCGATGGAGTCGATGGAGGGCTACGACGAGGCGTCGCGTGAACGGCTGGTCACCGAGCCGCCGAAGCGGGTCTCCGCCCCCGAGCGCACCCCGTTCGAGCGCGACCGCGCCCGCGTCGTGCACGCGGCGGCCTCCCGCCGGCTGGCCGCCAAGACCCAGGTAGTGGGCCCGCAGAGCGACGACTTCGTCCGCAACCGGCTCACCCACAGCCTCGAGGTGGCCCAGGTGGCGCGCGACCTGGCCCGGGCGCTGGGCTGCCACCCGGACCTCGTCGAGACCGCCGCGCTGGCCCACGACCTCGGCCACCCGCCGTTCGGCCACAACGGGGAGCGGGTGCTCGCGGAGCTGGCCGCCGGCTGCGGTGGCTTCGAGGGCAACGCCCAGACGCTGCGGCTCCTGACGCGGCTCGAGGCCAAGACCCTGGCCCCCGACGGCGCCAGTGTGGGGCTCAACCTCACACGGGCCACCCTCGATGCCTGCACGAAGTACCCCTGGCCGCTGGCGGCCGCGACGCCACCCGGCGGCGTCCACGCCGACGGCTCACCCCGGGTGGTCGTGAAGTTCGGCGTCTACGACGACGACCTCCCGGTCTTCCGGTGGGCGCGGCCGGCCGAGCTCGGCTCCCGGCCGTGCTTCGAGGCGCAGGTCATGGACCTCGCCGATGACGTCGCCTACTCGGTGCACGACATCGAGGACGGCGTGGTCGCCGGACGGGTCGACCTGAGCCGCCTCGACCGGGCGGCGGTCTGGGAGACCGTCCGCGACTGGTACCTCCCCGACGCGGCCGACGACCACCTCGACGAGGTGCTCGACGGGCTGGTCGGGATCGCCGGCTGGCCCGACGCGGCGTACGACGGCAGCCGGCGGTCGCTCGCGGCGCTGAAGAACCTCACGAGCGACCTGATCGGGCGCTTCTGCGGCGCGGTGCAGGCGGCCACCTTCGCCTCGGCGGCCGGGCCGTTCGTGCGCTACTCCGCCGACCTCGTGGTGCCCGAGCGCACCCGGCTGGAGATCGGGGTGCTCAAGGGCATCGCGGCCCACTACGTGATGCGGGCCGACGACCGGGTCGCGGCCATGGTCGGGCAGCGCGAGCTGCTCGCGGAGCTCGTCGACACCCTGCTGGCGGGAGCGCCGAACGTGCTCGAGCGCGCGTTCGCCGACGACTGGAAGGCCGCCGCCGACGACGCGGGCAGGCGGCGGGCGGTCATCGACCAGGTCGCATCCCTGACCGACGCCAGCGCCGTCAGCTGGTACCAGCGGCTGGTCGGCTAGCCCTGGAGCCGGAGCTCCAGGTCGCGATGCAGCACCCCTGACAAGCGGTCGGACTCGGCCCGGATCGCCGTCGCCGGAGGGTGGCCCCCAGCGAGCCAGCGGACCACGAGCTGGTCGCCGGAGCGGCTCCACGTGCCGCTGACCACCCCGCCGGCCAGGACCGGGTTGGCCTTCCGGGTCATCAGGTCTCTCAGTGCCGGTGGCGTGATCTGCTCGTCCTTCGTGCCGGGGCCCATGACCCATTGGTCGTGACCCGGCAGGAGCCGGACTGCGTCGGACGGCTCCGCCTCCAGTAGCGGGCCGACGTCATCGCGGACGACGTACGCCGTGGTTCCGTCGACGTCGACGGCGACGAGCTGGTCATCGAGCGCGGCCAGCCAGCGGTCCAGTCGCCGGCGGCCAGCACTCAGTCCCTCACCGAGCCAGTAGTGCACGTGCTTCGCCGTGGCCGGTCCGTAGGTGCGGAGGTAGGCCGTGATCGCCCTCGGGCCGGCCTCCTCGAGGTCCGGAACTCCCACCCAGGCCGGGTTGAGGTCGAGGCGCTGGAAGGTCCGGCGTCCGTCACGCGGAGGGCCGAGACTCATGTCGCCCTGCCAGGTGAGCGGCTTGAGCAACGTCCCCGCCTCGGTGAACGCCGGTCGCAGGTGTCGGTACGCACGTCGCGCGGTGACGCCCGCCGCCAGCTCGTCGAGGGTCAGCGGCCCGCCGGAAAGCACCTCCCTGACCGTGGCACGGAAGTCGGGCCAGTCCTCCGGCGAGAGCCGGTAGTGCTCGACCCAGGAAGGCAGCTCCCACTGACGTTCGGCCGAACGCAGCGACAGGTAGATCCCGCCACCGCCGGGGGAGAGGTAGTGCATGGCGCCACGGAACGCGAACACCTGGATGACGCTGCCGTCCGCTAGGGCCTTCTCGAGGTCGTCGGGTCGTGACGAGGTCGACCGGGTCCCGACGGCGAGGGCAGCCAGCGAGTCGTCCATGGCCGGCACGGCACCGAGTCGCGCCACCACGTCGGCCGCCGCTGCCGACCCGACCGGGTCGAGGAGGTGTCGCCGGAGGCGCCAGGCGAGCGCCCGGCGCCACGTGGTCGACCCCTCGGTGTCCCGTCCCCGGGTGCTGCGCCCGCGCGTGGCCGTGCTCACGCCCGCAGCATGGCAGTCGATCCGGACGAGTTGCGTCCGCAACTCACGCCGACTCGCCTAGGGCAGGTCGCCCTTGGGGTAGGGGTCGTCCTGGTTGACCAGGCTCTCGTCGGGCAGGTCGTCGGCGGCGTGGCTCCCGGAGACCTTGGACTTGGCGGACTCGGCGGCCTCGGAGATCCGGTCCTTCACCACCGGGGCCTGAGCCCGGGCGACGTCGGCGGCCTGCTGCGCCTTCTCCTGCACACGGGGGTCGTCCTTGACCTTGCCGGCCATCCCCTTGATCTGCTCGTAGCGCTCACGCCCCGCGCGGGTGCCGAGGACGTACCCGATCGCGCCGGACACCAGGATCGTCAGCTTCTTCATCACTTACCTCCTTGTCGGACCCGCCACACGATCAGCACGGCGGTCATGGCGATGAGGGACGCGGCGGCAGCCAGCACCTCGGGCCGCGGCTTCCCCGCGTCGGTGGTGGCGCGGTCCTTCAGGTCCGCGGCACGCGCCGTGGCACGCGACTTCACGTCCAGGCGGGCGGCGAGCTCGTCGACGGTGTGGGCGAGCTCCTCCCGCTGGGCGTCGATCTCGGCCTGGAGCTCGTCGGGCGACTTTCCGGGCATCAGCGCTGTCCTTTCCCCTTCACCGTGGCCACGTCGGCCTTGAGGCCCTCGACCGCCCGCTCGGGCGCCGCGGGCGTGGCCTCCTGGACCTGGTTGCGCCCGCTGAGGGCGAGGACGCCTGCGGCGGCGAAGAGCACCACCGCCACGATCAGGGCGGCGAGCCAGGCCGCAACCGCCAGGCTCAGGGCCAGGATCGCCGTCGCGACCAGGGTCGCCAGCCCGAAGAAGGCCAGCAGCCCGGCGCCGCTGAACAGACCGATGCCGATCCCGGCCCGCTTGCCCTTCTGTGCCATCTCGGCCTGGGCCAGCCGGATCTCGGAGCGGATCAGCTCGGGGAGCTGCTGGGTGAGGTCGTGGACCAGCGCGCCGAGGGTGGGGTCGACGTCGCGCTGCGTCGGCGTACCGTCGGAATGACTCATGCCTCCACCCTCGCCGGTCCGGCCCGGGAATGCCAACCCCCGACTGGGTGAGCCGGGTGTGGAGCAGGCGTTCACGGCACCGGCGCGCTGCGTAGACTCCGCCCCGTGGCCGGGAGGATTCGCGACGACGACATCGCCGAGGTGCGCGAGAAGGCCCGCATCGACGAGGTCGTGTCCGGCTACGTCACGCTCCGCAACGCCGGCGGCGGCTCCCTGAAGGGCCTGTGCCCCTTCCACGACGAGAAGACCCCGTCCTTCCACGTCACGCCGGCTCGACAGTTCTTCCACTGCTTCGGCTGCCAGGAGGGTGGCGACGTCTTCTCCTTCCTCATGAAGATCGACGGACTGGGGTTCACCGAGGCCGTGGAGCGGCTCGCCGACAAGTACGGCGTACAGCTGCGCCGCGAGGACGGCGATGCGCGGGAGGAGCGGCCGCGGGGGCCGCAGCGGAGCCGGCTCGTCGAGGCCCACCGCGTCGCGCAGGAGTACTACGCCGACCAGCTCGCCTCGCCAGACGCTGCGGTGGCACGCCAGTTCCTCACCGAACGGGGCTTTGACCGCGAGGCGGCCGAGCGCTTCGGCAACGGCTTCGCGCCGCGTGACGGCGACGCACTGCTGCGGGTGCTGCGGCAGAAGGGCTTCACCGACGAGGAGAGCATCGCTGCCGGGCTCGTGGCGGTCGGGCGCGGCGCCTACGACCGGTTCCGGGGCCGGCTGCTGTGGCCGATCCGCGACGCTTCGGGCGACACCATCGGGTTCGGGGCACGGCGGATCTTCGACGACGACCGGATCGACGCCAAGTACCTCAACACCCCCGAGACGCCGATCTACAAGAAGAGCCAGGTCCTCTACGGCATCGACCTCGCCCGTCGCGAGATGGCCCGCGCGTCGCAGGCCGTGGTGGTGGAGGGCTACACCGACGTCATGGCCTGCCACCTCGCCGGTGTCGGGACGGCCGTGGCCACCTGCGGGACGGCCTTCGGCGACGACCACGCGCGCGTGCTGCGCCGGTTCCTCCACGACCACGAGGAGTTCCGCGGCGAGGTGATCTTCACCTTCGACGGCGACGCCGCCGGTCAGAAGGCCGCCCTCAAGGCCTTCGACGGCGACCAGAACTTCGTCTCCCAGACCTATGTCGCCGTCGAGCCCTCCGGCCTCGACCCGTGCGACCTCCGGCTCAAGGAGGGCGACGCCGCGGTGCGTGAGCTGGTGGCCCGCCGGGTGCCGCTCTACCGCTTCGTCCTCGGCAACGTCGTCGGCAAGTACGACCTCGACCGTGCCGACGGGCGTGTCGACGCCGTCCGTGAAGGCGCCCGGCTGGTCACGAGCATCCGCGACCGCTCCAAGGTCGACGCCTTCGCCCGCGAGCTGGCCGGGATGGTCGGCGTCGACGTCGAGCAGGCTCGTGAGGAGGTACGCCGCGCGGGCAACCGCAGCAGCCGACAGCAGCAGCAGCCGCCGCCCGCCGCCACCACGCCGTCCCCCGAGCAGCGGCTGCCCGACCTGCGCGACCCGCGGTTCACCCTCGAGCGGGAGACCCTCAAGCTGGTCATCCAGCACCCGGCCGCCCTCGGCAACGCGGCGCGCGACGTCGGCAGCAACGACTTCACCCACCCCGTCTACCGCGGGGTGTGGGAGCTGGTCGCCGCCGCGGGCGGACCGAGCGCGGGCGCTCAGGACCCCGGCTGGGCCAGCCGGCTGCGCGACGCTGCCCGTGACCAGACGGTGGCCTCGGCACTGAGCGCGCTCGGTGTCGAGCCGCTGCCCACGGCCAAGGAACCGGACGCGGCCTACGTCGCTGCCCACGTCTACCGCCTGCTGGAGCTCACCGCCCAGCGCCGGATCGCCGACCTCAAGTCCAGGCTGCAGCGCACCAACCCGGTCGACCACGCCGCCGACTACAACCGGATGTTCGGTGAGCTCGTCGCGCTCGAGCAGCATCGGCGCACGCTCCACGACCGTGCGGTCGGAGGGGCACCGTGAGACGACTGCGCCGTGAGCGGCCGCCGGTCGACGTGCCGCGTGGCGAGTCGGTCCTGGCGTGGGCTCGCGCGACGGACGGCACGGTGGTCGCCGGCACCCGCGACGCGGTCTACGTCGCGGGCACGCGGCTCCCGTGGGAGGAGGTCGAGGCGGCCGACTGGGACCGCGACACCGAGATCTTCCGCCTCAGCGAGGTGGGTGCGTGGGGACAGCAGCGGGCCGAGCACGTGCTGACCATCGAGGAGCCGCGCCGCCTGCTCGAGCTGGTGCGCGAGCGGGTCACGGCCAGCGTCGTCCTCCAGCGTCACGTCGACGTCGACGGCCGGCGTGGGCTCAGGGTCATCGCCCGGCGGGCTCCCCGCGGAGACGCCCCGATCAGGTGGGTCTACGAGTACGACGAGGGCGTCGACCCCGACGACCCGGCGGTCCGCGAGGCCGCCGAGAGCGCGCTCCGCGCGGCGCGCGAGGAGGTGGGGCCGGCCTGAGGTGCCGATTTCCTCGGCCGTTCCGCACCTTGCTAACCTGTGGCGCGCACGATCCCCTGTAGCTCAACTGGCAGAGCATTCGGCTGTTAACCGGAGGGTTGTTGGTTCGAGTCCAACCGGGGGAGCAGGAACCACGAGCACGTCCGACCACCGGGCGTGCTCGTGGCTTTCTTGGGGGTTGCCGTGCTGCAATGGGGCCCGGAGGTGCACATGTGGGTCCTGGCGCTGCTCGTGTTCGCGGTCGTGCTCGCCCTCGGTGTGTGGGCCGGCGGGCGCCACGCCACCACCTCCCTGCCTCGCACCGGCATCCCTGACCGTGTCGCCCTGCGGGACCCGCGTTCCGCGCTCCGGGGACCGTCCGACACCCTCTGAGGCGTGCCCGTCACCGTCCGCGAACCCCTCGGTCCCACGGCCGCCGCAGCGCTGGTTTTCGGTTCGTCTGCAGCCGTGCTCGTCGTCGAGCTCGCCTCGCTGCGACTGCTGGCTCCCTACCTCGGCCTGACGCTCGAGACCAACACCCTCGTCATCGGCCTCGCGCTCACGGCGATCGCCGCCGGCGCCTGGCTGGGTGGTCAGGCCGCCGACCGCATCCCGCCGCGACGTGCCCTCGGTCCGCTCCTGGGCGTCGCGGGCATCGCCGTCGCCCTCATGCCCTCGGTGATGCGCTCCGCGGCCGCCGTCGGGGACGGAAGCCTGCTGCTGCCGGTGGCCACGCTGGTCATCGTGGTGCCCGCCGCGCTGCTGTCGGCCGTCACGCCGATGGTGGTGAAGCTGCGGCTCACGAACCTGGACGAGACCGGGTCGGTGGTCGGTCGCCTCTCCGGCATCGGCACGGTGGGGGCGATCGCCGGCACCGTGCTCACCGGCTTCGTGCTGATCTCGCTGGCCCCGGTCAGCGCCATCCTGGTGGGGCTGGGCCTGCTGCTGGTGGTGGCGTCGCTGGTGGTGGACCTGCGGGTCCGCGGCCGGCGGTCTGCCGGCGTACCGCTCGCGCTGGTCGCCGTCGCCGGGATCGGCGCCGCTGCCGCCCCCGGCGGGTGTGACGCCGAGACGCAGTACCACTGCGCGGTGGTCACCACCGACCCTGACCGCCCCACGGGCCGGGTGCTCGTCCTGGACGGGCTGCGGCACTCCTACGTCGACACCACCGACCCGACCTACCTCGACTTCGAGTACATCCAGGCGATGGCGGCGTACGTCGACAGCGCCTATCCGCCGCAGCAGCCGCTGCGCGCCTACCACCTCGGTGGCGGCGGCCTGACCCTGCCGCGCTACCTCGCGGAGGTCCGCCCCGGCACCCGCAGCCTCGTGTCCGAGATCGACCCCGGCGTGGTCGAGGTCGACACCGAGCAGCTCGGCCTGGTCACCGGCGAGGACCTCGAGGTGCGCGTCGAGGACGGCCGGGTGGGCATGCGGCGGCTCGAGGACGCGAGTCGTGACCTCGTCGTGGGTGACGCCTTCGGCGGCGTGAGCGTCCCCTTCCACCTGACGACGGTCGAGGCGATGACGGAGGTCCGCCGTGTCCTCGAGGACGACGGGCGGTACGTCGCCAACCTGATCGACCACGGCCCGATGTCCTTCGCCCGTGCCGAGCTGGCGACCTTGCGGGAGGTCTTCGGACACCTGGCCCTGGCGGGCCGTCCCGAGGGCCTGAGCGGCGAGGACGGCGGCAACCTGGTCGCGGTGGCCAGCATGGCTCCGCTCGACGTCGAGGCGTGGGCCGCCGCCCTCGACGAGCGGGGGACCGGCTGGGTGGTCATCACCGGTGAGGCCCTCGACGCCTGGATCGACGACGCGCCGGTGCTGCGCGACGACTACGCGCCGGTCGACCAGCTGCTGACGCCCTGGGGCTGACCCCTCACGGTGAGCTACCGGAGGCTGCAGCGGTTGACCTGGTCGGTCCCGGCCGGCGGCCTGGGCACCGTGGCGTCGGCCGGTGGGCGCCGACCGTCCTCGACCCACGCGGTCAGCCGCTGGAAGGCCCGCCGGGCGCAGGGGAGCAGTGGCCGGACCCGGTCGCCGAAGGTCCCGTGCAGGCCGTCGACGTGGGTGCCGCCGCGGATCCGGTAGTAGCGGTGGAGCCCCGCCCGGCCGGCACGGCGCACCATCGGTCGGTAGACGTCGGAGTCGGTGCGGATCGGCAGCAGCGCGTCGAGGGTGCCGTGCAGGGTCAGCATCGGCCGTCGGACGTCGCCGGTCAGCGCGACCTCGGCCATCGCGCGCCGGGCGCCGGGGCGCTCGGCGTAGTCGTAGTCGGCGTCGCAGCGCGGCGTGCCGCTCTGGCAGAACGGCACGCCCGCGACGAGCTCACCGTCGTAGGAGGGATCGAACTCCTCGCGGTACAGGCGTTGTGTCAGGTCCCAGTAGACGGAGTAGTGGTACTCCCAGGTGAACTCCGACCGTGGGTGGAAGCCAGCCGCGATCATGGCCTTCCGTGCGGACTCGTCGCCGGTGGCGGCGTACGCCGGGTAGTGGGTGAGGGCCTCGGGCAGGTAGGTCAGCAGGTTCGGTGGTTGTGCGCGGTAGAGGGTGCCCTCCCAGTCGACGCCGCCGTCGTAGAGCCCCGGGCGGTTCTCCAGCTGCCAACGGACCAGGTAGCCGCCGTTGGAGATGCCGAAGGCGTAGGTGCGGCGCGGTTCGCGACCGTAGCGCTGGCGGAGCACCGCCCGGGTGGCGCGGGTCAGCTGGGTGACGCGACGGTTCCACTCGGCCACCGCGTCGCCGGGCTGGTCGCCGTCGGCGTGGAAGGAGCCACCGTTGTTGCCCTTGTCGGTCATCGCGTAGGCGTAGCCCCGCGCGACCAGCCAGTCGCTGAAGATGTAGTCCCCGGCGTACTGGGTGCGGGTACCGGGCGCCCCGCTGACGACGAGCCGCCCGTTCCAGTCGTCGGGCAGCCGGATCACGAACTGCGAGTCGTGGTTCCACCCGTGGTGGGTGTTGGAGGTCGAGGTGTCCGGGAAGTAGCCGTCGACCTGGATGCCGGGCACGCCGGAGGGGTTGCGCGTCCCCGGGGCGTGCAGGCCGCTCCAGTCGGCCGGATCGGTGTGCCCGGTGCGCTGCGTGCCGGCGGTCGTGAGGTCGTCGAGGCAGGCGGTCTCCTGCACCTCGGCGCGCGGGACGTCGATGCGCGCCTCACGGGCACAGTGGCCCGGCCCCGCCGAGGCCACAGCAGGCTCCACGGAGATCGCCGCCGGCGCCGCGAGGAGGGACAGGCCGAGGGCGATCGCGGCGGTGGCCGCGGCAGCAGCAGTGGTCCGAGACATGTCGCCATCGTGACCACCTCGACACCCGGTGGGCCATGTGCCGCGGAACCACAGCCGCGGCCTGCGGCTGTGGTGGATGGCTACTCGCCCCAGCCCAGGGGGAACACCTCGAACGGGGCGGCGAGGGCGACGCCGAGCCGCTGGCCGGACTGGCGCGCCATGCCCTCGAGGAACTCCCGGGGGTCGAAGTCCTCCCACCCCAGGCCGTCGATGTAGGCGGCGTGCGCCTCGAGGGAGCGGACCCCAGCCTCGAAGGAGTCGGTGGTGTCGACCGCGTGCCCGGCCTGGGGGGAGCCGAAGGCCCAGACCTCACGGACGCCGCCCCACGGCTCGAGACCCGTCGACAGCTGGTCGTGGAAGACCCACCGGTTGCCGGCGTCCCGCACCGCGTCGAGGACCCCCCGGCCCACGGCGATGTGGTCGGCCTGGTTGAGGTTGCGGCCACCCCAGGTGTCGCGGAAGTTGCCGGTCACGACGATCTCCGGCTGCCGTCGGCGCACCACCTCGGCGATCGTGCGGCGCAGCGGTACGCCGTACTCGAGCACGCCGTCGGGGAGGCCGAGGAACTCCACCTCCTCGACACCGACCACGCGCGCCGACTCGACCTGCTCGGCCTCGCGGACCCGACGACACTCCTCGGGCGGCATGGCGTCGATCCCGGCCTCGCCGCTGGTGACCATGCAGTAGGTGACCGTCTTGCCCTGCCCCGTCCAGCGCGCGACCGCGGCCGCGGCGCCGAACTCCATGTCGTCGGGATGCGCGACCACGCACAGGGCACGCTCCCAGTCCTCGCGCAGCGCCTCGAACGGCTCGGTGCTCATGATCAGAGCATGCCGGGGATCCCGCTCGGAGCACAGGTCCTTCTCGACGAGTGGCGACCCCGGAGAGCGCCGGGGCCCTCCCGGCAAGGGGTTCGGGAGGGCCCTGGTCGCGGGGTCCGGCCTGGCGAGCGGGTACGGGGGGAACCCCGCATCACCAGGCCGGAGTCCGGGCCCCTCCTCCCCGGTCTCGGGTCCAGGGAGGAGAGGCTGACCCCAGTCTGCGTGGGCCCGAGGGCGAGGACATCCCGCACGTGGCGCATTTCGACTGGGCCCTGTGCACTAGAAGAGCCCTGTGCACGAGACGGGCACCGAGCGGTTCACCCGCCGGGGAGCAAGCCCTCCCGCACCGCGATGGAGAGCGCTTCGAGCTTCGAGCGGGCTCCGAGCTTCGCCGACAGGTTCGCGACGTGGTTGCGCACCGTGTGGACGCTGACGCCGAGCCGTGTGGCGATCGCGGCGTTGGTCAGTCCCTGGGCCAGGAGCTCGAGGACCTCCCGCTCCCGACGGGTCAGCGGCTCGTGCCCGCCGCGTCGGGTGTCGCGGTTGAGGCGGGGGAGCAGCCTGGCCAGCATCTCGGGGGAGATCACGGCCTCGCCGACCGCCGCCGCCCGCACGGCCGCGGCGACGTCGGCGAAGCCTCGGGTCTTGGACAGGAAACCGGCGACGCCGGCCTCCACGGCCGAGAGCAGGAGGTGCTCCGCGGTGCTCGCCGTCAGCACCACGACAGCCATCGAGGGGCGCAGCGACCGCAGCATGGGTACGGCGTCGACACCGTCGCCATCGGGGAGCCGGTGGTCGAGCAGCAGCACGTCGGGAGCCGTGGTGCGGATGAGGGCCGCGGCTCCCTCGACGGTGCCGGAGACCCCGACCGCTGCCAGGTCGGGCTCGGCGTCGAGGGCATGGGCCAGGCTGGTGGCGAGGACCTCGTGGTCGTCGACGACCAGCACCCGGATGGGCGAGCCGGGGTGAGTGGTCACGAAGTCCTCCATCGTCCGGGTTGACGCGTGGGGCGCTCGGCTCGCGCGGTAGTGCACAGATACTAGGCGATCCGGTTCCTCGGCGGGTCGTCACGCCGACCGGGGTCCTGCAGCATGGTCGGAGCCTGTCCCGCCCGAGGAGGTGGTGATGTCGCCCCACCGGGTCGTGGTGGCCGATGACGACGACGACGTCCGTGCGGCGCTGGCGTTCGCCCTCGACCGCGACCGCCGTTTCGAGGTGGTCGCCCGGCTCGCCGACGCCCACGACCTGCTCGCAGTGGTGCGAGGTTCTCGGGCCGACGTGGTGCTGCTGGACGTCCGCATGCCCGGGGGTGGTGCGTCGGTGTGCAGCGCGGTGCGGGACCACAGTGCGGCCGTCGTCGTGGTGGTCTCGGCGGAGACCTCGGCGGCGGTGGTGGAGGAGTACCTCACCGCGGGCGCGCGGGGTTACCTGGGCAAGGGCCGGTTGGGTGATGCCCTCCCTGACCTGGTCAGCCGGTGCCTGGACGGGGAGGTCATCCTCGCGGTCCCCACCGCAGCCGTCGTCCTCCGGCGTCTGGCCCGCGAGCCCTAGGGGGCGGCTCCGTCGCCCGGCGGGAGCCACAGACGGACCGTGGTCCCGTCGCCGGGTCGTGAGTCGACCTCGAGCCGACCGCCCGCGACCATCGCACGGTCGCGCATCGCGGGGAGTCCGAGGTGCCCGGGCAGGTCGGGCTCGCCTCGCGGGTCGAAGCCCCGGCCGTCGTCCGCGACCGTCGCCACCAGGCCCTCGGCGTCCCGCCACAGGTGTATGAGGACACGCGAGGCGGCCGCGTGCTTGCCGACGTTGACCAGAGCCTCCTTGACGATCCGGTAGACCGTCACCCGTGTGGCGGCGGGGAGATCGAGGTCCCCCTGGGCCGCCACGGACCAGGCGACCGAGGTCCCGAAGACGTAGGCGGCCGCCTCCTCGAGCGCACTGACCAGGTCGGTGCGCCGGGCGGGCGACTCGAGGTCGAAGAGCAGGTGCCGCAGCCGCTCCGTGGCGCCGCCGGCGAGCCCGCGGATGGTGTGGAGCGCCTCCTCGAGCTCCGCCGGAGACGGGTCCTCGCTCTGCAGCTGCCGACCCAGTGTCGCCAGCCGGAGCTCCACGGCCGCGAGCGCCTGGACGGAGTCGTCGTGGACGTCGGCGGCGATCCTGGCCCGCTCGTCCTCCTGTGCCTGGACCAGGTGGCTCAGCAGGACGGATCGCTCGTCGGCGAGCTTCTGGAGTGCCCGCTCGGCGGCCACCCGGTCGGCGATGTCCTTCTGCACCGTGCCGATCAACCAGGGGGCGTCGGTGACGGGGTGCCGCACGAGGAAGCTCGTGACGGCCACGGGCACGGGCTCCCCACCCTGCTGGTGCTGCAGGGTGGTCTCCCCCCGGACGACGCCCCGATCCATGACTCCCTGCTGGCGGACGTTCCGCCAGCCCTCCCTGCTCTCCGGGGTGAGGAAGTCCGGGACCGTCATCGAGGTGATGTCGACCTCCGGGTCCAGCCCCACGAGTGTCCGGCCGGCGGGGTTCATGTACACCAGCCTCCCGTCCGGCTCGGCCAACGCCACCAGGTCGCCGGAGGCCTCGACGAGGGACCGGAACCGCACGAGCTCGAGCTGCTGTGCCGCGAGCGCCGCGTTCACCTCCTCCCGGTCCCGGGTCAGCGCCCCTCGGACGCGGACGACGGCCACGACGACGCCGAGGGCAGCGACGAGGTTCGCCAGGAACTGTGGTGCGGACGCGGCGCCGTACACGAGCGTGAGCAGGCAGAGCATCCCCAGCGCGGACGGCAGCAACAGACCGGCTCGCGCCCCGGCCGCCGGCGGTGCCCGGTGGTCACGGACCCAGCCGCTGCCGGCGACCAGCGCCGTGCCGAGCAGCGAGACCGCACCCAACCAGCTCCCCGGCCTGAAGGTGCCGGTGGCCACCTGGACGACGAACACGGTGTCGACCACGGCGATGGCCAGGATGCCGGCGCCGATGGCCAGGTCGGCGGCACTCGCCCGACCGTGGGTGGCAGCGAGCAGGGCGCCGAGCAGGATCATCAGGGCCACGTCGAGGACGGGGTAGCTCAGGTTCGTCAGCAACGCCGCGGCCGGGACCCCGGGCCGTGGCCCGAGCAGCACGGTCTCGGTCAGCAGCGCGATGGCCACCGCAGCCACGGCCAGGGAGCCGAGCAGTGCGTCGAGGGTCTTGGCACGCGAGTCGCGCGGCGCTGTGTCCCGCAGCAGGCGCCACAGCACCAGGCCGAGGACGATGCCGGAACCGAGCCAGGCGGCGTCTGCCACGGACGGGTAGGGCACCGGGTCGAGATGGCGGACCACACCCAGGTAGAGGACGAAGCCGAGGGACCGGAGAGCGACCGCAGCCGCGACCAGGGACCAGAAGCTCCGGTCGTCGCCGTGCGTCAGCGGACGCAGGCCCGCCCAGGCTGCGAGGAGCACGTAGGCACCGCCCTGCAGCCACCCGTCCACGAGGAGGTCCCAGCCGGGGCCACGCACCCCGGGCACGGTGGAGACGGCATAGGCCGTGACGGCGAGGGCCGCAGCGACCCCGACCAGACCTGCCGCGGGCCCGCGCGCTCCGCCCGGGGCAGGGCGCAGCACACCGCTGGCAGACGTGTCCCCCGTCATGCTGGTCTCCAACTCCTCGAGAACGCTCATGCTACGAGCCAGAACGTCTCCGTGGGAGCCGATGCCACCTGGTCGGCCTGACGACCGCCCTCAGTAGGCTGCCGCGGGCACGGGGCGGTAGCTCAGCAGGTAGAGCAGCAGACTCATAATCTGCCGTGTCGTGGGTTCGAGTCCCACCCGCCCCACCCGCCCCACCCGAGCCCGACCGGCTCCGTCCGGCCGCACTCGAGCCTCGCCAGGGCAGCTCAGCAGCCGCATCGACGCGGGCACCTCACCGCCGCGCGACCGCCTCCTTGACGGGTCCGTGGCCGGCGAGGATCCTCACGAGCAGGCGGCGTCGAGCGCACCGACGCCGGAGCGGGGGAGAGCCGTGAACGCGCGTCCCGGAGTCCTTGCCGGCATCGGTGACACACCGGTCGTCGAGCTGCAGCGGATCGTGCCCGAGTCGGGCTGCCGGATCCTGGTGAAGCTCGAGTCCGCCAACCCGACCGGTTCCATGAAGGACCGGATGGCGGTGGAGGTGATCCGGGCGGCGGCGGCCGACGGGCGACTCCCGGAGGACGGCACGGTCGTCGAGTACACCGCCGGCACCACGGGGATCTCGTTGGCCTTCGTGTGCGCCGCGCTCGGTTACCGGCTGCACGTGGTCTTCTCCGACGCCTTCAGCACGGAGAAGCGGCTGACCATGTCGGCGCTCGGCGCGCAGATCACCGACGAGGCCAGTGACGCCGGCAAGATCACCGAGGACCTCATCAAGCGGATGATCGCCCGGTCGGAGCAGATCAGCGCGGCCCCCGGGCACTGGTGGTCCGATCAGCTCACCAACCACGACGCCATCGCCGGCTACGAGCCGATGGGCCACGAGATCTGGGAGCAGTCCGCGGGCCGCGTCGACGCCTTCGTGCACACGGTCGGGACCGCGCACTCCATCCACGGGGCGGGGGCCGCGCTGCGTGCCCACAACCCGGAGCTCCGGATCGTGGCGGTCGAGCCGGCGGAGTCTGCCGTCCTCTCCGGGGGTCCCACCGGGGCGCACCGGATCGAGGGCATCGGCATCGGCTTCCTCCCGCCGCTGTGGGAGCCGGACCTGGTCGACGCGATCGACCAGGTGGCCAGCGCGGAGGCGCAGGAGATGGCCCGTCGGCTGGCGCGGGAGGAGGGGCTGTTCGCGGGCACCTCGACGGGCGCCAACGTCGTGGCGGCGCTCCGCGTGGCCGAGACGCTGAGCGGCGATGCCACGGTGGCCACGGTCGCCGTGGACTCGGGCCTGCGCTACCTCAGCACTGCCCCCTACGCCTGAGACGGCGACGGGGACCCACCCCGCCGGTCGTGTCTGCTGAGACTGCAGACAAGCACGCGCGAGAGGACTACGCTCGGCTCGCTCGTCGGCGGCCACCGTGGGCTGCCGCTGACCCGGGGGAGCCGTCATGGCCGAGGTGCAGGACACCGCCGACGAACCCGCCCGGCCCGGAGGGCGTGCGACCGGGACCCGGGCCACGCTGCGAACGGTGGCGAGCAACGCCGACCTGAGACGCATCCAGCTGGCATTCCTCGGCTCCTCCGTCGGCGACTGGGCCTATGCCACGGCCATCGTGGTCTGGGCCTACGCCGAGGGTGGGGCTGCTGTCGTCGGGGCGTGGATGGGCGTCCGGTTCCTGCTCGGTGCCCTCACCACGCCGCTGGGCGCGGTGCTGGCCGATCGTTGGCCCCGCCGGCGAGTCATGCTCCTCGCGGATCTGACGCGTGCGGTGCTCGTGACAGCCGTCGCGGTGCTCGTCGCCGTCGACGGGTCGGTGCTCCTGGTGCTCGTGCTCTCCACCCTGGTCTCGGTGCTGACGTCGCCGTTCCTGATCGCGCAGCGGGCGCTGCTTCCCGCTCTGTCGCGCACCCCTGCGGAGCTGACCGCAGCCAACGGGATCCACAGCACCATCGACAGCCTGGCCTACTTCCTGGGCCCGGCGCTGGCCGCGGGGCTGCTCGTCGCGACCGACGTCCCCGTCGTGCTGGCGCTGAACGTCGCGACCTTCCTGTGGTCGATGATGCTCGTCGCCCGTGTCCGGGTCGTCCAGGTGGGCGAACCGATCACCGGGAGCGATGGGGACGAGCCGGATGCCGAGAGCTTCGTGTCCGAGATCCTGGCCGGTTTCCGGCTGCTCCGGACCAACCGTGACCTGCTGCTCTGCACCATCCAGGTGTGCGCCCAGACGGTCGTCATGGGTGCCTCGTCCGTCTTCCTGGTGGTGATGGCCGCCGAGCTGCTCCGCAGTGGAGACGCCGGCCTGGGCTACCTCAACGCGGTGATCGGGATCGGCTCCGTGTTCGGTGGCCTGGTGGCCATCGCGCGTGCCGACCGCGGGACCCTGGGTCGCGACATGGTGGCAGGTGTCGTGCTGTGGTCGGCGCCCCTGCTCCTGGTGACCGCTTCTCCCACGGCGGCCGCCTGCTTCCTGGCGGCCGCACTCCTGGGTCTGGCGAACCCCCTCGTCGACGTCAACCTGGACACCATCTTCCAGCGGCTGACCCCCGACGAGCTGCTCGGCCGGGCCTTTGGTGCCCTCGAGTCGTGCGTCATCGCCACCGCGGCCATCGGGGCGTTCGCGATGCCGCTGCTGCTCGACCTCCTCGGCCTGCGTTGGGCGCTGGCCGCGGTGGCGCTCCCGGTCACCGTCGTCGCGCTGCTCGGCCTTCCTGCGATGAACCGGATGGATGGCAGGCTCTCCGCGCCTGCCGGGCTCGACCTGCTGCGTTCGCTGGACCTCTTCGCGCCGCTCGACCCGGGGACGACGGAGCAGCTGGCATCACGGTTGGTCCCCGTCGTCTTCACCGCGGGCGAGACGCTGGTGCGCGAGGGCGAGGAGTCAGACAGGTTCTTCGTCATCGAGTCGGGGCTGGTGGAGGTGACCCAGGGTGAACGGGTGCTGCGCACCGAGGGGCCGGGGGAGTACGTCGGCGAGATCGGGCTGCTGCGCGACGTACCCCGCACTGCGACGGTCACCGCGGTCGAGGACACCCGGGCACTGACGCTCTCCCGGGAGGACTTCCTGCGGGCGGTGAGCGGGCACCGAGAGTCACGGCTGACCGCGGAGGCGGTCGTGAAGCGTCGGCTGGCGGGCTGATCGATGTCGACCTGTCACGCGTGCTCGGCAGCACTCCCCGACCTCGCCCGGTTCTGCCCCAGCTGCGGCACCTCGCGCCAGGCGCCGACCTGCTCATCCTGTGGTGAGGAGCTGGTGCCGGCCTCCCGGTTCTGCATGCACTGCGGAGCCGCCGCGACGACGGAGGCGGCGACGCTGCCCGGGTCGTCCGGGCTCTCCGAGACAGCCCCGGGAACCCCGCCGCGCCCAGTGGCCACGCGCCGCATCACCAGCGTGCTGTTCGGCGACCTCGTCGGGTTCACGCACCTGACGGAGAGCCGGGACCAGGAGGACGCGCGTGAGCTGCTGAGCCACTACTTCGACACGTGCCGGCGGATCGTCGAGCGCTACGGGGGCACGGTCGAGAAGTTCATCGGCGACGCGGTGATGGCTGTGTGGGGGGTCCCCAGCGCCCACGAGGACGATGCCGAGCGCGCGGTTCGTGCCGGGCTCGAGCTCGTCAATGCCGTCACCAGCATCGGCGACGAGCTCGGCGTGCCCGACCTCGCGATGCGGGTGGGCATCGTGACCGGGGAGGTGGCCGTGACGATCGGCGCCGAGCAACAGGGCATGGTGGCCGGCGACGCCGTCAACACCGCGGCACGGGTCCAGTCCGTGGCTGCTCCCCACCAGGTGTGGGTCGACGAGACGACGCGGCTGCTCACGTCCGCCGCCATCACCTACCTGGATGTCGGAAGTCACGCTCTCAAGGGAAAGGCTGACCCGGTCCCGCTGTGGTCGGTGCGGGCCGTCGTCGCCGCTGTCGGTGGAGCCCAGCGGGCTGACGGCCTGGAGGCGCCGCTGATCGGCCGGGAGCGCGAGCTGCGGATGGTCAAGGAGCTCTTCCACGCCTCGGAGGAGTCGGGCCGACCGGCACTCCTCGTGATGGTGGGGGAGCCGGGAGTGGGCAAGTCGCGCCTGGCCTGGGAGTTCGAGAAGTACGTCGACGGTCTGCTCGGCTCCGTCCGCTGGCACAGCGGGCGCTGCGTGTCCTACGGCGAGGGGGTCGCCTACTACGCCCTCGCCGAGGCGTTCCGTGGTCGGCTGCAGATGCTGCTCTCCGCACCGGAGGACGGCGGTGAGGAGGACGCGGTCCGGCTGCTGGAGCTGGGGCTGGTGCGCTACGTCGCTGACGAGGCGGAGCGCGACTGGCTTCGCCCGCGGGTCGCTGCACTGCTCGGCACCGGCTCGGTCGCGGGGTTCCCGCGCGAGGACCTGTTCTCGGCGTGGACGGTGTTCCTGGAGCGTGTCGCGGAGGGGTACCCGCTGGTGCTGGTGATCGACGACGCGCAGCACGCCGACGACGGTCTCCTGCACTTCGTCGAGCACGTGATCAGCGTCGCTGCCTTCCCCTGCTTCGTGCTGCTCCTGACTCGTCCCGGGCTGGTCGAGGCACGTCCGAGCCTGGCGACGAACCATCGGGCGACCGTCAGTCATCTCGAGGTCATGCGAGAGGACGAGGTGGCCGAGCTGATCGACGGGCTGGTGGCCGGCGTGCCGGCCTCCGTCCGCAGCTCGCTCGTCGCGCGCTCCGAGGGGGTCCCCCTGTTCGCGGTCGAGACGGTGCGCTCACTCATCGACCGCGACCTCGTGGTGCCGCGGGGCGGACAGTATGTGCTGGCCGATCCCGACCGTCTCGACCTCGACTCCCTGGGTGCCCCTGCCTCGCTGCAGGCGCTGATCTCCGCGCGCCTCGATGCGCTGGAGCCCTCCCACCGACGACTGGTCGACCTGGCCTCCGTGTTCGGGGGTTCCTTCACCGCGGAGCAGATCGGTGCGCTCGGGCGCGAGCTGGGCGGCGTCGCCGACGTCGAGGGCGCCCTGGTGGCGCTCACCAGGCTGCAGATCCTGGGCGTCGACGCCAACCGGTTCAGCGCCGGTTTCGGCCGCTACCACTTCGTGCAGAGCGTGGTGCGACAGGTCGCCTACGGAACCCTCTCGCGGCGGGACCGGAAGGCGGCCCACCTCGCGGTCGCCGCGCTGCTGGAGCGAGCCGAGGACACGGGTGCCGACGTGGCGGCGATCGTCGCCCGGCACTACCTCGACGCCCTGGCCGCGATGCCCGGCGACCCGGACGTGGCAGACCTCGAGGCGCGGGCGACGGCGCAGCTGGAGGTGGCAGCGGAGCGGGCACGGGCCCTCGGTGCGCCCAGCGAGTCGGTCCAGCACCTGCGCGCTGCCTTCGAGCGCGCCTCGGGTGACGACCAGCGCGCCCGTCTGGAGTCGGCTCTGGCCGCCGCGATGTTCGACGCCGGGGACTACGCGGGGGCCGCCGAGCACGGGCGGGCCGCGACGGAGGCCTTCGACGCTCTGGGTGATGCCCTGTCGGCGGCCGTCGCGGCCGCCGCCTGGGCCGACGCACTGGCGGCGTCGGGTGACATCCCCGCGGCCGTCGAGGTCGTGGAGCCCCGCTGGGAGGCGCTGCAGGACGTCCCCGGCAGCGATCCCGCGCTGCTGCGGCTCGGTGAAGCCCTGATCGGCGCCACGTCGCGCCGGGGTGAGACGCGGTGGGAGGTGCTCCGGCGCCGGATCCAGATCGCCGAACGGATGGGGGAGCACGCGCATCTCGCGGACACGCTCAACTGGCTCAGTGTCGACTTCACCTCCTTGGGCGCGCCCTACACCTCCAAGGTCGTGATGGAGGCGGCAGCCGACCTGGCCCGGGCCCACCACCTGCCGGTGTCACTGGCGCGCTGCCTCAACAACCTCATCGTCACCGAGGGGCTCTCCGACCTGCCCCGGGCATTGGAAGCCGCGCGCGAGGGCGTGGAGGTCGCCGACCGGTCGGGGGTCGCGTTCTGGCGTGAGTACATCCGGGCCAACCTGGCGCTCGCCTCGTTCGCCGCCGGCGACTGGGCGACCGTGGACGAGCTGGTCGCCGACGCCCACGGCCTGATGTCCATCAACGTCTCGGTCATGCGCACCTTGCAGCTCGCCCTGGAGCTGATTCGCAACCCTGCTCCTCCGGCGGTGGCGGCGGACCCGCCCCTGGAGCTCGACGACCCCGTCGAGCAGGCCTGGTGGCACTACGTCAGCGGACTGCAAGCGGTCTCGAGGGGAGAGCACCAGCAGGCAGCGCACCTGCTGGCGCGATCAGTCGAGCTGACGGCCGAGGCCACCGGGCTCTCGGACGACCTCCACCACATCTGGCCGGCGGCCGTCGAGGTCGCCATGGAGTGCGAGGACGACGACGCGCTGGCCCGGCTGCTGGCCGTCGTGGACGACCACGCGGTGCGGGCACTGGTGCCCGTCGCCGTGGCGGCGCACCGGCGACGGGTGGCCGGCCTGCTCGCCCGCCGCTGCGAGCCCGACGCGGCGGAGCGCATGCTCCGGGAGGCGATCGAGATGTTCCGCCGGTGGGGCGCGCAGCCCTACCTGGCGCGCACGCAGGTGGAGCTGGGCCAGTGGTTGGTGGAGCGGGGCGAGACCGAGCAGGGCCACGGGCTGGTCCGGGACGGGCGGACGGCGCTCGCCGAGCTCGGAGCCTTCGGGTGGCTGGCCAGGCTCGGGCTCGGCGAGGGCGATCGGGTCCGCGTCGCCGACTAGCCGGGTCGCCGGGTCTCGCGTGCCGGCGTTGCTAGCCGTCGGCGGGAGCGTCGTTCCACATGTCGAGGCAGCACCGCCACGTCCCGTCGTGCTCCTTGCGCCACACCGTGGCGACCCGGCCCTCGGCACGCACGTGCCCGGCCTCGGTGTCCATCTCGACCAGGTTGGTGCCGAGGATCCACGCCATCGACCCGTCGGCTGACACCTCGACGCTGTCGGTGGTCCAGCTGATGGAGAAGCCGGGAATCGTGCGCGTGCCTTCGACGTAAGCGCGAAGAGCCTCCTTGCCGACCACGGGCGGCATCCCGGGCGGGATCACCACGGCGTCGTCGGTCCAGAACTCGAGGATCTCCTCGACGTCCCCCTCGCTCTCAGCCAGCTTCGCCCATGCCCGGTCGCGTTCGATCAGCTGCTGCCGTTCCTGGTCGTCGTCCACGAGAACCCCCGTCGTTGTGGTCATCAGGTGTGCCGGCAGTTTCGCAGAGGCCGGGCCGATCGGAACAGGCCCGGACGACAGGTCCAGACCGCGCGATGCAGGGGGTTGCCGCGCACCTGCTTTCGTTTTAGTCTCACCCTAATGACTTCAACGCGACCCTACCGAATGTCCGCGCGAGCGGCCGCCGCGGCGGTGACCCGTGAGCGGATCGCTGCCGCAGCCGAGCACGCCTTCAGCACCGAGTGGTACGACGACGTGACGATCCGGGGGATCGCCCACGTCGCGGAGGTGTCGGAGCAGACGGTGCTCAACCACTTCTCCTCGAAGGACGAGCTCTGTGCCGTGGCCTTCGAGCGCTGGACCGGCGCCATCGACTCGCGTCGGGCCGAAGCCCGGTCCGCGGGAGTGGGCCCGGCGGTGTCCCTGCTCGTCGAGGACTACGAGCTCACCGGCGACACCACGCTGCGGATGCTCGCCGTCGAGCACCGCGTGGACAGCATCCGGCCGTGGCTGGCCCAGGGGCGGCGCGAGCACGAGCGCTGGGTGGCCAGCGCCTTCGCCGGCGCCCTCGAGGGGTTGTCCTCGGACGAGCGCGCCCGTCGCCTCGCGCAGCTCGTCGTCGTCACCGACGTCTACGCCTGGAAGCTGCTCCGACGCGACCGCGGCCTCGAACCCGACGAGGTGGCCGCGATCATCACCGACCTCGTCCGCGGGCTGCACCGCTGACCCGCCTCCACCGCCACGAAAGGAACCACCCATGACGCACCACAAGATCCTCCTCGCCGCCTGGGACGGCGCTGGTTGCGTGCCACCGCTGCTGAGCGTCGCCCGTGCCCTCGTCGAGCGGGGACACGACGTCCGGGTCATCGCCGACCCTGTCATCGCCGACGCCGCGAGGGCCGTGGGGGCGCGCCACGTGTCCTGGACGCGGGCCCCGCACCGCACGGTGAGGTCACGCGAGTCCTGGTTCATCGACGACCTGGGTCCCGAGGGCTTCGCCGGCATGCGCGACAACCTCGCGGTCGGCCCGGCGGCCGAGTTCGCCGCCGACGTACGCGCCGAGATCGACCGGGAGCGTCCGGACGTGGTCCTGGCGGAGACCCTCCTCCTCGGCGCGCTCGTGGCCGCCGAGGCGGCCGGTGTCCCGAGCGTGCTGCTCAACACCACCGTCAACATGGCCCCTGTCGAGGGCGTCCCTCCCTTCGGCGCCGGACTGCTGCCGGCCCGGGACGATGCCGACCGGCTGCTCCACGAGCAGGTGGCGGCGGCCGGCGCAGCAGCCTGGGACGTCGCCCTCCCTGCACTCAACCGGGCCCGGCAGCAGGAGGGGCTCGAGCCGCTCGAGCACGTGCTGCACCAGCTCATGTCGCCGGCGAGGCTGCTCGTGCTGTCCAGCGCCGCCTTCGACTTCACCGGTCCACTGCCACCGCCGATCCGCTACGTCGGACCACGACTCGACGACCTCGAGGGCGGTGGCCTCACAGCGTGGGAGCCGCCTCCCGGCGACGACCCGCTGGTGCTCGTCTCGCTCAGCACCGAGTTCCAGGACCAGACCGCGGTGCTGAACCGGATCGTGGAGGCCCTCGGCGGCGTGCCGGTCCGCGGCGTCGTGACCACCGGCCGGGCCGTCGACCCCGCCGACGTCCCGGCTCCGCCCAACGTCCAGGTCGTCCGCCTCGCCCCGCACCGTCAGGTGCTGGCGCACGCCGCGGCGGTCGTCACCCACGCAGGTCACGGGACCACCATCAAGGCGCTTGCGTCCGGCGTGCCCCTGGTGTGCATCCCCATGGGGCGTGACCAGCCTGACGTGGCCGCCCGCGTGGTGCACCGGGGTGTCGGCCTCCGCGTGGACCCCTCGGCCGGGGCGAACGACATCCGCCAGGCGATCGACGAGGTGCTGCGCGTGCCTGCCTACCGGGATCGCGCACAGCAGCTTGCCGCGGCGATCGCCGTCGAGACAGCGCAGGACCTCGCGGTCGAGGAGATCGAGGGGCTGCTGGCGGGCGACACCTCGACCCTCCAGCCGCTGGTGCGCTGACGTCGGGTCGGTCCGGCCCTCAGGCAGCGCCGCCGGTGTGGTGGTCGAGGCGGTGCGGCATCGGCGCCGCGTCGGTGAGCTCCAGCACCCGCAGGGTGACCAGGAGGACACCGGTCGCGGCGCCGGCCACGACGAGCGCGCCGGTGAGCAGCGAGAAGGTCTGACCGACCGCGCTGTCGCGGAAACCCGCCGCTGCGTCGAGGGCGAGCACCAGCGCGGCTCCCAGTGCCACGGCACCCCAGGCGAACGCGCCGAACCAGCGGGCGCCTTGCGCGGGTGCCTCGGAGGCCGCCTCGGTCGGACCACGCAGCAACATCAGGGCTGCGGCGGCCACCACCACCCAGCCCCCCACGACCAGGAACGACGCCACCGAGTCCGCCGGGCGGTGCCACCCGGCCGACATGGTGGCCAGGGCGGTGAGCACGGCGAACACCCCGCCCGCCGTGCCGACGGCCAGACGCACTCGGTGAGGGAGCACGATCAGCACGGCGGCGACGGCGGAGAAGACGGCCGTGCTGTGGCCGCTGGGCATGCTGTTGAGGGTCGCGGGTGCGTACTCGTCCAGCCCGAGGTCGGGCCGGGTGAGCAGGGCCTCCTTGAGCAGCCAGCTGGTGCCGTTGGCCGCGAACATCGTGGCGAGGGCCACCAGGCCCGTGATCCGGGCGAGGCGCACGAGGGCGATGGTGGCCACGATGGCCAGAGCGCCGGTCAACGACGCCACGGACACGAGGTCGAGCACCAGGTCGACGCTGTCGGCCACCGGGTCCTGCGTCAGGATCGCGCCGCGGAGCGCCGCGTCCCCGAACACGCGACCGGTGAGCGTGCGGACGGTGAACCAGTAGAGGGCGGCGAACACCCCCGCGTAGATCAGCAGCAGGGCCGCGAGCACCGTCAGACGGGTGACCGTGCTGTGTCCGAACCTCACCCTTCCATGATGCTCGCTACCCGGGCACCCCGTCAGCCGTCGAGGGTCACGACCGTGACGTCGCCACCCACCTGGACGGTCCTGCTGCCCGCGGGCGTGGTGACCCGGACGGAGACCGGCGCGGCCCTGCCGGCGGCGTCGACGGTCACCCGGCGCCACAGGTACAGCCGCACCGTTCCCGCGGCGTCGCGGGTCGCGAGGCGCTGCACGCCGGCGGGAGCGTCGATGTCGGCGTGCACCCGGGTGGCGGTACCGCCCTTGTGCCGGAGGATCGTGGACAGGGCGGTGAAGGCCGGCTTGCGCCGCCAGGTAGCCGGGTCCATGGTCGGCGTGTCCACGAGGCCCAGGCTCGCCTCCCGGTCCGCGTCACTGGGGTCGGGTGAGTCGCTGACCTCGAAGTAGGACACGTAACCGCCGCGGAGGAAGTACTCGAGGCCCATCTTGGCGACGTAGGCCGCCTGCTGTGCCTCGGTGACGTTCCTCGCGCCGCCCCGGTAGTTCTGGGCGGTGAAGTAGCCGGCCTCGGTGCACCACGGCGTGGGGTCGGCCTTCGGGAACGTGTCCCGCAACGCGTCGATCGTCTGGTCGAGCTCCCACGTCGGGTCACCGCCCCGCGGGTAGAGGTGGTAGGTGATCGCGTCGATGGTGTCGTGCGCCGACCAGACCCGGCCGGTGCCGTCGGTGAAGCGGACGTCCGCCAGCTTCTGGGCGTCGCGCCGGAACTGGGCCGTGTCGCCGGACCACAGCGCCGGCAACCCGACGTCCACCTGGTGACGCATCCGCGCGTTGGCGGCGGCCACCGCCTTCGCGAGCGGGACGATGTTGTCGCGCAGGGTGCGGAGCGGCCAGTCCGCGGGCAGGGGGGAGCCGCCGCCACGGATGTGGTTGGGCTCGTTCCAGCCCACCACCATGGGGACGTTGTCGCCCCACTGGACCAGCTTGTCGGTCAGGCCGTTCCAGAAGGCGGCGGACTCCGGCTTGTAGCCGCCCTTGGTCTCGCCGACGGTGAGGATGGTCTTGACACCCATCGCGTGGAGCCGCTCGATGTCGGCGACGTCGGCCTTGTTGGTGACGTACTTGAGGGTCACCCACTCCACCCCGAGGTCGTCGATCGCCTCCTCGATGGCGGGCCGCTTGCCGTAGGTCGTGTGGTTGTAGTGCGGGAAGTCGCGCACGCCGACGCGGTCGGCGAGGTCCTGCGCGGCGACCACGTCCAGCAGCGGCAGGTCGGAGATCGGTGGGCCCACCGGTCCGGGCGGGGGCTCGGGGGTCTCCGGGTCCTGCGGCGGCACGGGCGGCTCGGGCACCACCGGGGGCTCGGGCTGCTGGGGGAGCTCGCCCCCCAGAGCTCGCGCTCGGGACACGGGCACGGGGACGTTGCCGCAGCGGTGGGTGCGGAACGCTCGCAGCAGGGCCGCCTTCTCATCAGCGTCCACGCTCAGGGACCACCGTGCCTTCACGGCCACCCAGTGCTCGACGTAACGGCACTGGTCGTGCGCGGGCAGCCAGCGCGCCGGGTCCTGGTTCCCCTTGCGCTGGTTGGCCGACGCCGTCACGGCGGTCAGCGAGCGGCGGTCAGCGAGGTCGTTGGCGAAGGCGCTGCGGGTCGCCGCGGTCCAGCTGTGTGCGCCGGAGGCCCAGGCCTCCCCCAGGGGGACCATGTGGTCGATGTGCAGCGACCGGGGGTCACGGGTCGACACCCGGTCGTACCAGGAGTGCCAGCTGCCGCTGCGGAAGATGCAGCCACCGCGCAGCCGGGGGGCAGTCGCCTCCTGGAGGAGGACCTCGCGCCGGGTGTCGCACCCGTCGCCGTCGGCGTCGACCCAGTGCTCGAAGTGGGCGCGGTCGAAGCCGGCCCGCGCCTCCGGGGCGACGGGCAGCTCGTCCAGCAGCGCGAGCAGCTTCGGAGCCGCGGGGCGCACCCGGATCCGCACCGTGGCGACGTCGGAACGGCCACGGACGTCCGTGAGGCGGTAGCGGATCGAGACGGTGCCGGGGGCCATGTCGGCCGGCGCCGAGAACCGGATCGCCCGGCCGCCCCGGGCGCGTGCGGCCACCGGGCGGGCCGCCGCCGGTGCCACGCGCAGGATCTGCACGCGAGCCCGGCGTTTGCGGAACGCGGTGTCGTTGGCCTTGACCCGGATCTTCGTGGTCCGGCCGACGGTGGTCGTGATGGTGTCGTTGCGCGCCTGGGGCGCGGCCGTCCGTCCGGCCTCGGCACTCGAGGCGGTGACGAGGGGGGTCACCGCGGAGACGAGCAGGACGGACACAAGGGCAGGCAGATGCTTCATGGGGGGTCGCTCACTGGTCGGGGGGAGAACACTGGCGCCGACCAGAAGACTGGAGCTTTTTGCCATTCGCTGAGCGGTGAATGGCACAAAAGGATTGCCCGTGACTAGACCACGGTCACGGGCAGGAGCGATGGGTGTGGGCCGCGCCCGGCCGGGGCCGGGCGCGGCCTGCTGTCAGAGCACCAGGATGAGCAGGACGATGACGGCGATGACGAGCGCCGCGATTGCCATGGTGCGAGTGTTCATGCGATTCACCCTTTCCCCGGCCTGGTGGCCGTCGTCGGCAGTCTTGCAGACCGGGGCACGCGCGCCGGTTCACCCCCGTGGGTGTGGCGTCAGGTGGTGACACGAGCGGCCCGGGCGGGGCAGGGTGTCAGATGTGGACCTCGACTTCAGCGGACTCCGCGCCATGTTCGTCAACTGCACGCTGAAGCGGTCGCCCGAGCGCAGTCACACCCAAGGACTGGTCGAGGCGAGCGCAGCGATCATGCGCAAGCACGGGGTGGAGGTCGAGGTGCTCCGCGCCGTCGACCACGACATCGCCACCGGGGTCTACACCGACATGACCGAGCACGGCTGGCAGACCGACGCCTGGCCGGCGATCCACGAGCGGGTCATGGCCAGCAACATCCTCGTCATCGCCGGACCGATCTGGCTCGGGGACAACTCCAGCGTCACCAAGCAGGTGATCGAGCGGCTCTACGGCGGGTCGGGGGCGCTCAACGACGAGGGGCAGTACGCCTACTACGGGCGCGTCGCCGGCTGCCTCATCACCGGCAACGAGGACGGCATCAAGCACTGCGCGCAGAACGTCCTCTACTCCTTGCAGCACATCGGCTACACCATCCCGCCGCAGGCGGACGCCGGCTGGATCGGCGAGGCCGGGCCCGGCCCCTCCTACCTCGACGAGGGCAGCGGTGGGCCGGAGAACGACTTCACCAACCGCAACACCACGTTCATGACGTGGAACCTGCTGCACGTGGCCCGCCTGCTGCGCGACGCCGGCGGGATCCCGGCGCACGGCAACCAGCGGACGGCCTGGGACGACGGCGCGCGGTTCGACTTCGAGAATCCCGAGTACCGCTAGCTCATCGCGGCCGACGCGTCACGAACAGTCCCAGGAAGAACACCCCGACCAGCACGCACATCACCAGGCGGGCGGTGTAGCTCCAGGGCCAGACCCGGTCGGCGAAGTCGGTGCTGCCGAAGGTCAGGGTGTCCGTGGCGACCGCGAGCGTCGAGGTCCCCGCCCAGTTCGGGCCCGGGTCGGGCAGCGTGGTCACGTCCTCGATCGTGCCGGTGACGAGCGGCACGTCGAGCACCCGCTGGACGGCACCGCTCTCCAGTGCCCGGGCGATGACGGTGACGCTGTCGCGGCCGCTGAACCCCAGGAGTCGCTCGAGGGAGATCCCCGTCGTGCTGACCCGTTGCGACGCCGACACGCGGTCACCCTGCAGCTCGGCCACGAAGAGCCGGCGTGCCCCGCGGGCCGGCTGCAGGCTGACCAGCCGCTCGCCCGTCGCCGACCAGGCCAGCTGCGAGCCCTCGGGGATGTCGGTGGGCTGGCGTGCGATCTCCGGTCCCGGCACCGAGGCGGTGACGAGCTCGGTCCCGACGACGACGTCGACGGCGCTGTTGTCCGGCCGCCACGCCGTACGCCGGAGGTCGTCCCGGTCGCCGGGGACCTCCGCCACCACGCTGCCCGTCGCGACGTCGACGACCACCAGTCCCTCGGCGAGGACCAGCAGCAGCTCGCCGTCCGGGGAGAAGGTGCCGACGCTGGTGGCACCCGGGACCTCGAGGGCCGCCGCGTCGTCGGTGACCGGGTCGTAGACCACGACGCCGTCCTCCCCGACCCACGCCAACCGGTCACCGGCGGGACTGACCGCGACCGCCCCGGCGGCAGGTTGCGGGAGGTCGTCGACCTCGAGGGCCCGGTAGTCACCGGTTTGGGAGGAGATGGTCAGCCACGCCGGGTCGAGGTCTCCGAGGAGCCCGTCGCGCACGTCGGTCCCGGCGAAGACCATCGACACCGTGCCGACCGGACCGTAGTCACCGGTGGTGGCCACGCTGTCCGGAGGTCGCTCGACCACGTCGGGAAGGCTCCCGACGCCGCCGGAGGCGCCGGTCGTGGAACCGCGGACCGCCGCCCACCCCCACGTCGACGCGGTGTAGAGCGCCGCGACCCCGACGACGGTGACCACTACCGCAGCAAGAAGACGACGGCGCTGGATGCCGAAGCGCATGGTGCTCCCCGAGTGCTAGCTCTCCGAGGCGATCAGGTAGTCGCCTCCGCGGAACGCCAGCTGCAGCACGACGTCGTCGCTGGACGACCTCCCGTCCTCGGTGACGTAGTTGACCGTGTAGGCGACCGTCAGGGCATCGGGGTCAGCGGTGATCTGCGCGAGCTCGGCGCTCTCGATGGTCCCCCAGAACCCCGAGTACCCGTCGAATCCACCACTGGCCCGCTGGAAGCGCGGGGTGAGCATCTCGAAGGTGGTCTCGGGGGAGGAGGGCGCGGTGGCCAGGTAGTCGGCCATGAAGGCCTCCATCTCGTCGGCGGAGGGCTCGGCCGCGGGCTCCGACGCCGACTGGGTCGTCTGCGACGACGCCGGCTCGTCGGGCTGGTCGTCGGCTGCGGGCGTCTGGTCGTCGTTGCCCGCCAGCAGCCAGACGAGGAGGACCAGCAGCACCAGCCCGGCGGCGACCCCCGCCACGACGAGCGGACTCGTCGACCGTCCGTGCCGCGACGTCGATGTCGATGTCGTCGACGACGACGTCACCGGTGCGGGCTCCGGGGGCACGGCGGCGAACGGCTGGTCGGGAGTGCGAGGTGGGGGCGGCGGCGTGGCCGCCATGACCTGCGTCGCCTGGGGATCGGCGGTCGCCGGGGGCACCACCCCCGCCTTCGACTCCCCGCCGACCAGGAACCGGTGCACCTGCTCCATGGACCACCGCTCGTCCGGCTCCTTGGTCATGGTGGCCTCGAGCACGGGGGCCAGCCAACCGGGGTCGTCCAGCCGCGGCGGCTCCTCGTGCACGATCCGGTAGAGCGCGCCGAGCAGGTTGTCGCCGACCTCGTAGGGCGGCTTGCCCGCCAGGGCGTGGAAGGTGGTCGCACCGAGCGACCACACGTCGCTGGCCGCGGAGGCCGATCGGCCGGACGCCACCTCGGGTGCGAGGTAGGCCGGGGAGCCGGTCACCAGACCGGTGGCCGTCAGGGTCTTCTCGGCGTCGGAGCGGGCGATGCCGAAGTCGGACAGCTTCACCTGCCCGTCCTTGGCCACGAGGATGTTGGAGGGCTTCACGTCGCGGTGCGTGATCCCCGCCGCGTGGGCGGCGGCGAGGGCTGCGGCCGCCTGGGAGAGCAGGTCGGCCACCCGGTCCGGGGGGAGCGCACCCTCCCGCTCGACGAGCGCCGCCAGGGTCACGCCGTCGACGTACTCCATGACCAGCCACTGGCCGTCGTCGTCGGCCACGAGGTCGAAGACGGCGACCACGTTGGGGTGGCTGAGCCGGGCCGCCAACCGCGCCTCGCGCTCCGCCCGCTGGGCGTCGGGCGTGCCGCCCCCGGGAACGAGGCCGGTCCGCTTGACCGCCACCTGCCGACCGAGCACCTCGTCGCGAGCCAGCCAGACGGCACCCATGCCGCCGCGGCCGACCTCACGCTCGAGCTCGTAGCGGTCTGCGATCACCCGCGCATGCTATCCACCGCGCCCCCCACCCCCACGGGTGAAGCCGGGGTTGTACGCCGGGTCGCGCCATGGGGCAGGCTTGCTCCGAACCACCAAGGCGGAAAGGCAGCACGTGTCCATCGATCCCACCCTCCTCGACGACCTCGCGTGGCGCGGCCTCATCGCGCACTCGACGGACCTCGACGCCCTGCGCGACGAGCTCGGCTCCAGGAGCGTGAAGTTCTACGTCGGCTTCGACCCCACGGCGGCCAGTCTCCACATGGGCCACCTGGTCCAGATCCTCACCGCGCGGCGTCTCCAGCTCGCCGGCCACACGCCCTACGCCCTCGTCGGCGGAGCGACCGGCATGATCGGCGACCCCAAGGAGTCCGGCGAGCGAACGCTGAACTCGCTGGACGTCGTGCGTGACTGGGTGGCCACGGTGCGGAGCCAGATCGAGCCGTTCCTCTCCTTCGAGGGCGACAACGCCGCGACGATGGTCAACAACTACGACTGGACGGCATCGCTGTCGACCATCGACTTCCTGCGCGACATCGGCAAGCACTTCCCGGTCAACCGGATGCTGGCCCGCGACGTCGTCCGCACGCGGCTCGAGGCCGGCATCAGCTACACCGAGTTCAGCTACGTGCTGCTGCAGTCCCTGGACTACCTGAACCTCTACCGCGACCACGGCGTCACGCTGCAGTTCGGCGGGTCGGACCAGTGGGGCAACCTGACCGCCGGTGTGGAGCTCATCCGTCGCGCCGAGGGCGCGCGGGTGCACGCGATCGCGACGCCGCTCCTGACCCGCGCCGACGGCACCAAGTACGGCAAGTCCGAGGGCGGCGCCCTCTGGCTCGACCCCCAGCTCATGTCGCCGTACGCCTTCCACCAGTTCTGGCTCAACGCCGAGGACGAGAAGGTCGGTGAGCTGCTGAGGGTCTTCACGTTCCTGTCCCGTGAGGAGATCCTCGAGCTGGAGGAGCAGACGCGTGAGAAGCCGTTCCTCCGAGCGGCGCAGCGGGCCCTGGCCGACCACGTGACCACACTGGTCCACGGCAAGGACGAGACGGAGCAGGCCAAGGCGGCCGCCGCTGCGCTGTTCGGGAGCGGTGACCTGACACAGCTCGGTGCCGGGACCATCGGCGCCGCGCTGACCGAGGCGGGCGCGACGGAGGTCTCCGGCGAGCTGCCGGGGGTCGTCGACCTGCTGGTGGAGGCGGGCCTGGCGCGGAGCAAGGGGGAGGCGCGCCGCACCATCGGCGAGGGTGGCGCCTACCTCAACAACGTGCGCATCGAGGACCCCGACCTGGTGCCCTCGAGGGAGGACCTGATCGCGGGGGAGTGGCTGGTCCTCCGGCGCGGCAAGAAGAGCTTCGCGGGGGTGCGGGTCACCGCCGGTTGAACCTGCCCGTGCGGGTGCCGGGAGCCTGTGGCTCACGACACAGCGGATGGATTTGGTCCTGGGCCGGACAGCCTCTAATGTTCTCCGGGTCGCCAGGGAGCGGCGGGACGCAAGATCCGCGAGGATCGGGCGGCCGGCCCCGGGTGGCCACCTCCAACACACATCCACCGGATGACTGAGTGCGCGCCGAGCAGGCGGTCTCGAAACTCCGAGGGTTCAGTGCTGTGCCGAGGTGGGGAGGAAAAGGCCCCGATTTGCGGAAGCCGAAAACCTCCCGCTAACGTTGGAAACACCGACGCAGAGAAGCGAGAGCCGATCACGTCGAGTGCCCGATGTTTGAGAACTCAACAGTGTGTTTATGTCGATAGAATTAGTTTGTGTGCCCTGTCAATGGCGCAATGTTTGTTGTGTTGTTGTTTGGGTTTGATGATTGATTCTGGCAATTGTGTCAGGGTTTGTTGTCAGGTTTGAGTTTTTTGTAGGTTTTCTACGGAGAGTTTGATCCTGGCTCAGGACGAACGCTGGCGGCGTGCTTAACACATGCAAGTCGAGCGGAAAGGCTCCTTCGGGGGTACTCGAGCGGCGAACGGGTGAGTAACACGTGAGTAATCTGCCCTCCACTTCGGGATAGCTCCGGGAAACCGGGATTAATACCGGATATGACTCCTTCACGCATGTGGGGGGGTGGAAAGTTTTTCGGTGGAGGATGTGCTCGCGGCCTATCAGCTTGTTGGTGGGGTAATGGCCTACCAAGGCTTCGACGGGTAGCCGGCCTGAGAGGGTGACCGGTCACACTGGGACTGAGACACGGCCCAGACTCCTACGGGAGGCAGCAGTGGGGAATATTGGACAATGGGCGGAAGCCTGATCCAGCAACGCCGCGTGAGGGATGACGGCCTTCGGGTTGTAAACCTCTTTCAGCACCGACGAAGCGCAAGTGACGGTAGGTGCAGAAGAAGGACCGGCCAACTACGTGCCAGCAGCCGCGGTAATACGTAGGGTCCGAGCGTTGTCCGGAATTATTGGGCGTAAAGGGCTCGTAGGCGGTCTGTCGCGTCGGGAGTGAAAACCCAGGGCTTAACTCTGGGCTTGCTTTCGATACGGGCAGACTGGAGGCATGCAGGGGAGAACGGAATTCCTGGTGTAGCGGTGAAATGCGCAGATATCAGGAGGAACACCGGTGGCGAAGGCGGTTCTCTGGGCATGTCCTGACGCTGAGGAGCGAAAGTGTGGGGAGCGAACAGGATTAGATACCCTGGTAGTCCACACCGTAAACGTTGGGCGCTAGGTGTGGGATCCATTCCACGGGTTCCGTGCCGCAGCTAACGCATTAAGCGCCCCGCCTGGGGAGTACGGCCGCAAGGCTAAAACTCAAAGGAATTGACGGGGGCCCGCACAAGCGGCGGAGCATGCGGATTAATTCGATGCAACGCGAAGAACCTTACCTGGGTTTGACATACACCCTGCCGCTCCAGAGATGGGGCTTCTTTTGGGGGTGTACAGGTGGTGCATGGCTGTCGTCAGCTCGTGTCGTGAGATGTTGGGTTAAGTCCCGCAACGAGCGCAACCCTCGTTCCATGTTGCCAGCAGGCCCTTTGGGGTGCTGGGGACTCATGGGAGACTGCCGGGGTCAACTCGGAGGAAGGTGGGGATGACGTCAAGTCATCATGCCCCTTATGTCCAGGGCTTCACGCATGCTACAATGGCCGGTACAGACCGCTGCGATCCCGTGAGGGGGAGCGAATCGGAAAAAGCCGGTCTCAGTTCGGATTGGGGTCTGCAACTCGACCCCATGAAGTCGGAGTCGCTAGTAATCGCAGATCAGCAACGCTGCGGTGAATACGTTCCCGGGCCTTGTACACACCGCCCGTCACGTCACGAAAGTCGGCAACACCCGAAGCCCATGGCCCAACCGCTTGCGGAGGGAGTGGTCGAAGGTGGGGCTGGCGATTGGGACGAAGTCGTAACAAGGTAGCCGTACCGGAAGGTGCGGCTGGATCACCTCCTTTCTAAGGAGCACGCCCTGTGCTCACCGGCGAGTGTCTGGTGGGTTGTGTGGGGTGTTCACTAGTGGAATCTGTCGACATTCCCTGCCCGTGTGGTTGCTGGGTGCTGGTGCCGGTTGTGTCCGGTGCTGGTGGCTGGTGGTCGGGGTGGGGGCACACTGTTGGGGTTCTGAGGCATCGGGCCGGCCCCTGCTGGTTTCCCTGGTTGTCCCCTGCTGCTGCGCTGATGGTGTGGTGGTGGGGGATCGGGGTGTGGGGGGGGGGGTTGGTTGTCTTGGTCCTGGCCGTGCCTGGGCTCCTCGTGAGGGGGAGTCGTCGGGGCGGTGTGGGGTTGTTGTTTGAGATCTGGATAGTGGACGCGAGCATCTTTGTAGTCTGTGTCTTCTGTGCATGCGTGGCCGCCGTGCCCTGGTGTTTTCTGGGGTGTGGTGGTGTGTGTGTGGAGACAAGCTGTGAAGGGCACATGGTGGATGCCTTGGCATCGAGAGCCGATGAAGGACGTTGGAGCCTGCGATAAGCCCTGGGGAGTTGGCAACCGAGCTGTGATCCGGGGGTGTCCGAATGGGGAAACCCAGCACGAGTCATGTCGTGTTACCCGCGCCTGAATGCATAGGGCGTGTGGAGGGAACGCCGGGAAGTGAAACATCTCAGTACCGGTAGGAAGAGAAAACAATTGTGATTCCGAGAGTAGTGGCGAGCGAAATCGGATGAGGCTAAACCTCATGCATGTGATACCCGGCAGGGGTTGTGTGTGGGGGGTCGTGGGAGCGTTCGTGAGGGGTCTGCCGGCCCCTCGGGCAGTGATAAAACGCGTCGTGAAGGTGAGGTCCCTTGGAAGGGGGCGCCGGAGAGGGTGAGAGCCCCGTAACCGTAAGCGTGCGTCTGTGGAGCGTTTTCCCAAGTAACACGGAACTCCTGAAATTCCGTGTGAATCTGGCGGGACCACCCGTTAAGCCTAAATACTCCTCGATGACCGATAGCGGACCAGTACCGTGAGGGAAAGGTGAAAAGTACCCCTGGCGGGGAGTGAAATAGTACCTGAAACCATGTGCCTACAATCCGTCAGAGCCTTGCCTTCGGGTGGGGTGATGGCGTGCCTTTTGAAGAATGAGCCTGCGAGTTTGCGGTGTGTTGCGAGGTTAACCCGTGTGGGGTAGCCGTAGCGAAAGCGAGTCCGAACAGGGCGTTTCAGTAGCGCGCTCAAGACCCGAAGCGGAGTGATCTATCCATGGGCAGGTTGAAGCGTCGGTAAGACGACGTGGAGGACCGAACCCACTTAGGTTGAAAACTGAGGGGATGACCTGTGGATAGGGGTGAAAGGCCAATCAAACTCCGTGATAGCTGGTTCTCCCCGAAATGCATTTAGGTGCAGCGTTGTGTGTTTCTTGCCGGAGGTAGAGCACTGGATAGCCGATGGGCCCGACCAGGTTACTGACGTTAGCCAAACTCCGAATGCCGGTAAGTGAGAGCGCAGCAGTGAGACGGCGGGGGATAAGCTTCGTCGTCGAGAGGGAAACAGCCCAGACCATCAGCTAAGGCCCCTAAGCGGTGACTAAGTGGAAAAGGATGTGGAGTCGCAGTGACAACCAGGAGGTTGGCTTGGAAGCAGCCACCCTTGAAAGAGTGCGTAATAGCTCACTGGTCAAGTGATTCCGCGCCGACAATGTAGCGGGGCTCAAGTCATCCGCCGAAGCTATGGCATTCACGCGTAAGCCAAGCCGCCCTTTCGTGGGGTTGGTTCAGGTGTGTGGATGGGTAGGGGAGCGTCGTGTCGCGTGGGAAGTCCCGGAGTGATCCAGGGGTGGATGCGGCACGAGTGAGAATGCAGGCATGAGTAGCGAATCACGGGTGAGAAACCCGTGCGCCGAATGATCAAGGGTTCCAGGGTCAAGCTAATCTGCCCTGGGTAAGTCGGGACCTAAGGCGAGGCCGACAGGCGTAGTCGATGGACAACGGGTTGATATTCCCGTACCGGCAACGTAGCGACCCTGACGAGGCCGGTGATGCTAACCACCCGAAACCCCGGGTATGTCGGCCTTCGGGCCGGTGGCCCGGTGGTGGAGCGTGGGACCCGATCCGGTAGTAGTCAAGCGATGGGGTGACGCAGGAAGGTAGCCCAACCACGGCGATGGTTGTCCGTGGCCAAGCATGTAGGACGAGACCTAGGCAAATCCGGGTCTCTCACTTTGATGTGGAGTCTGAGATGTGATGGGGAGCCACTTCTGGTGAAGTGGGTGATCCTATGCTGTCGAGAAAAACCTCTAGCGAGCTATGCGCCGCCCGTACCCCAAACCGACTCAGGTGATCAGGTAGAGAATACCAAGGCGATCGAGAGAACCATGGTTAAGGAACTCGGCAAAATGCCCCCGTAACTTCGGGAGAAGGGGGACCCGAACCGTCAACCCACTAGCTGGGGGAAGCGGGGAGGGTCGCAGAGACCAGGCCCAAGCGACTGTTTACTAAAAACACAGGTCCGTGCGAAGTTGTAAGACGATGTATACGGACTGACTCCTGCCCGGTGCTGGAAGGTTAAGAGGACGAGTCAACCACTTCGGTGGTGAAGCTCAGAATTTAAGCCCCAGTAAACGGCGGTGGTAACTATAACCATCCTAAGGTAGCGAAATTCCTTGTCGGGTAAGTTCCGACCTGCACGAATGGAGTAACGACTTGGGCGCTGTCTCAACCATGGACTCGGCGAAATTGCACTACGAGTAAAGATGCTCGTTACGCGCGGCAGGACGGAAAGACCCCGGGACCTTTACTATAGTTTGGTATTGGTGTTTGGTTCGGCTTGTGTAGGATAGGTGGGAGACTGTGAAACCTTCACGCCAGTGGAGGTGGAGTCAACGTTGAAATACCACTCTGGTCGTACTAGATGTCTAACCTGGGACCATGATCTGGTTCAGGGACAGTGCCTGATGGGTAGTTTAACTGGGGCGGTTGCCTCCCAAAGAGTAACGGAGGCGCTCAAAGGTTCCCTCAGCCTGGTTGGCAATCAGGTGGCGAGTGTAAGTGCACAAGGGAGCTTGACTGTGAGACAGACATGTCGAGCAGGGACGAAAGTCGGAACTAGTGATCCGGCCACGGCATGTGGAAGCGTGGTCGCTCAACGGATAAAAGGTACCCCGGGGATAACAGGCTGATCTTCCCCAAGAGTCCATATCGACGGGATGGTTTGGCACCTCGATGTCGGCTCGTCGCATCCTGGGGCTGGAGTAGGTCCCAAGGGTTGGGCTGTTCGCCCATTAAAGCGGCACGCGAGCTGGGTTTAGAACGTCGTGAGACAGTTCGGTCCCTATCCGCCGCGCGCGTAGGAAACTTGAGAAAGGCTGTCCCTAGTACGAGAGGACCGGGATGGACGAACCTCTGGTGTGCCAGTTGTCCCGCCAGGGGCACGGCTGGTTAGCTACGTTCGGAAGTGATAACCGCTGAATGCATCTAAGCGGGAAGCACGTTTCAAGATGAGGTTTCCCACCCCCACGAGGGGTTAAGGCCCCCACCAGAACAGTGGGTCGATAGGCCGGAGGTGTACAGCAGCAATGCCCAGCCGACCGGTACTAATAGGCCGAGGGCTTGTCCCACACCCACACGACCACACCCCCACCACCCGGGGAACACGGTCACGGTGTGCACGACACCCACAGACACACAAAGAGCACTGCTCCGCGTCCACTAACCAGATCCCAACCAACACACCCACCACACACGAGTGTGTGGCAGGGAACAGTTGGAAATAGAGTTACGGCGGCCATAGCGAACGGGAAACACCCGGACCCATCCCGAACCCGGAAGTTAAGCCGTTCAGCGCCGATGGTACTGCACCCGAGAGGCTGTGGGAGAGTAGGACGCCGCCGGACATACCCTTGGTGGAGGCCATCCGTTCGCGGATGGCCTCCACGGCATTTCGCGGCCGTCACCACCGGCCAGGATGAGGAGAGCGCGACGTGGCAGAGCAGTCAGGAGGTCGTCGGCCGCAGCGGGGCGACCGTGACCGCCAGCAACGAGGAAACCGCGACGGCCAGGGCTCGCGGGGGGACCGCGACCGACAGGCTCCGCGGGGGGACAGGCGGGGCGACAAGCGGGGCGGCGGCGGCCGACCGCCGCGGTCCGGCGACTGGAAGCGACCGGCCGACAAGCAGACGCCGCGCACCGAGCAGCAGGCACGCTACGACGGCCCCCCCATCCCGGAGGAGATCACCGGCGGGGAGCTCGACCGGTCGGTGTCGGCGCAGCTGAAGGGACTCCCCGAGAAGCTCGCCGCCCGCGTGGCCCGTCACCTCGCCGCGGCGGGGCTGCTCATCGACAGCGACCCCGAGACCGCCTACCAGCACACGTTGGCGGCGCGGGCCCGCGCGGCGCGCCTGGCCGTCGTGCGTGAGGCGACGGGGGAGGCGGCCTACGCGGCCGGGCACTACGCGGAGGCGCTCAGCGAGCTCCGGGCGGCGAAGCGGATGAACGGTGCGACGGCGTACCTGCCGATGATGGCGGATTGCCATCGGGCACTGGGCAAGCCCGACCAGGCGTTGAAGCTCGCACGGACGCCCAGCGTGGCCAACTTCCCGCCCGAGGCGAAGGCCGAGATGACGATCGTCGAGGCCGGCGCCCGCCGTGATCTCGGGCAGCTCGACGCGGCGCTGCGCACCCTCGAGCAGGCGCCCCTGAACTCCAAGAACCGTGCGCCGTGGGTGGTGCGCCTGCGCTACGCCTACGCCGACACGCTGGAGGAGGCCGGCCGGACGACCGAGGCGCTCGAGTGGTTCCACCGCACCCACGCCATCGACAGTGACGAGATCACCGACGCGGAGCAGCGCGCGGCGTCCCTCGAGTCCCCCGAGCGGCCCGAGTCGCCGGCCTGAGCAGCCCGCCTGCCTGGCAGCCGCCTCACCTGCGGATTCGCTGGAAAACACCCGCCTCATGCGTCACAATGGGCGCGACAACTACACAGGTGTGACTCACCGTGAGGTTCCCTCACTCCGTCCGAGACCGCTGGGGAAGGCGCATCTCGCGCCGGAGATGAAGGAGGACACGGTGAACGCACGCACCACCACTGCCACGCGGGGCGTCCTGTACGTCCACTCCGCGCCGTCTGCACTGTGCCCGCACATCGAGTGGGCGGTGGGCGGCGTCCTCGGCGTTGCCGTGAACATCGACTGGACCCCGCAGCCCGCCCAGCCCGGTACCTACCGGGCCGAGCTGTCGTGGAGCGGTTCGACGGGCTCCGCGGCCGCCATCGCCTCGGCGCTGCGTGGGTGGAACCACCTCCGGTTCGAGGTCACCGAGGAGCCCACCGCGCACACCGAGGGTTCCCGCTACTCCTTCACCCCCGACCTCGGTGTCTTCCACGCGGTCACCGGGCTGCACGGCGACATCATGATCCCCGAGGACCGGATCAAGGCAGCCGTGGTCAAGGCCGCGCTCGGCGACACCACGCTCGTGCTCGAGATCGACAAGCTGCTCGGCAAGCCCTGGGACGACGAGCTCGAGACGTTCCGCCACGCCGGCGACGGGGCGCCGGTCCGCTGGCTCCACCAGGTGGTGTGAGGGAGGTCAGCGCGGAGCGCTGAGCCGGAACTTCGCGGGCTTGACCCACTTGACGGTCGGCCCCTGCGGCGGGGTGAGGGGGTTGTGGTCGTCGGGGCCGTGGATCGACAGCTTGCCGCGGATGGTGAAACGGCCCGGGCGCGTCGACTGGTGGCACACCTCGTACTTGCCCTTGCCGCGCTTGCGGTGGATGTCGGAGTCCTTCGCGACCGTCCCGAGGCCCTCGCCGCCCGGGCCGCGCAGGAAGAACTCCGCGACCCAGTCGTCGTTGCCCGGACGGACCCGGTACCGGAAGCGGTAGAGGTGACAGCCGGGCTCGAGGACACCGTCGCCGCGCCACACGCGGCCGTAGTCGGCGTCCCAAGCGGCGGCAGGAGCGGCGACGAGCAGGCCACTCCCGAGGACGAGGGTGACCAGGATGCGTACGAGAAGCATGCAGACCTCCACCCTGCACAACGGGTGGGGCCCGCTCTCGTTACGAGACGCTGGGTCTAGAGGGGGATGTTGCCGTGCGCCCCGCGGCGTACGCCGACGCTCTGGACCGCGTCGTCGATCGCCTGGGCGATCGCTGACCGGGTGCGGGTGGGCTCCACGACCTCGTCCACGACACCGATCTCCACAGCACGGTCGACGCCGCCGGCGATCCGCTCGTGCTCCGTCGCGAGCTCGGCCTCGATCTGCGGGCGCACGTCGGGGGAGACCTCGGCGAGCTTGCGGCGGTGGAGGATGCGGATGGCGGCGACCGCTCCCATCACGGCGACCTCGGCGCCGGGCCACGCCAGCACCCGGGTCGCCCCGAGCGAGCGTGCGTTCATGGCGATGTAGGCACCGCCGTAGGTCTTCCGCGTCACCAGGGTCACGCGCGGGACCACGCACTCGCCGAAGGCGTGGAGCAGCTTGGCGCCGCGACGGACCACGCCGTCCCACTCCTGGCCCACGCCCGGGAGGTAGCCCGGCACGTCGACCACGACGACGAGTGGCACGCCGAAGGCGTCGCACATGCGCACGAAGCGGGAGGCCTTCTCCGCCGAGAGGGAGTCGAGGCAGCCACCGAGGCGCAGCGGGTTGTTGGCCACCACGCCGACCGTGCGGCCGCCGAAGCGGCCGAGGGCGGTCACGATGTTGGGCGCCCAGCGGGCGTGGAGCTCCTGCATGGTGCCCTCGTCGAGCAGCGACTCGACCAGCGGGTGGACGTCGTAGGCGCGCTTCTTGGACTCCGGCAGCAGGTCGGCGAGGTCGCGGTCCTCGACGCCGGCGGTGTCGAGGCTCCCCTGGGAGCCGAGCAGGGTGGCGACGGTGCGCGCCCGCTGCAGGGCCTCCTGCTCGGACTCGGTGAGGATGTGGACCACACCGGACCGGCGGCCGTGGGGCTCGGGACCCCCGAGACGCAGCATGTCGACGTCCTCGCCGGTGACCGACCGGACCACGTCGGGTCCGGTGACGAAGATCCGGCCGTCGGGGCCGAGGATGACCACGTCGGTGAGTGCGGGCCCGTAGGCGGCACCGCCGGCTGCGGGGCCGAGCACGACCGAGACCTGGGGGATCCGGCCGGAGGCCTGGGTCATGATGTGGAAGATCCGGCCGACGGCGTGCAGCGACAGCACACCCTCGGCGAGCCGGGCGCCGCCGGAGTGCCAGAGGCCGATGATCGGGACGCCGTCGGTCATCGCGCGGTGGTAGGCGTCCACGACCACCCGGCAGCCGACGTCACCCATCGCTCCGCCCATGACGGTGGCGTCGGAGCAGAAGGCCACGACCCGGGTCCCGTCGACGTACCCGACCGCCGCGAGCATGCCGGAGTCGTCGTCGGGCGTGATCAGCTCCATGGTCCCGTCGTCGAGCAGCGCCCGCAACCGGTGGACCGGGTTGCGGGGGTCCTCCTCACGGGGGAGCTTCGCCGGCTTCGCCGGGGCCTGGCTGGTCGTCATCAGGCGCTCCGGAAGGCGAGCGCCACGTTGTGGCCGCCGAACCCGAAGGAGTTGTTGAGGGCCGCCACGTCGCCGGCGGGCAGGTCGCGCCGCTTGTCGGCCAGGTCGAGCCCGACGTCCTCGGGGTCGTCGAGGTTGATGGTCGGCGGGACCGTGCGGTGGTGGACCGCGAGGATCGTCGCCACCGACTCCAGGGCGCCGGCGGCGCCGAGGAGGTGTCCCGTCATCGACTTGGTGCTGGTGAGGATCGCCGCGGGCGAGTCGCCGAGCACCGCGCGGATGGCGCCCGCCTCCGCCACGTCGCCCTGCGGGGTCGAGGTGGCGTGGGCGTTGATGTGGAGCACGTCGGACGGCGCCAGGTCAGAGTCCTCCAGGGCTCGGGCCATCGCTCGGGCGGCACCCTGCCCGGCCGGGTCCGGCTGGGCGATGTCGTGGGAGTCGGCGGTGATGCCGGCTCCCGCCGCTTCGGCGTAGACCCGGGCGCCTCGTGCCTCGGCGTGCGCCGCGGACTCGAGCACGACCGCTGCCGAGCCCTCGCCGAGCACGAAGCCGTCGCGACCCTTGTCCCAGGGCCGCGAGGCGGCCTCGGGGTCGTCGTTGCGCTTGGAGAGGGCCATCATCTGGCCGAACGCCGCGATCGGCAGCGCGTGCACCGCCGCCTCGGTTCCCCCGCACACCACGACGTCGGCACGGCCGAGCCGGATCATGTCGATGCCGAGCGAGATCGCCTCGTTGCCGGAGGCGCACGCGGACACCGGCGTGTGGACACCGGCCTTCGCGCCGAGCGCCAGCCCCACGTTGGCGGCGGGGGAGTTGGGCATGAGCATCGGGATCGCCAGCGGCGAGACCCGGCGCGGGCCCTTCTCCTTCAGCGCGTCGTAGTTGGTGAGCAGGGTCAGGACCCCACCGATCCCGGAGGCCATCGCCACCCCGAGCCGCTCGGGCTCGAGGTCGGCATCGGCGAGACCGGAGTCCCGCCACGCCTCGTCGGCCGCGATCATGGCGAACTGTGCCGAACGGTCGAGACGGCGTGCCTTGACGCGGTCGAGGACCTCGCTGGGCTCGACCGCGACCTCGGCCGCGATCCGGGCGCCCAGCTGCTCGGCCCAGTCGTGGTCGAGGGTGGCGACCCCGGACTGCCCTGCGAGCAGGGCCGACCAGGTGGTGGGCACGTCGCCACCGACGGGCGAGGTGGCGCCCAGGCCGGTGACGACGACGCGCGTGGCAGACATGCGACTCCTCGGGGTGTGGTGGGGTGGGCCGACCGGTGGGTCAGCCCTGGGCGCGCTCGATGTAGGCGACGGCGTCGCCGACGGTCTTGAGGTTCTTGACCTCGTCGTCGGGGATGGTCACGCCGAACTTCTCCTCGGCCGCCACGACGACCTCGACCATGGACAGCGAGTCGACGTCGAGGTCGTCCACGAACGACTTGTCGAGCTGCACGTCCTCGGTGTCGACTCCGGCGACCTCGTTGACGATCTCGGCCAGGTCCGCGCGGATGTCTTCGGTGGTGGGCATGTGTCTGTGTCCTCTCCTCTGTGGGGGTGGTTGCGGGGTGGTGCTAGGGAACTGTGACGACCTGTGCGGCGTAGGCCAGGCCGGCGCCGAAGGCGATGAGCAGGGCGACGTCGCCGCTCTGGGCCTCGCCCTCCTCGACCATCCGGTGCAGGGCGAGCGGGATGGACGCCGCCGAGGTGTTGCCCTGCTCGGCGATGTCGCGGGCGATCCGCACCGACTCGGGCAGCTTCATGGAGCGGGCCATCGCGTCGATGATCCGCATGTTGGCCTGGTGGGGGACGAAGAGGTCGAGGTCCTCCACGGCGATCCCCGCCCGGTCGAGTGCCTGCTGGCCGACCTTGGCCATCGCGAAGCTCGCCCAGCGGAACACCGGATTGCCCAGCATCACCAGGTGGGGCATCACGCCGCTGCCCGGCACGGCCGGGGTGCCGACGACGTCGCGCCAGTCCTCCTTCTGCCGGATCAGGTCGAACTGCTCGCCGTCGGAGCCCCACACCACCGGGCCGATGCCGGGGGTCTCGCTGGGTCCGACCACGGCGGCACCCGCACCGTCGGCGAAGATGAACGCGGTGCCGCGGTCGTGGAGGTCGGTGATGTCGCTCAGGCGCTCGACCCCGATGACCAGCACGTGACCGGCGCTGCCGCCGCGGACCATGTCGGCGGCCAGGGAGACGCCGTGGCAGAACCCGGCGCACGCCGCGGAGATGTCGAAGGCGGCGGCGTTCTCGGTGCCGAGCTCGTGGGCGATCGCGGTGGCGATGGCCGGTGTCTGCAGCAGGTGGGTGACGGTGGCGACGACGACGCAGTCGATCTGCGCCGGGGCGATCCCGGCCTGCTCGATGGCCTCGCGCGCGGCGCCGACCGACATGACCTGGACGGTCTCGTCGGGCGCGGCCCAGCGCCGCTGCTTGATGCCGGAGCGCTGCTGGATCCACTCGTCACTGGAGTCGATCGCCTCGATGACGGCGGAGTTGGGCACGACGCGGGAGGGGCGGTAGGCGCCGATCCCGAGGATCGTCGCGTGCGGCGCACCGGTGGCAGGACTGATCGCGGCCATCAGGCAGCTCCCTCCGGGTGGAGCCGGAGCAGCGGTTGCCCCGGTGAGACCAGGTCGCCGTCCTCGACGAGCCACTCCACGACCTGTCCGCCGTGGGCGGCGACGATGTCGGTCGTGTCGCGCAGGCTGGCGACGTCGCCGATGGTGGTGCCGGGCGGCAGCATCTCGGCGTCGGCCACGTCCTCGGCGCGGTGGAAGGTGCCCTTGGCCGGCGAGACGACCATGCGCCAGGTCGGCGTGGTGTCGATGGGGGAGGCCTCACCGTGCTTCTGCACGAAGGCGCGGGCGTCGTCGAGCTGGTCGGGCGTCTTGAGGGCGAACGTCTCGACCCCCTTGAGCGCCCGCTTGGCGATGCCGGTGAGGGTCCCGGCGGGGGGCATCTCGAGGATGCCGGTGACCCCGGCGTCGGCCATGGTCTCCATGCAGAGGTCCCATCGGACGGGGTTGGCGATCTGGCCGACGATGCGGGCCAGGACGTCGCGGCCGTCGTGGACGACCTGGCCGTCGCGGTTGGAGATGACCGGCGTGCGGGGGTCGTGGACCGACACGGAGCGGGCCAGGTGGGACAGGTGGCCGACGGCCGGGGCCATGTGCTCGGTGTGGAAGGCGCCGGCGACGCTCAGCGGGATCAGGCGGGCCTTGGCGGGGGCGTCGTCGGCCAGCGCGGCCAGCTGGGCCTCCGTGCCGGCGGCGACGATCTGGCCGGGGCCGTTGTCGTTGGCCGGCGTCAGGCCATGGCGTTCGAGTGCGGCCAGCACCTCGTCGCGGTCGCCGCCGAGCACGGCGGTCATGCCGGTCGGGGTGACCGCGGCGGCCTCGGCCATCGCCCTGCCGCGCTCGCGCACCAGGACCATCGCCTGCTCCGCGGTGATCACCCGGGCGCCCGCGGCCGCGGTGAGCTCGCCGACGCTGTGGCCGGCCACGGCGCCGATGAGGGAGAACGCGTCGGCGGGGTGCGGGAAGAGCTCCAGCGCCGCCACCAGACCCGTGGCGACCAGCAGCGGCTGGGCCACCTGGGTGTCGCGGATGGTCTCGGCGTCGGCCTCCGTGCCGTAGTGCACGAGGTCGAGGCCCGCGACCGTGGAGAGCCACTCCATGCGGGACGCGAACGTCGCGTCCTCGAGCCAGGGGGTGAGGAAGCCGGGGGTCTGGGCGCCCTGCCCGGGCGCGACGATCACGAGCACGACACCAACTCTGCCGGGACGAGGGCTCCGGTCGCGCCTTCGGCGCCCACGAATCCGGTGGCCGGTTCTTTGTAGGGTTCCTACAAGGTGTCGTTGCGTCCGGATTGCCGGCCCAGGACCAGCGCGATGCGCAGCGCGAAGGCGTCGCGCGGGTCTCCGGGGTCGAGGTGGGTCAGCTCGGTGACCTGCTTGAGCCGGTAGCGGACCGTGTTGGGGTGGACGAACAGCGCGCGGCCGGTGGCCTCCAGCGCGGACCCGTTGGCGAGGTAGGCGCTGAGTGTCTCGATCAGTGCACTGCGGGCGTGGAGCAGCGGGACGTAGACCTCGTCGACCAGGTGGCGGCGAGCGTGGCCGTCGCCCGCCAGCACCCGCTCCGGCAGCAGCTCGTCACTGCGGACGGGGCGGGGTGCGTCGGGCCAGCCGCCGGCCGCGCGGTAGGCCGACATCCCCGCGCGGGCGGAGACGTGGGCGTGCTCGAGGCCGTCGGTGACCGGGCCGACCACGACGGGACCCTCGCCGAAGAGGTCGGCCACCGACCCCGCCGCCCGTGAGGCGTCGGACACCCCGCCCAGCACGACCACCAGCCGCTCACCCTGCGTGGCGCACAGCGCGTCCATGCCGGCGGCGCGGGCCACCCGGCGTACCTCGGCGAAGACGTCGGTCTCGGTACGCCGGGCGGGGGCCCGGCCGAGCACGACGGCCACGTCGCCGTGGGCCGACCAGCCGAGTGCGCTCGCGCGCGACATCACCGCCTCGTCGGCCTCGCCGCGGAGCACCGAGTCGACCACGAGGGCCTCCAGCCGCGCGTCCCAGGCCCCGCGCAGCTCGGCGGCCCGCGCGTAGACCTCGGCGGTCGCGAAGGCCACCTCGCGGGCGTAGCGCAGGACGGCGGCGTGCACGTCGGGGGCGTCGACCGGGTCGATGATGTCGTCGATGTTGTGCTCCACCACCGTGAGCGAGAGCTTCACCAGCTCGACGGTCTGCTGCAGCGAGATCACCCCGGTCAGGGCCCGCGGAGCAGCACCGAAGACCGCGGCGGCGAGGTCGCTCCCGGCCGGCACGGGCTCGCCGGTGTGGGAGTACCAGTCGACGAAGCCCTTGATGCCCGCCTGCACGATCAGCCCCACCCACGACCGGTGCTCGGCCGGCAGCTCGCGGAACCACGGCAGGTCCGACTCCATCCGCGCGGTGGCGGCGGTGCTCAGGGAACCCGTGGCCCGCAGCAGTGCCGAGGCAGCGCGGTCGCGACGGGGCCCCGTGGAGGCGGGTTGGGCGGACACGGGTCGAGGCTAGTGGAGCGTGCGATCGTCACGAAACGATCAAGGTCCCGTGAATCAGGGGTTTCGCGGTCCCCAACAGTGGACATGTCTGATTGACTCCGCAACAACCCCCAGGGAGGCGGCACACGTGGCACAGTCCCGGTACGAGGTCGAGTACCTCACCGTCCACGGTCACCGGCGCGCGTTCGTCCGGACCGGGAAGGGCCCGGTGGTGCTGCTGCTCCACGGCCTCGGGTGCGACCACACCACCTGGGAACCGGTGATCGAGGCGCTCGCCCGCCGCTACACCGTCATCGCCCCGGACCTGCTCGGCCACGGGCTGTCCGACAAGCCGCGCGCCGACTACAGCGTCGGCGGCTATGCCAACGGCATGCGCGACCTGCTCACGGTGCTCGGCATCGACCGGGTCACGGTGGTCGGCCACAGCTTCGGCGGCGGCGTGGCGATGCAGTTCGCCTACCAGTACCCCGAGCGCACCGAGCGGCTGATCCTGGTCGCCTCCGGAGGGTTGGGACCGGAGGTGACGCCGTTGATCCGCGCGATCACCACGCCCGGGTTCCACCCTGCGATGAGGGTGCTGACGCTGCCCGGCGTGCGCCACGCCGGCATGATCGGGCTCCGCAACCTCTCCCGGCTGCCCTCGAAGTACACCCGTGACCTCGACGAGGTCGCCGAGATCTACGACTCCTTCAAGGACCCGGCGGCGCGGCACGCCATCCGCCACGTGGTCAAGGCGGTCGTCGACTGGCGGGGGCAGGTGGTCACCATGGCCGACCGCGCCTACCTGACCCAGGAGATGCCGATGGCGGTGATCTGGGGCGAGGACGACCAGGTCATCCCCGTGAGCCACGCCGCCCTGGCCTCACGCCTGGCTCCCGAGGCGCGGGTCGAGGTGCTGCCCAACGCGGGCCACTTCCCCCACCGCGACCACCCGCAGCGCTTCGCCAAGGTGGTGCACGAGTTCATCCGGTCCACACCGCCGGCGACCTACAACCGGGGCCGGTTCCGGACGCTGCTGCGCGCGGGTCAGCGGATCGAGCGCAAGGCCAGCGTCACCAGCATCACGCCCGCCTGAACCACGCTCAGGCGTCGCCGCCCTCCTGCTTGACACCCGCGACCGCGGTCGGGTCGTCGATGCGGTACTTCGCGAACGCCTCGGCCACCTTCTCGCGCGGCACCTCGCCGGCGTCGGCGAGCGCCTGCAGCGCCTTGACCACGACCGACTGCGCGTCGATGTGGAAGTAGCGGCGCGCCGCGGGACGGGTGTCGGCGAAGCCGAAGCCGTCGGCTCCCAGCACCCGGTAGTCGGCGGGGACCCAGCGCGCAATCTGCAGGGGCACGGCGGACATGTAGTCCGACACGGCCAGCACCGGCCCGCCGGCGTCGCGGAGCTTGTCGGTGACGTAGGGGGTGCGCTGCTCCTCGTCGGGGTTGAGCAGGCTCCACTCCTCGGCGGCCACGGCGTCGCGGGCCAGCTCGTTCCAGGAGGTCACCGACCAGGTGTCGGCGACCACGCCCCACTCCTCCCGGAGCAGCCGGGCAGCCTCCTCGGCCCACGGGTAGCCGACGCCGGAGGCGAGCAGCTGCACCCGTGGCCCGTCGCCGTCACCGGTCGAGACCTTGTGGAGGCCCCGCAGGATGCCGTCGACGTCGACGTCGTCGGGCTCCGCTGGCTGCTTCACCGGCTCGTTGTAGACGGTGAGGTAGAAGATCACGTCCTCGGGGTCCGAGCCGTACATCCGCTCCAGGCCCGAGCGCATGATGTGGCTGACCTCGTAGGCGAACGCCGGGTCGTAGTGGACGACGGCCGGGTTGGTGGTGGCCAGCAGCGGCGAGTGGCCGTCGGCGTGCTGGAGGCCCTCACCGGTCAGCGTGGTCCGCCCGGCCGTGGCGCCGATGAGGAAGCCCCGTGCCAGCTGGTCGGCCATCGCCCAGATCGAGTCGCCGGTCCGCTGGAAGCCGAACATCGAGTAGAAGATGTAGAAGGGAATCATCGGCTCGCCGTGGGTGGAGTACGACGAGCCGGCCGCGGTCGCCGAGGCCATGGAGCCGGCCTCGGAGATGCCCTCGTGGAGCATCTGGCCCTGCGCGGACTCCTTGTAGGCAAGCAACAACTTCCGGTCCACCGACTCGTACTGCTGGCCGCCCGGGTTGTAGACCTTCGCCCCCGGGAACATCGAGTCCATGCCGAAGGTGCGGTACTCGTCGGGCGCGATCGGCACGATCCGCTCACCGATCTCGGGGTCCTTCATCCAGTCCTTGAGCAGCCGCACGACCGCCATGGTCGTCGCCACGGCGTTCTTGCCCGAGCCCTGCTTGAGCTCGGCGTAGACCGCGTCACCCGGCAGCTTCAGCGGGCTCGACCGGTCGACCCGCCGGGGCAGCGAGCCGCCGAGAGTGGCGCGCCGTTCGAGCATGTAGCGGATCTCGGGGGCGTCCTCGCCCGGGTGGAAGAACGGCGCCGCCCCGGTCCGCTCGTAGCTCTCGTCGAGGTCGCGGTCACTGAGCGGGAGGTAGAGCCGGTCGCGGAAGAGCTTGAGGTCGTCGATGGTCAGCTTCTTCATCTGGTGGGTCGCGTTGCGGCCCTCCAGCGCCTCGATCGTCCAGCCCTTGATGGTCTTGGCGAGGATCACCGTCGGCTGTCCGGCGTGCTTGGTGGCGGCGTCGAAGGCCGCGAAGACCTTGCGGTAGTCGTGGCCACCCCGCGGGAGCTTGCGGATCTGGTCGTCGGACATGTGCTCGACCATCGCCCGGAGTCGCGAGTCGGTGCCGAAGAAGTGGTCGCGGATGTAGTCGCCGGTCTCGACGGAGTAGGTCTGGAACTGCCCGTCAGGGGTGTTGTTCATCCGGTTGACCAGGACGCCGTCGACGTCGCGGGCGAGCAGCTCGTCCCACTCGCGGCCCCAGACCACCTTGACGACGTTCCAGCCGGCACCGCGGAACTGCGCCTCGAGCTCCTGGATGATCTTGCCGTTGCCGCGCACCGGACCGTCGAGCTGCTGCAGGTTGCAGTTGACGACGAAGACGAGGTTGTCGAGCTCCTCACGGGCGGCGAGGCCGATCGCGCCGAGCGACTCCGGCTCACCCATCTCCCCGTCGCCGAGGAACGCCCACACCCGCTGGTCCGAGGTGTCCTTGATGCCGCGGTTGTGCAGGTAGCGGTTGAAACGGGCCTGGTAGATCGCGTTGAGCGCCGTCAGCCCCATCGAGACCGTGGGGAACTCCCAGAAGTCCGGCATCAGCCGGGGGTGGGGGTAGGACGGCAGGCCGCGCCCGGGGCCGTGCTGGACCTCCTGGCGGAAGGCGTAGAGCTGGTCCTCGGTGAGCCGGCCCTCGAGGAAGGCGCGGGCGTAGATGCCGGGGGAGCCGTGGCCCTGGATGTAGATCTGGTCGCCGCCGCCGGGGTGGTCCTTGCCGCGGAAGAAGTGGTTGAAGCCGACCTCGTAGAGGCTGGCCGCCGACTGGTACGTCGCGATGTGGCCGCCGACCTCGAGGCCCTTGCGGTTGGCGCTGGAGACCATGACGGCGGCGTTCCAGCGGATGAAGGCCCGGATCCGGCGCTCGATGTCCTCGTCGCCGGGGAACCACGGCTCACGCTCGGGCGGGATCGAGTTGATGTAGTCGGTGCTGCGCAGGGCGGGCACGCCGACCTGCTTCTCGCGGGCCCGCTCGAGCAGCCGCAGCATCAGGTAGCGCGCTCGCCCACGGCCGCGCTCGTCGACGAGGCCGTCGAAGGAGGCCAGCCACTCGGCGGTCTCCTCGGGGTCGATGTCCGGGAGCTGCGTCGGGAGTCCCTCGTGGATCACGGACGCGTGGGGCTGCGAGGCCTCGGACCGGGCGGTGCTGTCGTCGCTGCTCACCCGCTCATCGTTGCATGCGACGCCACGGCGTGAAATCTACCCGTCGGTACCGGCCACGCCCGGTTTCCGGAACGGGTTGCGCCGCTGCCGCAACTCCGCTGGACTACTCACCACGCGACGCCGTCGCGCAGATCCGTGCACCTGTCAGATCGGAGTTGGAACCAGTGAGCTCGACCGCGGGCAGTGATGCCCCGCAGACGGGGGCCCCGGCCGACGGACCGGCCCACCGGCTCGGTCTCAGCAAGGGCATGGTCGTCCAGGAGCTCGGCTGGGACTCCGACACCGACGACGAGCTGCGGATCGCCATCGAGGACGCGATCGACGCCGACATGGTCGACGGCGACTACGGCAACGTGGTCGACGCCGTCGTGCTGTGGTGGCGCGAGGAGGACGGCGACCTCGTCGACGGGCTCGTCGACTCCCTGACCGACCTGGTCGGGGGCGGCGCGATCTGGCTGCTCACCCCGAAGGTGGGTCGGCCCAACGCCGTCGACCCCGCCGACATCGCCGAGGCCGCGCCGATCGCCGGGCTGTCGCAGACGACGACGGCCGCGGTCAGCAAGGACTGGTCGGCCACCCGTCTGGTGACCCCCAAGACCCGGGCGTGAGGGCCGGGGCGTAACGCAACCGCGGCCGGGACGTTCTGACCACACATGCAGCTGCTCACCAACGCCGCCGTGACGCTCCGCGTGCTGGGCGGCTCCGGCGTCGTACGCCCGCTGGGCCCGCGCAAGCTCGCCGGGCTGGGTCGCATCCTCAAGCAGTGGGGCACCGGTCCCGCCGGCGGGTTCGCCACCCTTGCGCTGACCGATCCCGACCGGGTCGGTCTGGTCGACGAGCTCGGTGAGCTCACCTTCGACGAGATCCACCGCCGCGGCAACGCCGTGGCCCGTGGGCTGGCGGAGCTGGGGGTGGGCGAGGGCGACTCGGTCGCGGTGATGTGCCGCAACCACCGGGGGTTCGTCGACGCCACCGTGGGCATCGCCCGGCTCGGCGCCGACATCCTCTACCTCAACACGGCCTTCGCGGGGCCGCAGCTCGCCGACGTGCTCGAGCGCGAGGCGCCCCGCGTGGTCGTCCACGACGAGGAGTTCACCGGCCTGCTCGAGGGTGTCGACGTCGAGCACCGGGTGCTGGGGTGGACCGACTCCGACTCCGACACCGGCTCCGGCACCGGGGAGACGACGCTCGAGCAGCTGCTCGCCGACCACGACGGCGGTGACCTCGACCCGCCGTCACGGCACGCCAGGATCGTGATCCTGACCTCCGGCACGACCGGTACGCCGAAGGGTGCCCCCCGCAACGAGGCCGGGATCGACGCCGCCGTGTCCCTGATGTCGCGGCTGCCCCTGCGCCACGGCTGGCGCACCCACATCGCGGCACCGCTGTTCCACACGTGGGGGTTCGCCCACCTCGCCCTCGGGATGCTGCTGGGCTCCACCGTGGTGCTGCGCCGCAAGTTCGACCCCGAGGAGGCGCTGCGCGCCACCCAGGACGAGCGCTGCGACTCGCTGGTGGTGATCCCGGTGATGCTGCAGCGGATCCTGGGCCTGCCCGAGGACACGCTGCGGGAGTACGACCTCGCGCACGTCAAGGTCGTGGCCGCCTCCGGTTCGGCACTGCCCGGCAACCTGGCGCTGAGCTGGATGGACCACTTCGGTGACCACCTCTACAACATCTACGGCTCCACCGAGGTCGCCTACGCCAGCATCGCGACGCCCGTGGACCTCCGCGAGGCGCCGTCCTCGGCCGGCCGGCCCCCGCACGCCACGGTGGTCCGGATCTTCGACGAGGACGGCCGCCCGCTCCCCGACGGCGAGACCGGCCGGATCTTCGTCGGCAACAGCATGCTGTTCGAGGGCTACACCGGCGGCGGCTCCAAGGACATGATCGACGGCCTCATGTCGACCGGCGACGTCGGCCGGATCGGGGAGGACGGACGGCTCTACGTCGACGGACGCGACGACGAGATGATCGTCTCCGGCGGGGAGAACGTCTTCCCCAAGGAGGTCGAGGACTGCCTGGTCGGGCACGAGGCGGTCGCCGACGCCGCGGCTGTCGGCGTGGACGACGACGACTACGGCAAGCGGCTGCGGGCCTTCGTGGTGGTGCGGGAGGGCTCCGAGGTGAGCGAGGACGCCCTCAAGGAGCACGTGAAGGCCAACCTGGCCCGCTACAAGGTGCCCCGCGAGGTCGTCTTCCTCCCGGAGCTGCCCCGCAACGCGACCGGCAAGGTGCTCAAGCGCGAGCTGGCCGACCACGAGCCGTCGGGGTCCTGAGTCCGGGTCTCCCGGCCGGGTGCGAGGATGGGCCCACCATGACCGGCATCCCCCTCGGTGGCCCAGCGCCTGACTTCACCCTCCGCGACCAGTTCGGCCAGGACGTCACGCTCTCCTCCTTCCGCGGCCGCAAGGCCGTGGCCCTCGTCTTCTTCCCCTTCGCCTTCTCCGGTGTCTGCACCGGGGAGATGGCCGACATCCGCGCTCGGCTGGCCGAGTTCATGACCTTCGACAGCGAGGTGCTCGCCATCTCCTGCGACCCGGTCTACTCGCTGCGCACCTTCGCCGACCAGGACGGCCTGAACTTCCCGCTCCTGTCCGACTTCTGGCCGCACGGCGAGGTGTCGCGCACCTACGGCGTCTTCGAGGAGCACCGGGGCTGCCCCACGCGCTCCTCCTACGTCGTGGACCGCGACGGCCTGCTGCGGTGGTCGGTGCACAACGAGGGACCCGACAAGCGCGACCTCGACGAGCACCTCCGCCAGCTCCACGCCGTCGTGGTCTAGGCCTCGCGGTCCACCGGCGGGAGAATTTTGCGGCAACCCGCGACAGCACCTTGTCCCGGCGTCTACACTCGTAGTTGTTCGAGCCGCTGGTGACCCGAGACGCCAGCGGCTCGACTCATGTCCGGATGATTTCTTCCGGTCGCCCCCCGACCCCGTAGGGTGTGGCCCGCTGTCCTCCCCGGCGTCGGTAGCTCAGCGGTAGAGCACTCGGTTTACACCCGAGCGGTCGGCGGTTCGATCCCGTCCCGACGCACCCCGGACCCCGGCCGTCCAGCCGGTCGACGTACGCCGCCGGCCCGCGGCCAACCCACGGCCAACGCGGGCGCGCCTAGGGTGGGGACCTCTCGGCACACGGAGGTTCCCATGATCGTCCCGTTCAGCATCTCCGACTTCCTCGACCGCGCGCGCACGGTCTACGGCGACCGCGTCGGCGTCATCGACGAGCCGGACCAGCCCGCCGCATCGCTGGGCGAGCTCACCTACCGCGACCTCGACCGGCTCGCGCGCCGCCAGGCGGCCCATCTCGACGAGCTCGGCATCGGGGTCGGCGACAGGGTCGCCGTGGTCTCGCAGAACAGTGCCCGGCTGCTGACGTCGTTCTTCGGCGTCGCCGGCCACGGCCGGGTGCTGGTGCCGGTGAACTTCCGGCTCAAGCCCGACGAGGTGCGCTACATCGTGGAGCACTCCGGCGCCCGGGTCCTCTACGTCGACCCCGAGCTCGACGAGGCGCTGTCCTCGGTCGACGCGGAGCACCGGTTCGTGCTGGGGGAGGACGACCACTTCTTAGCACCCGAGGGCGCCGAGCCCAAGCCCTGGGAGCCCGACGAGAACGCCACCGCGTGCATCAACTACACCTCCGGCACGACCGCGCGGCCCAAGGGCGTCCAGATCACCCACCGCAACATCTGGGTCAACGCCGTCACGTTCGGTCTGCACACCGGCGTGAGCGACCGCGACGTCTACCTCCACACCCTCCCGATGTTCCACGCGAACGGGTGGGGGATGCCGTTTACCATGACCGGCCTCGGGGTGCCGCAGGTCGTCCTCCGCAAGGTGGACGGTGCCGAGATCCTGCGCCGGGTCGAGCAGCACGGGGTCACCGTGATGTGCGCTGCCCCGGCCGTGGCCGCAGCCGTGCTGGAGGCGGCCCAGGACTGGGACGGCGAGATCCCCGGCCGCGACCGGGTGCGCATCATCATGGCCGGCGCCCCGCCGCCCACGCAGACCGTGGTCCGGGTCGAGGAGGAGCTGGGCTGGGAGTTCGTCCAGATCTACGGGCTGACCGAGACCTCGCCGCTGCTCACCGTCAACCGCACCCGGTCGGAGTGGGACGACCTCGCCGCGGAGGAGCGCGCGCAGAAGCTGGTGCGGGCCGGGGCGCCGGCCCTCGGCGTACGCCTGCAGGTCGACGAGTCCGGGGAGGGCACCGGCGAGCTGCTGGCCCGCTCCAACGTGGTGCTCGCGGGCTACTGGGAGCAGCCGGAGGAGAGCGAGCGGTCGCTGGCCGACGGCTGGTTCCACACCGGCGACGGGGCAGTGATCGGCGACGACGGCTACGTGACGATCCAGGACCGCAAGAAGGACGTGATCATCACCGGTGGCGAGAACGTCTCCTCGATCGAGGTGGAGGACACGATCTTCTCCCACCCCGCGGTCGCCGAGGTCGCGGTCATCGGCGTCCCGAGCGAAAAGTGGGGCGAGACGATCAAGGCTCTGGTCGTGACCGCCGAGGACGCCGAGGTCACCGAGGACGAGATCATCGCCTGGTGCAAGGAACGGCTGGCGGGCTACAAGGCGCCCACGTCGGTGGAGTTCCGCGACGTGCTGGCGCGGACCGCGACCGGAAAGCTGCAGAAGTACAAGCTGCGCCAGCAGTACTGGGAGGGCTACGACCGACAGGTCAACTGAGCAGCTCCATGATCCGCTCGTCGTCGTCCCACTCGTCGGTGTCGACGAAGCCGAGACTCGCGAACAGGGTGCGGCTGGCGGTGTTGTCCGGCAGGTAGGACATCCGCACCACACCCGCCTGTTCGCGCAGCTGCTCGAGGAGGAGCTCGACGACCCGCCGGCCCACGCCGCGCCCCTGGTGGGCACGATCGACGACGAGGCCGCCGATCCAGCAGGATCCGTCCTCGTCGTCCACCCCCCACATCACGTGGCCGACCGCGGTGTCGCCCTCGAACGCGCCCAGGTTGTGCCAGGTGTCGCCGTAGATCCCCAGCAACAGGTAGCGGGCTGCCAGGGCGGGCACGAACCGCCGCTGGTCGTCGCGCGGCGCGATGTCGGCGACGGCGCGCCAGTTGTCGCGGGTCACGGGCTCCAGGGTCAGCTCCACGCCGCGCAGGCTACGCCGCGCCAGGCGGTAGCCTCGCGCCATGCCGAGCCTCGAGGACGTCGTCGACCTGGTGCACGGCTGGTACCCGCCGGGGACCGCCGACTCGTGGGACGCGGTCGGCCTGGTGTCGGGCGACCCTGAAGCCGGGGTCTCGAAGGTGCTGTTCGCGGTCGACCCGACCCTCCCGGTGGCCGAGGAAGCCGCGGACTGGGGCGCCGACCTGCTGGTCGTCCACCACCCGCTCTTCCTCAAGCCGGTGCACGGCATCGCGCCCGTGACGCCCAAGGGCCGCACCCTCACCACGCTGCTGCGGGCCGGGTGCGGCCTGCTGACGGCCCACACCAACGCCGACCAGGCCGTCTCGGGGGTCTCCGAGGCGATGGCCCACGCGCTCGGGCTGACCGGGATCGAGCCGCTGCTGCCCGCGCCCACGGTCGCGACCGACAAGCTCACCGTCTTCGTCCCGCGCGCCGACGCCGACCAGCTCCGCGTCGCGCTGGCCGAGGCGGGGGCAGGCCGGATCGGCGACTACGAGCACGCCTCGTTCTCCTCGCTCGGCGAGGGCCGGTTCCGGCCGCTCGACGGCGCCAGCCCGGCGATCGGCGAGGTCGGCAGGATCGAGACCGTCGAGGAGGAGCGGGTCGAGGTGGTGCTGCCGCGCCGGCTGCGCACGCAGGTGGTCGCGGCCCTGCTCGCGGCGCACCCCTACGAGGAGCCGGCCTACGACGTGATCGAGCTCGCCGACCCGGGGCAGGCCCCCACCGGCACCGGCCGCATCGGGACGGTCGAGCCGACGACGCTGGCCGAGTTCGCCTCGACCGTTGCGCGGGCACTGCCGCAGACCGCCGCCGGCGTACGCGTCGCCGGCGACCCCGACCGCCCCGTGCGGCGGGTGGCCCTCTGCGGCGGGGCCGGTGACTTCCTGCTCGACGCGGTCCGCGGCACCGACGCCGACGTCTACGTCACCAGCGACCTGCGCCACCACCCGGCGGCCGAGTTCCGCGAGCACGACGGCCCGGCGCTCGTCGACGTCGCGCACTGGGCGGCGGAGTGGACCTGGCTGCCGGTGGTCTCGGCGCGGCTCGCCGACGAGCTGGGCGATACGGTGGAGACCCGCGTGAGCACCATCAACACCGACCCCTGGCAGTTCCGGATCTAGGAGCAAGACGCTGAAAGCCGACCCCTTCGCCCAACTGAAGCTGCTCGACCTCCAGGAGCTCGACGCGAGGGCCGACCAGCTGCGCCACCAGCGGCGTACCCTCCCCGAGCTGGCCGACATCGAGGCGCAGCAGAAGTCACGTGCCGAGCTCGACGGCCAGCTCGTCGACGCCCAGATGACGGTCGACGACCTCGAGACCGAGCGCGCCAAGATCGACGCCGACGTCGAGCAGGCCCGCGCCCGCAAGACCCGCGACCAGGAGAAGATCGACCAGGGCCTGGTCTCGAACCCCAAGGACCTGCAGCGGATGCTCCACGAGCTCGAGTCGCTCGACCGCCGGATCACCACCCTGGAGGACCAGGAGCTGGAGGTCATGGAGCAGCTCGAGGAGGCCCAGCGCACCCTCGACTCCCTCATGGTCGAGGTGACCGCGACCGACGAGCGCATCGCCTCGCTCACCACCAGCCGCGACGAGAAGACCGCCGCCATCGACACCGACCTCGCCGGTGTCGAGGCCGATCGGGCCCCCACGGTGGACGGGCTCCCCGAGGACCTCCTCAAGCTCTACGACCGGCTGCGCGACCAGAAGGGCGGCATCGGCGCAGCGGCGCTGCGCGCCCGTCAGTGCGGCGGCTGCCGGCTGACCCTCGACGCCGCCGAGCTCGCCACGATCCGGTCGGCGGCCAGCGACGAGGTCATCCGCTGCGAGGAGTGCCAGCGGATCCTGGTCCGCACCGCCGAGAGCGGGCTCTAGGTGGCGCTGCCCGAGCCGTCGCAGCCCACCACGCTGGTGCTGGTCCGGCACGGGGTCACCGCCCACACCACCGAGCGCCGGTTCTCCGGCGGCCTCGCCGGCCACAACCCCGGGCTCTCGGAGGAGGGGCGCGCCCAGGTCAAGGAGACCGCCGAGTGGCTGCTTCCGCTCGCGGGGCAGGTCGGGTCGATGATCAGCTCGCCGGTGCTGCGCACGCGTGAGTCGGCCGACATCGTCGCCGACGTGCTCGGTGTCCCCGTTGTCGAGGACCCGGCCTTCGCCGAGATGGACTTCGGGGTCTGGGAGGGCATGACCTTCGACGAGGTCGCCGAGCACCACCGGTCCGAGCTCGAGGAGTGGCTGGGCCAGCTCGACCGGGTTCCGGGCGGTGGGCTCGGTGAGTCGTTCCGCTCGGTCGAGGAACGCGTTCTCGGCCGGCTGCACCCCGTGCTCGAGGAGCACGAGGGCAACACCCTCGTCGTGGTCAGCCACGTCACGCCGATCAAGGTGATGGTCGCCCATGCGATGGGGGCTCCGCTGGAGGCGCTGTTCCGGATGGAGCTCGCCCCCGCCTCGGTCACCGTGCTCTCCTTCTACCCCCAGCCCGACCGGGCGCCGCACCCGTCACTGCGGATGTTCAACGGGGTGCCGCCGGGACGGCCGGCGTTCCTGGAGCCCCGGCCCTGGTGACCCTCCTCTGACGCGTCAGACCTGGTCGACGACGACGTCGAGCCGGGTGCCGGAGCCGGTGGCGGCGGTCTCGACCCGCCAGCCGAGCTCGCCGAGCAGCCGTGCGAGGGCCGACGGGGTGCGGGGGTTGCCGCCGTGCTCGAGCAGCGCGCGGACGATCCGGCCCTTGGTCGCCTTGTTGAAGTGGCTGACCACCGACCGCTTGCCGTCCACCTCGTGGAGGACGCGGACGGTCGCCACGCGGTCGGCGAGCTCGGGCCCCGGTTTCCAGAACGCCGCATAGGTCCCCGAGCGCAGGTCGACCAGGAGGCCGGTGCCCAGCGACTCGCTCACCGCGGTCGGGAACGCCTCGCGCCACGTGGCCGCCACGCCGCCGAGGCCGGGGAGGGTGGCGTCGCCGGAGAGGCGGTACGCCGGGATCCGGTCGGTCGGTCGCACCAGCCCGAACAGGCTCGAGGTGACCGCGACCCGGGTGGCCGAGCGGCGCCGGGCCGCGGGGGAGAGGCTGTCGAAGCCGAGCGCGTCGTAGAGCACCCCGGTGTAGACGCGGTCGGCGCGGGCGGTGGGGGCGGTGGTGAGGGTCCGGTTGCGGTCGATCAGGTCCTGCTGGGTCCGCCCGAGGCCGAGCACGTCGGCCGCGTCCTCGCGGTGGCTGGTCGCCACCAGCGCGTCGAGCACCCGCCGGCGTACCTCACCGAGGGTGGGGTGGGAGAGGGCTGCGAGGTCGAGCGGCTTGCCGCGCGCGGGGGCGGTCTTCCCCTCACTCGGGGGGAGCAGGATGAGCACCGGGCAAGGCTAGGGTGCTGACCATGCCGAGCAACCGAGTGGTCAGGCTCCGGTCACGACGCGAGGGCGCGGCGGCGTCCGCGCTGCAGGACGGGATCGCCCGGATCCAGCAGGAGCTGGAGGTCAGCCCCGACTTCCCTGACGAGGTGGAGGCGGCGGCGCGTAAGGCGGCGGAGAACCCGCGACTGCCCGAGCTGGACCGCACGGACCTCGAGATGGTCACCATCGACCCCGAGGACGCGATGGACCTCGACCAGGCGCTCCACCTCGAGCGGGACGGTGAGGGGTACGTCGTGCACTACGCGATCGCCGACGTGGCGGCGTTCGTGACGCCGGGTGACGCGGTCGACGAGGAGGCGCACCGGCGCGGGGAGACCCTCTACGGCGCGAACTCGAAGGTGCCGCTCCACCCGCCCGCGCTGTCGGAGGACGCCGCCTCGCTGCTGCCCGACCAGGTCCGGCCGGCGCTGCTGTGGACGATCCACGTCGACGACACCGGTGAGGGCACCGACGTCACTGTGGAGCGGGCGCTGGTGCGCTCGCGCGCGAAGCTGTCCTACGAGGAGGCGCAGCGGATGCTCGACGAGGGGTCGGCGTCGGAGTCGCTGCAGCTGCTCGGGGAGGTCGGCGAGCTCCGGCTGGCCCGGGAGGCGGCCCGCGGCGGGGTATCGCTGCCGTTGCCCGAGCAGGAGGTCGACGTCGAGGGAGACCACCTCGACCTGGAGTTCCGCGAGCAGCTCCCGGTCGAGCGGTGGAACGCCCAGATCTCGCTGCTGACCGGCTTCGCGGCGGCGTCGCTGATGGTCTACGCCCGGGTGGGGCTGCTGCGCACCCTGCCGGAGCCGGAGCCGCACGACGTCACCCGGCTGCACCGCACCGCCAAGGCACTGGGGATCGACTGGCCGGCGGAGCTGCTCTACCCGGACTTCATCCGGACCCTGGACCCGTCGAAGCCGAAGCACGCGGCGATGGTGATGGCGTGCACGCGGCTGCTGCGGGGTGCGGGCTACGTCGGGTTCGACGGTGAGGTACCGGCCGACCCGCGCCACGCGGCACTGGCCTCGGAGTACGCCCACGTGACGGCGCCGCTGCGCCGGCTGGGGGACCGGTACGCCGGGGAGATCTGCCTCGCGCTGTGTGCCGGTGACGACGTACCGGGCTGGGTGACCGAGCGGCTCCACGACCTCCCGGGGACGCTGCAGCGGTCGGGGACGCTGGCGAACCGCTACGAGAACGCCGTCATCAACCTGGTCGAGGCGATCCTGCTGCACGAGCGGGTGGGGGAGACCTTCCCGGCCGTGGTGGTCGACGTCGACCACGAGGACACCTCGCGCGGCGCGGTCACGGTGAAGGACCCGGCGATCGAGGCGCGGGTCACGGGTGACGGCGAGCTGCCGCTGGGTGAGGACGTGACCGTCCAGCTGTCGGCTGCGGACCCGCAGGAGCGCCGGGTGGAGTTCACCCTGTCCTGACCCGTGTCGAACACGTGTTCGATACGCTGCTGCCATGGCGGGTGGCATGCGGCGGCGTCCCGAGCTGGGGAGCCTGGCCGAGCGGTCGGCCGCGATGCGTGGGGAGGCGGCCGCGGCTGCCCCCGTCCCGCCTCCGATCCGGCACTGCTGGGTGCTGGGACATCCGGCGGGGCGGTTGCCGGGGCTGCTGCTGGGGTGGGGGCAGCGGGCCGACGGGTGGCACGGGCGGGTGGTGCACCCGGTGGAGGAGGTCTCGGGCTGGGTGGTGGTGGAGGAGTGGCTGCCGGCGTCCCGGCTGGAGCCCGCCTCGGACGGACCTACGATGCCGGGATGAGCCGGATCTTCGCGATGCCGTTCGCCTCCGTCTACCCGCACTACGTGACCAAGGTGGAGCGGAAGGGCCGGACGCAGGAAGAGCTGGACGAGGTCATCCGGTGGCTGACGGGCTTCGACGACGCAGCACTGGCGCAGCACCTCGAGGCGGGGACGACGTGCGAGGACTTCTTCGCGGACGCGTCGCTCAACCCGAACGCGTCGCTGATCACCGGTGTGGTGTGCGGGGTGCGGGTGGAGGAGGTCGAGGACCCGTTGATGCAGCAGATCCGCTACCTCGACAAGCTCGTGGACGAGCTCGCCAAGGGCAAGGCGATGGAGAAGGTGCTGCGCGGCTGAACGTCGGTCGGCCTACGTCCGTCGGTGGAAGCTGATCCTTCCGCTGGGGTTGGTGCGGGTGGTGTAGCGGCGGTCGTGGGCGAGCCGGTGATGCCTCGGACACAACAGGCGGGCGTTGGTGAGGTCGGTGGGGCCGCCGACCGACCAGGGGTGGTCGTGGTGGGCGTCGCAGACGGAGGCGGGGAGACCGCAGCCCTCGGTGGTGCAGCCGCGGTCGCGGACCGCCAGGGCGCGGCGTTGGGCGGGGGTGAAGAGGCGCCTGGTGCGGCCGAGGTCGAGGGGTTGGGAGTCGCCGCCGAGGACGAGGGGGGTGATGCCGGCCTGGCAGGCGAGGCGGCGGGCTTCGCCGGCGCTGATCCGGCCACCGTCCGGGAGGGTGGCGGCGCCGAGACCGGTGAGGAGGGTGTCGTGGTCGAGGGTGACGACCAGCTCGAAGCCGCCGCCGCCGTGGCCGGGGAGCCGGTCGGTGGGGTAGTGCTCGACGTAGGCCATGAGTGCCCGGCCGAGGAGTTCGGGGGTGATCACCGGGCCCGGCATCCCGTCTTGGACGCCGTCGGTGTCGGGGGTGCCCAGTGGGTGGTGGCGGCGGGGGTTGGCCAGGGCGTGGAGCTGTTCCTTGAAGAGCGCGCCGAGGTGGGTGGGGAGGGTGAACCGGCCGTGGCAGGTGCCGTGGCCGTCGTCGTGGAAGGTGATGCGGGCCTTCGCGGTGGCCTTTGCTTCTTCGGCTTCGAGGCGGCGTTGTTCTTCGGACTCGGCGAGGTCGGGGGCGATGACGTCGAGGATCCGCCGGCCGAGGATCCGCAGCGCGCGGGCGTCGAAGTCCGCCGCCGCGGTCAGGAGGTGGTCACGTGCCCGGGCCCGGAGGTCGTCGGTGACGGTGTCGGGGAGGGCGTCGACGGCGGCGACGATGACGCCGGCCTGGTCGGCGTGCAGCCGTCCCGCGGCGAGGGCGGTCGCGGTGGGGGTGTGGCGGTCGGACTCCAGCCGCTGGGCGAGGGTGTGGGTGCGGGCGGCCTCGGCGCGGGTGATCCGGGTGCGGTGGGCCCACCAGACCGGGGTGTTGCGGGCACCGGTGTCATCGGCGATCCGCCGCCGGTCGGCCTCCCGCGCTACCCGACAGGTCGCCGCCGTCAGCCGGCCCGCTGCCCGGGTGGTGGCGTCGAGCAGCCGGGTCACGTCCGCCGGCGCGAGCCCGGCCAGCGCCAGCTCACCCAGGTCGGCCAACGCCGTGTCGAGCCGGTCCAGCACCTCGGTCACCACCGGCGACGCGTCGGCGTCGCATCCCGGAGCACGCCAGTCCGTGGAGGCAGCGTCGTGGCCGTGGGGGTCGTCGGGGTGGTGGTGCCGCAACGGGGGTGCCTCCTTCCTGGAACGCGCGCATCTGTCAACGGCGACCCGGCGAGTCCCTGCCGGCCACGGCATACCCCCGCCCGGGGTAACCGCACCACCCCACCCAGACGGTGGGTCCCACGGTGCGCGACACGGTGTGCCTGTGGGAGGCGGAACCCGAAGGGCTCCCGGCCCGAACCCACGGTGTCGCATCACTGGTTCGAACCTGGTTCCAACCTAGACGCCACCACTGACAACCCCGGCGCCCTCGAGACCTCACGGGCTTCGCCACGTCCGAAAGCGCTGCGTCTGGGTCACCCGCTGGTGCGGGTTTCCGTGCCTGGGTGCCCATCTTCTACGCTGGAGCTCTGGCAGGCGCCGGGCGACGGAGTCGGAACCGTCCCCGCGGTCGTGATGCGGTTCGCCCACCGATGCATCGCCGCTGAGGCGCAGCTGGGCGCCTTCAGCGAGGCGGGCCGCCCTGCTAGGTCTGCCGGCGGCCGGACAGGGCGTCGGAGCGGTTCCCGTTCGCCTCCGGCGCGGGCTGCGATGAAGAGGAAGGTTGCTGGTTGGCCAGGAGACGAGTCGATCGATCCGGAGCGGACAGGAGCTCCCGGAATCGCTCGCGGCGACGCCAGGACGACGACGGGCTGATCCCGGTACTTGCCAAGGCAGTCCGGGAGGTCGAGGCCGCGGTCGAGCGCCGGCAGCTGACGGCGGGCCAGCGTTCCCGACTGCAGGCCGTCGCGCTGCTCGTCCGTGAGGAGCGAGCCCGGATCCAGGGCGACTCGTCGGTCCCCGAGGCACGCGCGAACAACGATCGCAAGCGTCTGGACGGGGTGGCCACGATCCTGGCGCAGATCGTGGCGCGCGAGCCCTCGTTGTTCGCCGAGCTCGACGGCGACGTATCCGAGACCACGCAGCGTCTGATGCGCGAGATGCGGCACGCGGCGGGGATCGCTCCCGCTCAGGACGACGAGGTCGCCACGCCTGCAACGGCTCCGCAACCCACCGAGAGGAAGGCACCACCGCCGCCGCCGTCGGTTCGCGCTGCTCAGCTGGCCAACCCGTTCCTGACCCCGGACTTCTCACGGGCGAGCGCCAAGGTGCAGGGCCACCTGGCTGGGTGGGAGCTGATCGGGCCCATCCTGAATGCCTTCGAGCACCCTGCTCCGGGTGCCCCGGCCTGCATGGCGCTACCGGAGCCCCGCGGTACGACGGCGCCGAAGGGCCTGGATCTCATGGCCCACCAGGCGCGGCTGCTGGCCGCTGCGTCAGCGGGCCACCGGACGTTCCTCCTGGCCGACGAGCCCGGGCTCGGCAAGACCGCGCAGGCACTGCTGGCCGCACAGGTCGCGAACGCCTACCCACTGCTGGCCGTCGTACCCAACGTGGTGAAGACCAACTGGGCCCGCGAGGCGCAGCAGTGGACCCCCGGTCGATCGGTGACCGTGATCCACGGCGACGGTCAGACGATCGACGGGTTCGCCGACATCGTGGTGGTCAACTACGAGGTGCTCGACCGGCACGTCGACTGGATCGGGGACCACGGGTTCCGGGGCATGGTCGTCGACGAGGCGCACTACATCAAGAACAAGAAGTCGCAGCGGTCCCAGCACGTCATCGAGGTCTCCGACCGGATCCGGAAGCGGGTCAGCCGGCCGTTGTTGATGGCACTGACCGGGACCCCGCTGGTCAACGACATCGACGACTTCCGGGCGATCTGGCAGTTCCTCGGCTGGATCGAGGAACGCCGGCCCGGAGACGAGCTGACGGCGGCCCTCGAGAAGACCGGTTTCACGCCCGCCGACCATGCGTTCTACCCGGCCGCGCGGTCCGCCGTCATCGACCTCGGCATCGTCCGTCGACGCAAGGTCGACGTGGCCGCAGACATTCCGGCACGTCGGATCGCCGACCTGCCGGTGGAGCTCGAGGGAGCCGCCGGGCGCTCGATCAGCCAGGCCGAGAAGCAGCTCGCCCAACGCCTGGTCGGTCGCTACCAGGCGGCGCTGGAGCACCGACGTACCGGCGAGGTCACCGACGGGATCGACCACGCGCTCGTCCGGCTCGTGGCCGAACGCGAAGTGGCCGAGGGGGGCGACGAGACCACCGGGGACAATGTCTTCACGATGGTGCGCAAGATCGGGCAGGCCAAGGCGGAGCTCGCCGCCGATTACGCCGCCCAGCTCGCGCGCAGTGCCGGCAAGGTCGTGTTCTTCGCCAAGCACCTCGACGTGATGGACACGGCGGCGGAGACCTTCGCCAAGCACGACATCCGCCACACCACCATCCGCGGCGACCAGACCTCGACGGCACGCCAGAAGGCCATCGACGCGTTCGTCAACGATCCCGACGTCGGGGTCATCATCTGCTCGTTGACGGCTGCCGGTGTCGGGATCAACCTCCAGGTCGCCTCGAACGTCGTGCTCGCTGAGCTCTCCTGGACCAACGCCGAGCAGACCCAGGCGATCGACCGGGTGCACCGCATCGGTCAGACCGAGCCCGTCACGGCCTGGCGGATCATCGCCGCGCAGACCATCGACGCGAGGATCGCCGAGCTGATCGACACCAAGGCCGGGCTCGCCGGCCGGGCGCTCGACGGATCGGACGAGGAGGTCGTCTCGTCGGCCGACATCCAGGTCGAAGCGTTGGTGTCGATGCTGACCAATGCCCTTGCAACAGCGCCCGACGCCTCCTGACGCGACCTGGTTAGCCCTGTTGACGCCGCACTACTTGGCCGTCATAGCGGCGGATGGACGGACAGCGCGAACCGGCTCCGCATCGCGACCGCCGCGGTAGCGTCGCGTTATGGAGGATCGGGCCGCATCCAGATACGTGGACCTTGTCGTTCCAGCTCTCCTGTTCGGAGGGAATGCGAGAGGTCTACTCGAGTGGATGCGCTTGAAGGGGAACCCTGTCTCCGGGCGGCCTGGAGCGTGGCGAGTTTGTACCGAGGAGCGCTACCTGAGGCAGGCCCGCCCCGGGCTGCTGCGTTACAGGAGGCTTGCTGGGGCCGGTATCGCGAGCCAAATCCTTGAGGTACTGGGCTCACCCGCCCGCGGTGCCACGTTCGAGGCGGGAGCTGAGGCCATCGAGCGTGTGAATGCCATGGGCGAACGTTTGGACGAGTCTTCGGAGATCGTCGACATGTTCACGCATGTGAAACTCTCAGCAATGGTGGCGCCAGACGCGGAACTCCCTAGCGTCCTCACGGTCGCGTTCGACGCGATTCGCGACGTCCCTCTTGCGGACGACCCTGCATCGCGGCCGTTCGAGGACGCCGGCGTCCACTTGGCACAACGGGACCCAGCAATGACGCATCGGATCAAACTTCCATCCGTGCTATTGCGCTTCGAGTACGACGAACGTTTGACCGAGGGCGAGGTCCCGAGCCTCGCTCCAGAATCGGGTGACGACCCAGGATTCGCCGCCGCGTTCGATCTCCACAGCGGCATGCTGATGCTGGAGGTGTTCTTCGGCCCTCTTGCCGGCTGTCTGAGCCCATACTTTTGGTGTCTGCTTGTGCCGAGGAACCATGGGGTGCTGATAGTCGATCTCGGGGTAACGCTTATTGGTACCCGGTCGGAGGCGAGCGAGTTGCTGCAGATCTTGCCGACCTACGGAAATGAGCGCGAAGCACCCCGTCCTCGCCCATCAAAAGGTGCCTACGGTTCGGCGGTCGCATGGTGGACCGACCGACTCGATGATCTGTTCGGTGTGCTCACCGATCCATCGGTATTCGCGGACCGCGACGGCAACTACCGCGCCACTACCCATTTACATGCGCTGCTTACCTTCGAACAGCTCTTCACTCGCGTTGTGTCGATCCAGGGCGCCGCTCGAGATACGCAAGCTTCTCGGGCACTGTTGTTCTCTGTCCTGGACACCCTTCAGCGAATCACCGCCAGGCCGATCGAGAAGCACTGCTCGTCAGTGTTCGCGGCTAAGACGATCGAACGCCTTGAGCAATCGATGCCCGCCTCCGCCCAAGAGCTGCTCCTGTGGGGCCCAAGACGAGCTGTCGCAGCGCTTATCGAGGTCCAGCAGGGGTTCTTCCTCCGCGGGTTGACCGGGGACCAAATCCGCATACGCGACGATCGTGGTTCCGAGCGCTGGCTGAACCTCGACACGGCGGCAGCCCATTATCTGAAGGTCTTGCGAGACGCAACCCACGGGCATGGCTCCAATAGAGACAACTCCAAGGGCAAGACGAACTCTCTCCTCGCTCAACATGACGGGCGAATCCCACATGAGATCGCAGGTCTCGGGTTCCTTTACATGCTGGATGTCCTCGCCAATCCCGGTCATCTCCACCGAGTCTTGTCCAGTCATGCCATATAGGGGCTAGGTCGATGCCTATAGGCGAGGGCGGAATCCGTAGCTCGATAGTCAACTATTCAACGAATCCCATGCGCCCACTCAGTCTGGGCAGGTACGCGGATTGGAGTCAGCCTCTGAGGGTGCAATTGAGGCGGACGGGCTGGTCTGTAGGCCGGGTTCTGTCCCGTCTCACGACGGGGGCGACCATCCATCTAGGACGACCGTTGCCGGCCGCCTCCAGCGGTCTACCCGCGTGCTCGGGCGGGCCGCCCTCAGTCGCACGCGCGCCCGGCACCGAGGTGCCGGACTTCTTGACCTTGCTCCGGGTGGGGTTTACCGAGCCGGTCCGGTCGCCCGGACCGCTGGTGGTCTCTTGCACCACCGTTTCACCCTTACCGGTCCTCGAGAGGCCCGGCGGTCTGTTTTCTGTGGCACTGTCCCGCGGGTCTCCCCGGGTGGCTGTTAGCCACCACCCTGCCCTTCGGAGCCCGGACCTTCCTCGGCGCACCCCGCGAGGGGTACGACGCGGTCGCCCGACCAGCCCGTCCGCCCGCCAATTCTGGCACAGGCGGGGGCCGCGTCAGGCCAGCCGCGTCACATCCACCTGCACGAACATCGACGACGTACCGCCGCCGGAGAAGATGCCCGACAGTGGCTTCACGTCGAGGTAGTCGCGGCCGGTGGCCACCACCACCCAACGCTCGCCGGGCTCGAGGTCGTTGGTGGGGTCGAAGCCGTGCCAGCCGTCGTCCCACCACTCCACCCAGGCGTGCGACTCGCCCTGCACGGTCTCGCCGATCACCGGGTCGGTCGTGGGGTGCAGGTAGCCCGAGACGTAGCGCACCGGGATCCGCAGCGTCCGCAGCCCACCGATCACCAGGTGGGCCATGTCCTGGCACACCCCGCCGCCGGCCTCCCAGGCGTCCGCCGCCGAGGAGAACACGTCGGTGGCGCTCGTCTGGTACTCGACCTCGCTGTGCACCAGGTCGCACACGGCCCGCGCCGCTTCACCGGGGCGGGAGGCGTCACGGCGGATCTCCTGCACCCGCCGCGCGAAGTCCTCGGGCGGCGCCACCATGTCGGGCAGCTCGAGGTACTCGGTCCAGCGGTCCGCGACCTCGGGCGCCGCGAGGTCCTCCCACGACAGCCGCGGCTCCGGGCCGGCGCCCCGCTGGGTGTGCACCGTGGACGTCGCGGTCACCGTCATCGACTCGTGCGGGTCGAGGACCTCGAAGGCCGTGACCTCGTTGCCGAAGTAGTCGCGGTACTCGTAGGTCCACGGCGTCGGCGAGACCTCGAGCCGGGTGTGCACCACGAGCTGCTCCGGCGTCGTCTGCGGCGTCATCCGCGCCTGGTTGTAGGACGCGGTCGCCTTGCCTTCGTACTCGAACCCCGTCGTGTGGACGATCTTCAGCTCCATCAGATCCTGACCCCCGACCAGTCCTTGGTCTCGGCCCCGGCGAAGAACCGCCGGGTGACCGCCTCCGTCGCCAGTGCGCACGTGCGTTGCAGCCGTTCCATCTCCGCCGGCAGGTCGGCCAGCACGTCGGAGAGCGAGCGGTACTCCAGCTCGGCGCGGGTACGACCGAGCAGCCGCTGCGCGTCGTTGCTGATGCCGGCCCGCGAGCCCGACGCCTCGAGGTTGTCGAGACACTGCTCGGCCCGGTTGAGCGCGAACACCACCGACCGCGGGAACAACCGGTCGAGCAGCAGGAACTCCGCCGCGCCGCGCTCGGTCTCGAGCCCCTTGTAGGTGCGCAGGAACGCCTCGTAGCCGCCGCAGGCGTGCAGCGTGCTCGTCCACGGCGCGCCGATGCCGCCGGCGAGGGCCGCGGTTGCGACCAGCCGCGAGGTCATGTCGGCCCGCTCGATGCTGCGGCCCAGCACCATGAACTGCCAGCCCTCGTCGCGGGTCATCGTCGCGTCGGCGGCGCCGTTGATCAGCGCCGCCCGGTCCCGCACCCAGCGGTAGGTGTTGTGGCCGCGCAGCATCCGGAACTGGCCGGAGGCCACGCCACGGTACGTCGTGTTGAGCGCCTCCCACATCGCCACCGAGAGCGTCTCGCGTGCCCGGCGGGCGCTCTCCCGGGCGGCCCCGAGCACGGCCGCCACCGAGGCGGGGGAGGTGCTGTCGTAGGCCAGCATCTCCAGCATCAACGCCGTGTCGACCGGGGTGTCGGCGGGTGCGGGCACCCCCATGATCGACAGCAGGTTGCGGCAGGTGACCTCCTCCTCGCCGGCGGAGTCCTCCATCAGCAGCTGCGTCTGGACGTCGAGGATCCGCGCGGTGTCCTCGGCACGCTCGACGTAGCGGCCGATCCAGAACATGGACTCGGCGATGCGGCTCAGCACGTCGCGACCTCCTCGTCGCCCGGGGTCGTCCGTTGCTGTTGCTGCTGTTGTTGCTGCTCGACGGTGCTGGTGAGGTCGTCCATCGCCGGGCCGGTGCTCTGGGGCGGCGCCAGGTGGTCCTGCTCGACGTGGTGGGGCCGGCTGCCGGAGCCCGTGCCGGCGAGGACCCAGGTGTCCTTGGAGCCACCACCGCGGGAGGAGTTCACGATCAGCTCGCCCTCGGCCAGCGCGACGCGGGTCAGGCCGCCGGGCAGCACCCACACCCGGTTGCCGTCGTTGACCGCGAACGGCCGGAGGTCGACGTGGCGCGGCCCGAGCCGGCCGTCGACGAACGTGGGCACGGTCGAGAGCTGCACGACCGGCTGGGCGATCCAGGCGCGGGGGTCCTCGAGCACCTTGGTCCGCAGCTCGTCGAGCTCCTTCTTGTCCGCACGCGGCCCGATCACGATGCCCTTGCCGCCGGAGCCGTCCACGGGCTTGAGCACGAGCTCGTCGAGGCGGTCCATGACCTCCTCGCGGGCGTCGGCGTCACCCACCCGCCAGGTGTCGACGTTGTTGAGGATCGGTTCCTCGGACAGGTAGTAGCGGATCAGGTCGGGGAGGTAGGTGTAGACGAGCTTGTCGTCGGCGACGCCGTTGCCGACCGCGTTGGCGATGGTCACCTGACCGGCGCGCGCGGCGTCGATCAGGCCGGGACAGCCCAGCAGCGAGTCGCCGCGGAAGTGGACGGGGTCGAGGAACTCGTCGTCGACGCGGCGGTAGATCACGTGCACCGGCTCCAGGCCGTTGGTGGTGCGCATCATCAACCGACCGCGGCGGCACTCGAGGTCGCGGCCCTCGACCAGCTCGACGCCCATGGTGCGGGCGAGCAGGGCGTGCTCGAAGTAGGCGCCGTTGTAGACGCCCGGGGTCAGCACGGCGACGGTCGGGTCGGCGACACCGGCGGGAGCGGCGGCGCGGAGGGCGGCCAGCAGCCGCTGGGGGTACGACGCCACGGGCCGGATCCGGTGCTCGGCGAACGGCTCGGGCAGCGCGGAGGCGATCGCCCGCCGGTTGGTCATCACGTAGGACACCCCGGACGGGACGCGGACGTTGTCCTCGAGGACCCGGAACTCGCCGGCGTTGTCGCGGATCAGGTCGATGCCGGACACGTGCACCCGCACGCCGTTGGCGGGACGGATCCCGGCGGAGGCCCGGTGGAAGTGGGAGGAGGTGGCGACGACGCTGCGCGGCACGACCCCGTCGAGGAAGACCTGCCCGGCGTCGTACACGTCCTCGAGGAAGCGCTCCAGGGTCCGCACCCGCTGCTGGACGCCGTGCTCGATGGTCGACCAGGTCTCCATCTCGATGACGCGGGGGAGGATGTCGAGCGGGAAGGCCCGCTCCTCTCCGCCGATGTCGAACGTGACGCCCTGGTCGAGGTAGCTGGTCTGCAGCGACTCCAGCCGGCCTGCGAGCTCCGGGACGGTGACGTCGTGGAGGGAGGCGCGCAGCCGTTCGTACGGCGCCCGCAGCGATGGTCCGTCGAACATCTCGTCGAAGGCCGGACCGTCCGACCCCTGGTAGTCCTCGAACATGGCCGTCATGCACCGACCCTAGCCGGGCGCGACGGAGGAGCGCGCGGCGTGGGTCGGTGGGTTGAGCAAGACCGCGACCGAGCCTGCGAGGTCACGACGGCGCGTCGAGACCCAGGCCCGTAGCGGCACCGTTCGGGGGCGCGCCGCCGGCCACTCGGGCCGGTCAGGATCTCCGCGCACGGACCCGCCACCACCACACGTGCGCGGTCGGCCCGGTGAGAGCCCCCAGCAGCAGCACCGGCACGAACACTCCCGTGTGGGCGGCGATGGTGTCGGTGTAGTCCTCCCCGAGGCCTGCCGATCCCTCGACGGCGGCGATCACCAGCTGGACGCCGACCGGCACCGAGAGTGCCAGCCCGGCCGCCCACGCGACGGGGCTCCTCAGCGGTCGACCACCCCGGCAGACGAGGGCGTAGGCCACGAGCAGCGCGAGGGCGCCGGCCAGCCCACCGGCCCAGCCCTCGACGGCATCACCGGCGGCGTCCGAGGACAGGTAGCGGACCTCGCCACCGGACGGGAGGCACGGTACGACGCGGTCGACCTCCCAGCCGAGCGCGGTCCCGACAGCCGCGTGGCCGAGCTCGTGGACGTTGCAGCTGCCCACCACCGCGAGGGGAAGGGTGAGCGCAAAGGCGACCAGGGCGGTCAGGGCGACCAGCGGCCGGCGCAGGTCCGCCCACGTCCAGGGCCGCTCGGTCACGTCGGGGGCCGATGGCTACGGCTGGGTGAGGACCTCGGCGCCGGACTCGGTCACCAGCAGCGTGTGCTCGAACTGGGCGCTGCGGCGGCGGTCGCGGGTGACGACGGTCCAGCCGTCGTCCCACATCTCCCACTCGTGGGTGCCGAGGTTGAGCATCGGCTCGATGGTGAAGGTCATGCCGACCTCGATGACGTCGTCGAAGCGCGGGTCGTCGTAGTGGGGGACGACGAGGCCGGAGTGGAAGGCGGTGCCGATGCCGTGGCCGGTGAACTCGCGCACCACCCCGTAGCCGAACCGGCGGGCGTAGCTCTCGATCACCCGGCCGATGACGTTGATGGCGCGGCCGGGCCGGACCGCCTTGATGCCGCGGTCGAGGGCCTCGCGGGTGCGCTCGACGAGCAGCCGCGACTCCTCGTCGACGTCACCGGCCAGGAAGGTGGCGTTGGTGTCGCCGTGGACGCCGTCGAGGTAGGCGGTGATGTCGATGTTGACGATGTCGCCGTCCTCGACCCGCCGGTCGTCGGGGATGCCGTGGCAGATGACCTCGTTGACGCTGGAGCACAGCGACTTGGGGAAGCCCTTGTAGCCCAGCGTCGAGGGGTAGGCCCCGTGGTCGCAGAGGAACTCGTGGCCGATCCGGTCGAGCTCGTCGGTGGTGATGCCCGGCGCGACGTGCGAGCCGACGAGGTCGCGCGCCTGGGCGGCCAGCCGGCCGGCGACCCGCATCCGCTCGATCGTCTCGGCGTCCTTGACCTCGCTCCCGGCGTACTCCTCCGGCATGGGCTGGTCGACGTACTCGGGCTGCACGATGCTCGCCGGGACCGGACGGCGCGCGGAGACCACGCCGGGGGCGATGGGGGCTGCGAGAGGCATGGGGCGAGTGTAGTTTCCGGGGCATGGGTTCAGACGGCGCGGAGTACTGGTTCTGCCTCAAGCACCACACCGTCGAGGGTGCCGACGGCTGCAAGAGCGCCGACCGGCTCGGCCCCTACGCCACCGAGGCGGAGGCGGCGCGGGCGCTCGACAAGGTCGAGGAGCGCAACGAGGAGTGGGACAACGACCCGAGGTGGAACGACGACCTCGAGGACTGAGCGTTGAGCCTCCCCCCGACGCCCTCACGGCCCGCCAAGGCCTCACCGTGGCCCTTCGCCGGGATGATCGGGATGGCGTGCGTGGCCTTCCTGATCGGAGCCAGCATCCTCGCGACGCCCTGGTACGTCGTGCTGGTGCTCAGCCTGGTCTGGGTGGCCGGCCTCGTGGTGGCCGTCCGCTGGTTCACCCCGCACCCCACATGGGTGCCGTGGCTGCCGGTCGGCATGACCGTCGTGTGGTTCGCGGTCGTGGCCGGCGGGGCCGCAGTCTTCGACTGGAACGGCTGACCCCGCCTCTGACCCCGCCTCTGACCAGGCCTCAGGGCTGCCGCGCCCGGACCCGCAGGATCGCGTCGGTGCCGCCGTCGTTGTCGGTGGTCACCAGCAGGTCGCCGTTCGGCGTCTGCGTCAGCGAGCGGAGCCGGCCCAGACGCCGTAGCGGCTTGGGGGTGCGGGTCCACTTGAGCTCACCCTTCGGCCCGAACTTCATGAAGACCACCCGGTTGGACTTGAGGGCCGCGACGGCGAGGGTTCCGTGGAGCTTGCCCCAGCGCCTGCCGTAGACCCACGTCGCCCCCGACGTGGCGAGCGTCGGGGTCCCGGAGCGCCACTTGGCCCCTCGCTGCTTGCCCGGGAGGCTGTGGTCGGTCATGGGGACGGTCTGGTTGTACCCCGGTACCGGGTGCCACCCGTAGTCGCCGCCCTTGCGGAGCAGGTTGACCTCGTCGTCGCGGTCCGGGCCGTGCTCGACGGACCAGACGGTGCCGTTGCGTCGCTGCGCCAGGCCCTGGACGTTGCGGTGTCCGAAGGTGTGGACGTAGCGCTGCCGCGTCCGCCGCGAGTCGACGAAGGCGTTGGTGGGCCACGGCTTCCCGGTCATCCGGTTGAGCCGGAGCGTCTTGCCCGCGAAGGAGTTCTTGTTGCGGGGAGCGCTGCCGATGCCGGCATCGCCGGTGCTGACCATCAGCGACCCGTTGCGGGCGACCAGGAGCCGGCAACCGCCGTGGAAGCCGCGCGTCGACGTCGGGATGCCGGACAGCAGGGTCTCCACCCGGCGCGCCCGGTTCTCCGCGGCGTTGAGGCGCCAGGCGATCACCCGGATGTCGTGGCCGCCGCCCCGCTTCTCCCAGCCTGAGCAGGTGTAGAAGCGGCGGTTGTCCCGGAAGTCCGGGTCGACCTCCAGCGACATCAGTCCGGTCTCCCCCAGGACCCAGATCCGGGAGCTGGGGAACCGCACGGTGCGGCGGCTGCCGCCCGAGTAGGAGGAGAGGCGGGCGCGGTCCCGCTCGGTGACCAGCAGCGTGCCGCCCGGCAGGCGCTTCACGTCCCACGGGTTGTCGAGACCGGTCACCAGCCGGCGTACGCGCAGCCCGGGCATCGCCTTGGGCCGCGGGCTGGCCGTGGGGCCGGCGGAGGTGGAGGTGGCCGACGGGCTCGCCGCGGGCGAGGAGGAGTCGGCGGCCGCCGGGCGGCGGGGGGCTTCGTCGGCGGCGCAGGCGGGGGAGGCGGTGACGGTCAGCACGAGCGCCAGCGCGGGGAGGAGGGGACGCATGGCGGAACGGTAACCCCTGGCCGGGTGCGTCGTTGGTCACTGGACAGCGCCCACTCGGAGGTTCCATGCCCACGAACGCCCTCGCACGCCTTGCCGCCGCATCAGTGCTCGCCAGCCTGGTGCTCGTCGCGCCACCGGCCTCCGGCCACGGTGACGGCGACGTCGCCACCAACACCCGCGGGATCGAGGTGGAGACGCAGGGCCAGGGCAAGCGGATGGAGTTCGTGGCCAACCTGCAGTACGACGAGACCGGCGGGGTCCAGAACGGCTCGGACATCGAGTTCGTGCGGCTCGGGCGCAAGGAGTACGCGCTGGCCGGGACGCTCCGCAAGGGCATGCAGATCATCGACATCACCAAGCCCCGCAACCCACGCAAGGTGGCCGTCTACGACTGCGCCATCAGCCAGGGCGACATCCAGGTCTGGCGGACCGGTGGCCGGGTGCTGGCCAGCTACACGGCCGACGGCACCGTGCGCGCCGAGGGCGCCCAGTCGCAGTGCGGCCGCGACCTGCAGCTCGAGCCCAGCGACGCCGGCACCGTGCTGGTCGACATCACCTCGCCCAGCAACCCGCAGTCGCTGAGCTTCCTGCCGGTCCCGCAGGGCTCCCACAACATGACGCTGCACCCGAGTGGCGACTACCTCTACAACTCCAACTCCGACCTCTACACCTCCGGCAAGGTCCCCAACGTCACGATCTACGACGTCCGCAACCCGCTGGACCCCAAGAAGGTCGTCGACTACGAGCTGCCCTTCACCCCCGGGTCGCTCGGAACGGAGTCGCACGACATCACCTTCGACAGCAGCGGTGACCGCGCGTACGTCGCCGCGCTGTCGCAGACCCTCGTGCTCGACACCTCCGACCCCCGCCGGCCGGAGCTGATCAGCAAGATCGTCGACCCGACCATCAACGTGGTGCACCAGTCCGACCCGTTCCGGGTGCAGCGCCCCAACGGCACCTGGCGCGAGCTGCTGATCATCACCGACGAGCGGGCCGGCGCGGCCGCGAGCGCCGAGTGCCCGGGCGGTGGCCTCCACGTCTACGACATCACCGGGAAGAAGGAGCAGTCGCCCGAGAAGCTCGGTGCCTGGTTCATCCCCGCGGCGCAGGTCCAGGCGGGCGCCACCTGCACCTCCCACGTGCTGCGCATCTACGAGCGCCAGAAGATGATGACGATCGCCTGGTACGCCCAGGGCGTCCGCGTGCTCGACATCGCCGGGCTCGCGACCTACCAGGGCTCGGCCACCGACATCGCCCTCGGTGACGGCATCGGCATGAAGGAGGTCGGCAACTACGTCTTCGCCGACTCCGACGCGTGGTCGTTCAAGACCAACAAGATCCGCCGCGACGGCTCGTTCTTCGGCTACGCCAACGACCTGGTCCGCGGGTTCGACGTGTTCCGCTTCAAGGGGCTGCAGGACCGCAAGGTCGCACCGCTGAAGCCGAAGGACGTCGCGCCGCGGAAGCAGTCGCAGCAGGCTCGCGCCCTCGCGCCGCTGGCGGTGCTGCTGCCGGCGATCGTGGTGGTCGGGCTGATCCGCCGCCGGCTGCGCCAGGACGGCTGACCGCAGCCAAGACGTCAGGCGACCGCGTGCGTTGACGCGCGGTTCGCCTGACGTCGTGACCTCGTGGTGGCCGACGAGCTCGTGCTGACGACGGAGCGCCTGCTCCTGCGACGCTGGCGGGAGTCGGAGGCAGCGCTCCGGCGGGAGCTGTGGACCGAACGCGATCCTCGGGTGCCGCCCGGCCGCCGCATCGCCGCCGACGGGAACCCGCCGGTCGCCAGCTTCGAGGCGGCCATCCGGGACGAGCAGTCGTCCGCCGTCGGCCTGCTGGCCGTCGAGCGCAGGTCCGACGGGGACGTGGTCGGCTACTGCGGCCTCGTCGACAGCGGACGCGGCGTGCAGGAGCCGGAGCTGGCCTTCGAGCTCCTCCGCTGGTCATGGGGACGCGGGTACGCCACGGAGGCTTCGTGGGCGGTGCTCGACTGGGCACGCTCGGCGGGACACCGGCGACTGTGGGCCACCGTCTGGGAGTGGAACACCGCCTCCCGGCGGGTGCTGGCGAAGGTCGGGTTCACCGAGACCGAGCGCGAGGAGACGGGCCACGGCACGAACCTCGTGGCGACCCGGCGGCTCTGACCGCCGCCCGCCGCCTGGACCGCCAGCCTCAGAAGGTGTGCTCGGGGCCGGGGAACGTGCCGGCCTTCACGTCGTCGGCGTAGGCGCGGGCGGCCTCGAGCAGGACGCCGTGGACGTCGGCGTACTGCTTGACGAAGCGGGCCATCTTGCCGGTCCGCAGTCCAAAGGCGTCCTGCCAGACGAGCACCTGGCCGTCACAGTCCTTGCCGGCGCCGATGCCGATGGTGGGGATCTCGAGCTCCTTGGTGACCTGGCCGGCCACGTCGCCGGGCACCATCTCCATGACCACGGCGAAGGCGCCGGCGTCCTGGACGGCGCGGGCGTCGCGGAGCACGCGGTCGGCGGCGTCGCCACGCCCCTGCACCCGGTAGCCGCCGAGGGCGTGCTCGCTCTGCGGGGTGAACCCGACGTGCGCCATCACCGGGATGCCGCCGCGGGTCAGCTTCTCGATCTGGGGCACCATCTCGACCCCGCCCTCGAGCTTGACGCAGTGGGCGCCGCCCTCCTTCATGAAGCGCACCGACGTCAGGTAGGCCTGCTCGGGCGAGGCCTGGTAGGACCCGAAGGGGAGGTCGCCGACGACGAGGCTGCGCTTCACCGAGCGTGACACCGCCCGGGTCAGCGGGATCAGCTCGTCGACGGTCACCGGCAGCGAGGTCTCGTTGCCGTAGACGTTGTTGCTGGCGCTGTCGCCGACCAGCAGCACGTCGATGCCGGCCTCGTCGAAGGTGGCCGCGGCGTACTGCTCGTAGGCGGTGAGCATCGTGAACTTCTCGCCGCGCTCCTTCATCTCACGGAGGTGGTGGGTGCGGACCCGCTTCACCGGCGTCGTCGCACCCTGCTGAGGACCGATGCCGTAGGGCGCGGGCTGCTCGTCGCTCATGCCATCAGGCTAGACCTGCGCCGGACCCGCGTGATGTGGCCTGCCTCACCACCGCCACGGGGGTCGGCGGCGTGGCACCATGCCGCCAGGGCGGGTCGCGTCGAGCCGCCGGAACGGGGCGGACCACGATGCAGCAACCCGACGTCCTCGCGATCGTCCAGGCCGGGGGAGCGGGCAACCGGATGGACGTGCTGACGCGGGAGCGGACCAAGCCGGCGCTCCCCGTGGCAGGCGTCTACCAGCTCGTCGACTTCCCGCTGTCGAACCTCAGCCACAGCGGCATCACCGACGTGTGGCTCTCGGTGCAGTACCAGGGCGCCTCCCTGGAGGAGCAGGTCGCCAACGGCCGGCCCTGGGACCTCGACCGCAACCGTGGCGGGCTGCGGCTGCTGATGCCGCAGCAGGGCGCGGGCAGCCCCGACGAGGACGGCTTCGCCACGGGGAACGCCGACGGGCTGCTCAAGCTGCGCCGCGAGCTCCACCAGCGCGACCCGGAGGTGCTGCTGCTGCTCAGCTCCGACCACGTCTACCGGTTCGACTTCCGCGACCTGGTCGCCGAGCACCTCGAGCGCGGCAACGAGTGCACGGTGGTCACCACCGAGGTCGACGTGTCGGAGGCCGGGGACTTCGCGGTGCTCGACGTCGACGGCGACCGGGTGGTCGGCGTGGACTACAAGCCGGAGTCACCCACGTCCGGAACGGTGGCCGCGGAGCTGTTCGCCTACCGGCCGGACACGCTGCTCGAGGTGCTGGAAGAGCTGCACGGCGAGCTCGGGGCAGACGCCGACCGGGGTGACAGCGGGCTCGGCGACTACGGCGAGCACCTGCTGCCGCGGATGGTCTCGCGCGGGCGGACCGGCGCGCTGCCGCTGCCGGGCTACTGGCGGGACCTGGGCCAGCCTCACCTCTACCTGCGCGCGCACCGCGAGCTGCTGACCGACGACCTCGGCGTCCTCAACGACCCGGTGTGGCCGATCCTCACCCAGCACCCGCAACGGTCGGCGGCCCGGCTGCTGGATGGGTCACAGGTGGTGGACAGCCTGGTGAGCTCGGGCTGCCGGGTGGCCGGCACGGTGGTCCGCAGCGTGCTGGGTCCCGGGGTGGTCGTCGAGCCCGGCGCGTGCGTCACCGACTCGGTCGTGTTCGCCGACGTCCGCCTCGACAGGGGAGCGCAGGTCACCGAATCCATCGTCGACACCGGCTGTCGCATCGGCGACGGCGCCACCGTCGGGTCGGAGGCCGCCGACCTCGCCGACAGCGACCAGGTCACCCTCGTGGGCCGTGACAGCGAGGTGACACCGGGCGCGGACGTCGGCGCGGGGGCCAGGCTGGAGCCCGGCACCCGCGCCTGAGAGTCACGGAGAGAGCCGCACCCAGCGGTCGACGGCCCACGGCGCCCGACAGGTGTTCCCCTCGATGGTGCTCTGCAGGTTGGGCCCGCCGATCTCCGTGAGGCCGGCCTCGCGCAGCACCAGCCGGTCGCCCGCGTCGCAGGAGGCCGACGCGTCCGAGCTGGTCAGCGTGAGCGAGGCACCCGCCTGCTGCCAGGTCCACCGGCCCCGGTCGGCCGCCTCGGCGGTCCCGTCGACCACGACGTACTGGCCGTCGGCGGTGAGCTGGACCAGGTGGCCGCCACCCTCGAGGTACCAGACGCCGTGCAGCTGGGAGGCGGTGGGCGCCGGCCAGCTCTCGCCGGTGCCGCTGAACTCGTAGCCGTCGTAGAGCGTCGAGGTCGGCAGGATCTGCTCCAGCCGCCACTCCTCGCCCGGTTCGGCGAGGCAGCTGCCCGTGGCCTCGGAGGTGAAGATCAGCTGCATGGTGCCGGGTCGGGGCACGACGGCCCCCATGGCGAAGGACTCCCCGGCGCAGTCGGTGCTGTCCTCGGCCATGCGCACCGTGACGGTGTCGCCGTCGATCTCGTAGCGGCCCGCACTCGGCCGCCCGTCGGCGAAGAGGGTCCCCTCGCTGTCGAGCCTCACCTCGCCGCCCGGCAGGAAGCGCACGAGCAGCACGTCGTCGTCCTTCCGCCACACGCCCGTCAGCAGGTCGGTGGTGGGTTGCTGACCCGGGAGCAGCCCGCTGAGCGCCCCGGGGTCGGTGGGTGCGGGTCCCGTGGGTTCCGGTTCCCGGTCGGGCGAGAGCACCCCGGCCGCGACGACGGCGACGACGGTGATCGCGGCCGCCGCCGTGGCCACCCCCGCCACCGCGAGACGGCGGTCCCGGCGGGACCGTGCCTCCGCGTGCTCCTCCACTGCTGCGCGAGCCTCGCGCACGTCGTGATCGGTCACGACGACCTCCTCGATGACTGCCTCGATGTCCCGGCGCAGCCGCTCCGCCACGGTGCTCATGGGGCCACCTCGATCCTCTTTTGCAGGGCTCGGAGACCGCGGTGGGTGTGGGCCTTGACCGTGCCCTCCCCGATCTCGAGCAGCTGGGCGGTCTCCTCCACGGAGAGCTCGAGGACGAACCGGCACGCCAGCACGTCGCGCTGCCGGGCGGGCAGCGTGCGCATCTGGGCGACGACCGATCCGGCCCGCTCGTGGGCGAGCGCGGCGTCCTCGGGGTCCGGGGGTGGGTCCGGGAGGACCCGCAGCGGACGGGCCGCGCGTCGGACGACCTCGCGGCGCACCCAGGAGCGGCAGCGGTTGAGCACCGCCGTGCGCAGGTACGCCGCGGCGGCGTCGTGGTCGCGCAGCCGCTTCCAGTGCCGGTGCAAGGAGACGAACGCGTCCTGGACGGCGTCCTCCGCCGCCCCGCGGTCGCCCAGCATGACGACGGCAAGCCGCAGGAGGGTCGGGTAGTGCTCCCGGAACAGCACGTCCAGCAGCTGGTCGCGGACCACGTCCGCGCCGCGCTCACGCCCGCCCTCGACGTCGGTCACAACCACCCCCGTGGTGAGCGCGTCCTCCCGGCCGGCTTGCCTCATGCCCATGAGTCGTCCCACGAGCGTCCGGGTTTACCGGGCACGGTGGTGGGCTGGACCGGTGCAGGGAGACCGCCCCGCGGGCCGGCTCGCCCTAGACTCGAAGCGTGGACTTCTACTCCGCCTACGACCAGGGTTTCGCCCGGGTGGCCGCGTGCACGGTCCCGGTGGCGATCGCCGACCCGGCGCGCAACGCGGAGACGGTCCTCGAGCAGGTGCGGGCCTGCCACGACGACGGCGTGGCCGTCGCGGTCTTCCCGGAGCTCTCGCTGTGCGGCTACGCCATCGACGACCTGCTGCTGCAGGACGCGCTCCTCGACGGCGTCCTCGAGGCCATCGGGACCCTGGTGGTGGCCACGGCCGACCTGACGCCCGTGGTGGTCGTCGGCGCGCCCCTGGTCCATGGCACCCGGGTCCTCAACTGTGCCGTCGTGATCCACCGCGGCCGGGTGCTCGGGGTGGCGCCGAAGTCCTACCTGCCGACCTACCGAGAGTTCTACGAGCGCCGCTGGTTCGCTCCGGGCGACGACCGGCGCGGGTCCACGATCACCCTGCTCGGTGCTGAGGCCCCGCTCGGTCCCGACCTGGTCTTCGAGGCCGCCGACGTCCCGGGCCTGGCGGTCCACGTCGAGGTCTGCGAGGACATGTGGGTGCCGGTGCCACCGAGCGCCCAGGCAGCGCTGGCCGGCGCGACGGTGCTGTGCAACCTCTCCGGCAGCCCGATCACGATCGCCCGCGCCGAGGACCGCCGGCTGCTCGTGCGCTCCGCGAGCGCGCGGTGCCTGGCGGCGTACGTCTTCGCAGCGGCGGGGCAGGGGGAGTCGACGACCGACCTGTCCTGGGACGGGCAGACGATGGTCTACGAGTGCGGCGAGCTGCTCGCCGAGAGCGAGCGCTTCCCGGAGGGGCCGCGGCGCAGCGTCGTCGACGTCGACCTCGACCGGATCCGGCAGGAGCGGCTGCGGCAGGGGACCTTCGACGACAACCGCCGCGGGATCGACGTGCCCGAGGTACGGCGCGTGCGCTTCGAGCTGAGGCCGCCGGCCGGTGACATCGGGCTGCGTCGCAAGGTCGACCGGTTCCCCTTCGTGCCCGACGACCCCGAGCGGCTCGCGCACGACTGCTACGAGGCGTACAACATCCAGGTGTCGGGTCTCGAGCAGCGGCTCCACGCCATCGGGCACCCGAAGGTCGTGATCGGTGTCAGCGGTGGGCTCGACTCGACCCACGCCCTGATCGTGGCGGCCAAGGCGATGGACCGTCTCGGACGCCCTCGCGAGGACATCCACGCCTTCACGATGCCCGGTTTCGCCACGGGCGAGGAGACCCGGTCGCGGGCGACCCGGCTGGCCAAGAGCCTCGGCGTCACCTTCGAGGAGCTCGACATCACCGCTGCGGCGCGGCAGATGCTGGCCGACCTCGACCACCCCTTCGCCGAGGGCGAGGACGTCTACGACGTGACGTTCGAGAACGTGCAGGCCGGGCTGCGCACCGACTACCTGTTCCGGATCGCCAACCACCGGCGGGGGATCGTGCTCGGCACCGGCGACCTGTCCGAGCTGGCGCTGGGCTGGTGCACCTACGGGGTGGGCGACCAGATGTCGCACTACGGGGTCAATGCCGGCGTGCCCAAGACCTTGATCCAGCACCTGATCCGCTGGGTGATCGACTCCCGCCAGTTCGAGGACGACACCAACGACGTGCTGGCCGAGATCGTCGACGCCGAGATCACCCCGGAGCTGGTCCCCGGGGGGCAGCAGTCGACGGAGGACCAGGTCGGGCCCTACGCGCTGCAGGACTTCACCCTCCACCACGTGATCCGCCACGGCCACCGGCCCCGGCGGATCGCGTTCCTCGCGTGGCACGCCTGGCGGGACGCCGGCGCGGGGGAGTGGCCCCCGGGCTTCCCGGAGGGGGAGCGGCCGACGTACGACCTGGCAACGGTGCGTCACTGGCTGGTGGTCTTCGTACGGCGGTTCTTCGGCAACCAGTTCAAGCGCTCGGCGCTGCCGAACGGCCCGAAGGTCAGCCCGGGCGGGACCATGTCGCCGCGGGGTGACTGGCGGATGCCGTCGGACGCGAGCGGCACCACCTGGCTGGCCGAGATCGAGCGCGACGTCCCGACCGGCTGACGCGGCCGCCCCGGCGTGACGACGGAGAGCCGGGACGGCCGACGCCGGGTCAGCCCTCGCGGTGGTGGTAGGCCGTCGACATCCGGGCCATCGCCAGGCAGGCGACGGCGAGGCCGAGGCAGCCGACGGCGACCCAGTGCAGGTCGCCCAGGGCGAAGAGGTTGATCGCCTGGAGGACCAGCCACAGGGCCAGCAGGTCGCCGCCGATGCGTGGCATCGCGGCGACGGCGGCGAAGAGCACGAGCTCCACGACGCCGAAGGTGGCGATGGCGGCGCCGGCGCCACCGGGCAGCAGGCTGTCGGCCCAGCCCGCGACATACCCGTTCCAGCCCTCGTTCATCACGCCGACGAAGCGGTCGAGGCCGAAGAGCAGCGGCAGTGCCATCGCGGTGGCCCACAGCCCGAGGTAGGCCTGTCGTGCGGCGTCGACCCGGGTGATGGTGGCCAGGTCGTGCATCTCGTCCCGGAAGTCGTGGACGTAGTCGTGCCAGGCATGGGTGAGAGCCATGGCAGGTGTTCCTTTCTGGAGCTCCCTTTCTAAGAGAGGTTGATTTAGACGGTAGACCTGCGGCACTGTTTCGGCAAGAGATCTCTCTGATAGAAAGCCGCCATGACCGACGAGACCTTCGCGCGGCGCGTCACCAAGCTCGGCGCGCTGGCCGATCCCGTGCGCCGGGCGCTCTACCACTTCGTCGCCGACCAACCTGGCGCCGTGAGCCGCGACCAGGCCGCGGACGGCATCGACGTCCCCCACCACACCGCGAAGCACCACCTCGACCGGCTCGTGGACGAGGGGCTGCTCGTCACCGAGTTCCGGCGGCTCACCGGGCGGTCCGGCCCGGGCGCGGGCCGGCCGGCCAAGCTCTACCGCCGGTCCGGGAAGGAGGTCTCGGTCAGCCTGCCCCACCGCCGCTACGACCTGGCCGGCGACGTCCTCGCCGACGCCGTCGAGCGGAGTCTCGGCGGTACGCCGATGGCCGACGCCGTGCAGGACGCCGCGACCGCCGCGGGCGGGCGGGCGGTCTCCGCGTCGGGCGTGGACGGAGCCGGTGACGACCTCGAGCGCGTGGCCGCCGTCCTCGCCCCCTTCGGCTACGAGCCGCTGGTCGGCGAGGAGCTGACGCTGCGCAACTGCCCGTTCGGCCAGCTGGCCAGCGACCACGCCGACCTGGTCTGCGGCATGAACCAGACCTTCGTCGGTGCGGTGGTCGACGCCCTCGGCTGCACCGACGTCGCGGCGACACCCGACCGGGAGCAGTCCCGCTGCTGTGTCCGCGTCCGGGTCGACGGTGACGGGCCCTAGGCTGGCGCCATGGGCAAGCAGGAAGACTTCGTGCTCCGGGCGCTCGAGGAGCGCGACGTCCGGTTCGTCCGGCTCTGGTTCACCGACGTGCTCGGGTTCCTCAAGTCGGTCTCGGTGGCCCCGGCCGAGCTCGAGGGCGCCTTCGAGGAGGGCATCGGCTTCGACGGCTCGGCCGTCGAGGGGTTCGCCCGCGTCTACGAGTCCGACATGCTCGCGATGCCCGACCCCTCCACCTTCCAGCTGTTGCCGTGGAAGGGCGAGGGTCCGTCGACCGCCCGGATGTTCTGCGACATCATGATGCCGGACGGGTCGCCGTCCTACGCCGACCCGCGTCACGTCCTCAAGCGCAACCTGGAGGCAGCCGGCGACCGCGGGTTCACCTTCTACACCCACCCCGAGATCGAGTTCTACCTCTTCAAGGACAGCCCGGGGCCCGGCGACGAGCCCGTGCCGGTCGACCGCAGCGGCTTCTTCGACCACACCGCCCAGTCACGCACCTCCGACTTCCGTCGCGAGGCGATCACGATGCTGGAGTCGATGGGGATCTCGGTGGAGTTCAGCCACCACGAGGGCGGCCCGGGGCAGCAGGAGATCGACCTCCGCTACGCCGACGCGCTCTCGACCGCCGACAACATCATGACCTTCCGCACCATCGTGCGTGAGGTCGCGCTCTCCCAGGGGATCTGGGCCAGCTTCATGCCCAAGCCGTTCACGACCCACCCCGGCTCGGGCATGCACACCCACGTCAGCCTGTTCGAGGGCGACCGCAACGCCTTCTACGAGGCGGGTGCGGAGTACCAGCTGTCCAAGACGGCGCGGCAGTTCATCGCCGGTGTGCTGCGCCACGCCAGCGAGATCTCCGTGGTGACCAACCAGTGGGTCAACAGCTACAAGCGGCTGCTGGCGGGCGACGAGGCGCCGCCCTACATCTGCTGGGGGCACAACAACCGTTCGGCGGCCATCCGGGTGCCGATGTACAAGCCCAACAAGGGTCAGTCGACCCGCATCGAGATCCGCACCCTCGACTCCGGCTGCAACCCCTACCTCGCCTACGCCGTGATCCTGGCTGCCGGGATCAAGGGCATCGACGAGGGCTACGACCTCCCGCGTGAGGCCGAGGACGACATGTGGTCGCTGACCGACCGCGAGCGCCAGAGCCTCGGGATCGAGCCGCTGCCCAAGAGCCTGCACGACGCGATCCTCATCGCCGAGGGCTCCGAGCTGCTGGCGGAGGCGCTCGGCGAGCACGTCTTCGACTACTTCCTGCGCAACAAGCGCAAGGAGTGGGAGGAGTACCGCATCCAGGTCTCGCCGTTCGAGCGCGACCGCATGCTGCCGGTGATGTGACGGGCGGGGACCACGATGACGGTGATCGCGATCGTCGAGCACGAGGCGCAGTGCCCACCCGCCCACGTCGGCACCTGGCTGACCGACGCGGGTGCCACGCTCGACGTACGCCGGCCCTGGGCCGGTGACGAGCTGCCGGACCTCGACGGCTGCGACGGGCTGGTCGTGCTGGGCGGCTCGATGGGCGCCGACGACGACGAGCTCCACCACTGGCTGGCGCCGCTCAAGCAGCTGGTCCGCGACGCGATCGCGCGCGAGGTCCCGCTGCTCGGCATCTGCCTCGGCCACCAGCTGATCGCCTCGGCGCTGGGCGGGGCGGTCGCGCCGAACCCGCCCGGCCAGCAGGTGGGGCTCTTCGACGTCGGCTGGCTGCCCGCCGCCGAGGACGACGAGCTCGTGGCCGGCTACGGCGCTGTGCGCGGGGTGCAGTGGAACCACGACATCGTGACCCGGCTGCCCGAGGGGGCCGTGGCGCTCGCCGAGACCGCGCAGGGCGAGCTGCAGGTCGCCCGGTTCGGGCGGCGGGCGTGGGGGATCCAGCTGCACCCCGAGGTCGACGAGCCGGTGGTCACCTCCTGGGCGGCCGGTGACCGCGACGACCACCTACACCGCGGCATCGACCAGGAGGCGCTGATCGCCCAGATCCGCGACGCCCGTCACGAGCTCGACGACGCCTGGCGACCGCTGGCCGACCGCTTCGTGGCGCTGCTGGCGGGAGCCGGCAGCCACTGACCCGCCCGACGTCGCCGCCCCCGGTCCTCGCCAGGGCCCGGCAGGCGGCCTCTCCGGCCTCGCGGATCGCTACGGTGTCGGTGTGAACCGTGCCGGCGTCCGCTCCCGCCTGGCCCAGGTCGGCTTCGCCGACGCCAGCCGGGCGGCCGAGCTCGTGGGCGAGCTGGGTGAGCACGGGGAGGACCTGCTGGGTGCGCTCGGCCGGACAGCCGACCCCGACCTCGCCCTGACGGGCCTGCTGCGGCTCTGCGGGGCGGTCGAGGACCGCGAGCAGCTGGTCACCACGCTGCGGGACGACGAGGACTCGGCGTTGCGGCTGCTGTCGGTGCTCGGGGCGAGCTCCGCGCTGGCCGACCACCTGTGCCGGCACCCGGAGCAGTGGCGGGAGCTGGCCGACCCGTCCCTGGCCACCACCCGGGCGGCGGCGTACGCCGTGCGGGCGAGCCTGCTCGCGGCCGTCGGCGCCGACCCGGACGACCCGGAGCCGGTGGCGACGCTGCCGGACGCCGCGGCGGTGGCCGCGCTCCGGGTGGAGTACCGCAGGGTGCTGCTGCGGCTCGCGGCGCGCGACCTCGCCCACGGCCAGGGCATGGACGACACCGCGGCCGAGCTCTCCGACCTCGCCGCCGGAACGCTGGAGGCCGCGCTCGCCGTCGCTCGCGCCCGGGTCGGGGAGGACAGCGGGCGCGCGCGGCTCGCCGTGATCGCGATGGGCAAGTGCGGCGGCCACGAGCTCAACTACGTCTCCGACGTGGACGTCGTGTTCGTCTTCGAGCCGGCTGACGGGGTCGAGGAGGCGCCCGCTGCCCGGGTCGCGACCCAGCTCGCCGGCCACCTGATGCGGATCTGCTCCGACCACACTCCCGAGGGCACGATCTGGCCGGTCGACGCCAACCTGCGGCCCGAGGGCAAGGCCGGGCCGCTGGTGCGCACCCTCGCCAGCCACGCCGGCTACTACGAGCGGTGGGCCAAGACGTGGGAGTTCCAGGCCCTCCTCAAGGCCCGGCCGGTCGCCGGCGACGCCGAGCTCGGCCGGGCCTACGCGGAGCTGGTCGAGCCGCTGGTGTGGCAGGCGTCGGAGCGGGAGGGGTTCGTCGAGGACGTCCAGGCGATGCGGCGCCGGGTCCTCGACCACATCCCCGCCCACCACGCCCCCCGGCAGCTCAAGCTCGGGTCGGGCGGCCTGCGCGACGTCGAGTTCGCCGTCCAGCTGCTCCAGCTGGTGCACGGGCGCACTGATCCCGCCGTCCGTGCCCCCACCACGTTGAGCGCGCTCCACGACCTGACCGCCCGCGGCTACGTGGGCCGGCCCGACGGCGAGGCGATGCACGCGGCGTACTCCTTCCTGCGCACCCTCGAGCACCGGATGCAGCTCTTCCAGCTGCGGCGGACCCACGTCGTGCCGGACGACGAGGCGGCGCTGCGCCGGCTGGCGCGCAGCATGGGCTACGTCAAGGACCCGGTCGGCGAGCTCGAGAAGGCGTGGACGCACCACCGGCGCGAGGTCCGGCGGCTGCATGAGAAGCTCTTCTACCGGCCGCTGCTGGCGGCGGTCGCCAAGATCCCGGGCGAGGGCGCCCGGCTGTCCCCCGAGGCCGCGACCGCGCGGATGGCGGCGCTGGGGTACGCCGACCCCAAGGCGGCGCTGCGCCACCTCGAGGCCCTGACCACCGGTGTCACGCGCACGGCCTCGATCCAGCGCACGCTGCTGCCGGCGATGCTGGAGTGGTTCGCCGACGCGCCGGACCCCGACGCCGGCCTGTTCGGCTTCCGGCGGATCAGCGAGGCGCTCGGCGACACCCCGTGGTACCTCTCCACCCTCCGCGACGAGGGGCAGGTGGCGCAGCGGCTGGCCACCCTGCTCGCGACCTCCCGCTACGCCAGCGACCTGCTGGAGCGCGAGCCGCAGGGCGTGAAGATGCTGGGGGAGTCGCTGGAGCCGCTGGGCAGCGACGCGCTGGCCGAGGAGATGGTGGCCACCGCCGGCCGCCACGACGACCCGGAGGAGGCGACGCGGGCGGTCCGCGCCGTACGTCGCCGCGAGCTGCTGCGGATCGCCGCCGGTGAGCTGCTCGGGGAGACCGAGGTCGAGGCCGTGGGGGCGGGCCTCTCCCGCCTGACCGACGCCACCCTCGAGGCGACGCTGCAGGTGGCGGTCCGGGCGGTGTCGGAGCAACGGGGCACCGCCGAGCCGCCGACCGCGCTGGCGATCGTGGCGATGGGGCGCTACGGCGGCTTCGAGCTGTCCTACGGCTCGGACGCCGACGTCCTCTTCGTCCACGACCCCCGCCCGGGTGTCGACCAGCAGGAGGCGAGCTCGTGGGCGGTGGCCGTGGCCAACGAGCTGCGGCGGCTGCTGGCGCTGCCGGGGCCCGACCCCACGCTCGCCGTCGACGCGGACCTCAGGCCGGAGGGCAAGCAGGGCCCGCTGGTCCGCAGCCTGGAGTCCTACGGCGCCTACTACGCCAAGTGGTCACGGGTCTGGGAGGCCCAGGCACTGCTGCGCGCGGACGCGGTCGTGGGCGACCGCGACCTGCGGCGCCGGTTCACCGAGCTGATCGACCCGTTGCGCTACCCCGAGGCGGGGCTGAGCGAGGACGACGTGATCGAGATCCGCAGGATCAAGGCCCGCGTGGACACCGAGCGGCTGCCCCGCGGCGCCGACCGCAACACCCACCTGAAGCTCGGCCGCGGCGGGCTCTCGGACATCGAGTGGACGGTGCAGCTGCTGCAGCTGCGCCACGGTGCCGATGTGCCGGGGCTGCGCACCCCGCAGACGCTGCCGGCCATCGACGCGGCCCTCGAGGCGGGCCTCATCGGTGCCGCCGATGCCCAGGTGCTCGCGGACGGGTGGCGGACGGTCAGCCGGGTGCGCAACGCCAGCACGCTCGTGCGCGGCAAGCCGGTCGACCAGCTGCCGCGTGACACCCGGGAGAAGGCCGCGGTGGCGGTGTCGATGGGCTACCCGCCGGGCGGCTCGGACGAGATGGTCAACGACTACCTGCGCCGCACCCGGCGTACCCACGCGGTCGTGGAGCGGATCTTCTGGGAGTGAGTCCCACCGGCCCGGGGTCCACGGGACCTTGGACCCTGTGGGCCCTCCACCGGCCTCCGAACGATGGGGTCAGGAGGTGTGTGATGGCACACGAGAAGAATCCAGTCATGGTGGCGGTCGGCGGATCCGCCGACGAGGCGGCCATCGCGTTCGGGGTGGCCGAGGCTCGGCGACGGGGGGCCGGGTTGCAGCTGGCCCACGTGGTGCCGATCCACCTGCCGCTGGGTCCCCTCGGCAGTCTCGGCGCCCTGGAGTTCCGCGAGATCGGTGAGCAGGTCCTGCAGAAGGCCAAGGAGCTGGTCGCCGACCTGGCGCCCGAGCTCGAGGTGTCGACCCGGCTCGGCCACGGGTCGCCGGTTCGCGAGCTCTGCGCATCGTCCGCAGACGCCCAGCTGGTGGTGGTCGGTCGCGGCCGGCACCGTGGCCCGCTGGCGGCGTGGTCGGGGCGCACGGCGGTGGGGGTGTCCTCCCACAGCAGCGCGCCGGTGGCGGTCGTCCCGGCCGGATGGACCGCTGGGCCGCTGGACACGGTCCTCGTCGGCGTGACCGCCGAGACCCTCGGAGTGGACGCGCTCGGAGAGACGCTCGCCGACCTGTCGTCCCGGGGCGCCTCCCTGGTGGCCCTGCACTCCTGGGTGGTGCCCGACCCGTACGTCGACATCGCGGCCCTGCGCACGCACTCCCGCGACTGGGAGGAGGAGGGTGAGCGCACGGTCACGGAGGTCCTCGAGGCCGCGCTGCAGGCTCACCCGGAGACGAAGGTCGACATCGAGGTGCGTCACGGGTATCCAGGACAGGTGCTGATCGAGGCCGCGGCAGACGCCGACCTCGTGGTGCTGCCACGCCGCCGACACCTGCTGGCGGTCCACGGGCACCTGGGATCCACGGCGCGCGAGCTGATCCACCGGCTCACGACACCGGTCCTGGTCCTCCCGCCGGGTCCGCACCGGCACGGAAGCGAGGAGCAGGCCACCCGGGCGTCAGCCTGAGTGTAGCGATTGGCTTCATCTGGCCGGAATGAAGATATACTCTTCACATGGTGCGGATGAAGTCACCGGCTGTGGTCGTCATCGGCGACCTGGTCGGTTCCCGGCGCAGCGTCGACCGGCGGGCTCTCCACGCTAACGTCTCGCGGGCCCTGCGACGGGTCAACGACCGGTTCGAGGGCGACCTGCGGCTCACCGTCGGTGACGAGTACCAGGGCAGCTTCCCGCACCTGGGCGCGGCCCTGCGCGCGACGCTCGCCCTGCGTCTGGCGCTGCTGCCGGCCGCGGACGCCCGTCACGGGGTCGGGGTCGGGCCGGTGGAGGCGTTGTCGGGGCCGGGCCGGATCGAGGACGGTCCCGGGTGGTGGGCCGCCCGGGACGCCATCGACGCGGTCGAGCGGGCCGAGGGCAGGGCGGCGACCCGGACCCTGCGGACGGCGTACCGCTTGACCGACGGGGTCGACGGGGTGGAGCCGGCCGCCGTCAACGCCGCGCTGGTCGGGCGCGACGCCATGGTGGGACGACTCTCCGACCGCGGGCTGTCGGTGCTCGCTGGTCTGCTGTCCGGCATGACCCAGCGTGAGATCGCCGAGGCAGAGGGCGTGTCCACCTCCGCGATCTCCCAGCGGGTCCGCCACGATGGCCTCGGCATGCTCCTGACCCTCGACGCCGACCTGGGAGAGCTGCGATGACGTGGATCGCCCTGTTGCTGATCGGGATCGGCACGACCGACCTGGTGTTCTCGGCACGACCGATGCGCCACGTCCCCGAGGCCGTCGGCGCCACCGTGCTCATCGTCCTCGGGCTGCTGGGCGACCCCGGGACGTGGCGTGACCTGGTGGCGCTGCTGGTGCTGGGTGCGGTCGTCGTCGCGTGGGGCCAGACGGTGACCCGCGGCTTCGCCTCGGGTCGGGCGGGAGCGCCGCTGGTCGTGCTCGCCGCCGGGTTGGGCCTGGCGGTGGTGGCCTCGCCGCTGGCCGGCGAGGCAGACGGGATCCTGGGCGCGTGGCTGGACCGCACTCCCGTCCCGGTGCTCGCCGACCTCCCCGCCGACCGCGCGTTGCTGCTGCTCGGTGCCCTGCTCGTCCAGGGATCGACCGGCAACGTGCTCGTGCGACTGGTCCTGACCGCGACCGGCACCGTCAGTCCGGCCCGCGTCCACGGCCGGGAGGTGCCGTCGTACCGGCTCAAGGGCGGGCGGCTGCTCGGTCCGATGGAGCGGCTCTTCATCCTGGGGCTCGGGCTCGCCGGCGAGCTCACCGCCGCCGCGATCGTGGTGGCGGCCAAGGGTCTGCTCCGCTGGCCGGAGCTGCAGGCCGCCCGCGACGAGGACGTGCCGGGCAGCGGCATCCACCAGGTGACCGAGTACTTCCTCGTCGGCAGCTTCGTGAGCTGGCTGATACCGCTCACCTCCCTGGTCCTGATGGGATGAGGGGCATGGAGGAACACTTCGACTTCGCGTTCGCGCCCGCCTACCGGCTGCCCGCCCTGCTGCTGGGCATCACACCCCTGACGAGTGGGGTCACGCTCAGTGCGGACCGGCTGCACGTGCGCTACGGGCCGTGGTCGCTCGACACTCCCACCAGCAACGTGCGCGAGGTCAGCATCACCGGTGGCTTCGCGTGGCACCGGACCGCGGGCCCGCCCCACCTCTCGCTGACCGACCGGGGCGTGTCCTTCACGACCAACGGCGAGCGGGCAGTGTGCGTGCAGTTCCACGAGCCCGTGAAGGCACTCGACCCGACGGGACGCCTGGTGCGCCACCCCGGAGCCACGCTCACCGTCGACCGGGTCGACGACCTCCACAGCCGGCTGCGCCACCACGTCGACCGCTGACCCGTCCCCCCTTTGGGGTGAGTGGTGCAGGGACGGCGCTGCCTAGGCTGGGCGCCGCGGGTCACCACCGGTGACCGTCGACCGAGGAGGAGCCGATGGCGACGTACGACGCCGACCTGCAGGCCGCTGTGGACGCCACGTCCGTGGCCAACGACGCCGGCACGACCGAGGACCTGGTCGACTACCTGCGCGAGCAGCTCGCCGAGCGCGACATCGAGACCAGCGACGACGCGTGGCTCGAGCGGATGGTCGAGGGCATCAAGGGAGACCGCAACTACCTCATCGACAGCGAGCCGGACGACTTCACGCCGACGCGCGACAAGCGGGACTGATCACACCTTGCCGCGCAGGATCCGGCGGTAGTAGGTCACCGGAAGCGCGTAGCGGTCGACCAGCCACGTGAGGGTCCGCGGCCGCACCAGGTCGGGGAACGGCACCGTGGGGGACAGGCGCCCCTCGCGGTCGACCTCGACCAGCATGAGCCGGCGCCGGGACACCGTGATGGGCATGACGGTGTAGCCGTCGTAGTGCCGCAGGGACGCCCGGTCGCCGGCAGCCAGGTTGTGGGCGAGCACGTCGACCTGCTTGCGCAACGCGCCACCCGAGGGTCGGGTGCCGACGTCGGCGACGTCGCCCAGGGACCAGACCGCCGGGTGGCTGCGGTGCTGCAGCGTGAGCGGGTCCACATCCACCAGTCCTGCGGCCGAGGGTCCGGCGAGGCCGCTCTCGACGACCCAGCGTGGCGCCCGGTAGTGGGGGACCACGTGGGCGAAGGTCACGTCGTCGAGCGCCTGCTCGCCGTCCGGCGTCGTGATGGTGACGCGGTGGTCGCCCAGCGCGGACACCCGGGCGTTGCGCACCACCTGGACGTCGTACGACGCCAGGACCTCCTCCAGGACGCGGTCGGCTGCGGGGACGTCGGTCGGGCCGCGCCCGGGCAGCACCACCCGGACGTCGAGCCGGCCGAGCACCCCGCCACGTCGCCAGTGGTCGCACGCCATGAGGAGCGGCTTGAGAGCGGTGACCCCGCACGGGGCCGGCTCGGGTGGCACCGTGAAGAGGACGCGTCCCCGGGTGACACCGCGGAGCGCGGGCCAGACCCGGGGGGCCGTGTCGACCACGAACGTGGAGCCCGCCCACCCGGCGGCGTACGCCTCGGCCAGCCCCGGAGTGGCGTCCCAGTCCTCCTCGAGCCCGGGGCAGACCACGAGCCGGTCGCACCCGATCCGCCGCCCGGCCCGGGTGGTCACGCTCGGCTCTGTGGGATCCACCGCCACGACCTGCTCGGTCACCCGGGTGCAGCCATCGGGGGCCACGTCCGCCGCAGGACGCTCGAGCGAGGACATCGACGCCTCCCCGGCGCCGACGTAGCTGAGCAGCGGCCGGTAGCGGTGGACCGGGCTCGGCTCGAGGAGCGCCACGTCGCGTGCTCCCTGGCGCAGCAGCCGGGCGGCCAGGGAGATCCCGGCGTTGCCTCCGCCGACGATCACCACCTCGTGGTGCTCCACGCCGTCCTCCGCTCCTCGTCGTACGCCCACGACAGTAGTCGGCACACCTGGACCCAACGTCCCACGCGTCCGGGGCCTTTGGCCCTGACGGGGCGCGCGGCGATCGGCGAGGCTGGGGTGACCGATCGACCAGGAGGACCACATGCCCACCCTCACCTCGATGTCGTCCTCCGAGTGCTGGCAGCAGCTCGGGGAGCGCGGGGTCGGCCGGATCGGGTTCGATCGGGGGCGGGGGCCACGCATCCATCCCGTCGACTACGCGGTGCACGACCGCAGGATCTATGTCCGGACGTCTCGCGACAGCGAGCTCGCGGACTTCGTCGCCATGTTCGGGGACGGCGCGCTCGTGTCGTTCGAGGTGGACCAGGTCACGGACGTGACGGACGGCCGGTGGAGCGTGCTGATCGCCGCGCGGATCGACACCCCACCGACGGACGGTGAGGAGGCGGCGCTGGAACAGCCGACCCCCACGCCATCGGGCCACCGCGGGTTCCTCGTGCGCCTGAGCCCCGTCGAGGTCACGGGTCGCCGCCTCGTCGAGGTGCCGAGAGGCGTCACCAGCAGGTCGACGGGTGGCTCGTCGTGAGACCTCGCGCGTCTGCCGACCACTGACTCCTGGAGCGGCTGCCGCCGTTCCAGCGGAAACACGGGGGCCGGGGGAACCGGGGGAATCGGGGGACCAGGGGGGAAGTGCCCGGGGGCGGCGCCGGTCGCCCCCGGGCGTCCCGGTCCGGGCGGAGCACATCGATCGAGCAGGAGGGACCAGCGATGAGGCATCACCGGGAGCGAGACGCCGTGGTCGTCGGGATCGACGGCTCGGAGCGCGCCCTGGCAGCCGTGCGTTTCGGCGCCCGCGAGGCCCGACGATGGCAGGCGCGGCTCGTCCTCGTGCACGTGATGCCCGGCCACGTACCGCTGTCGCCGGTGCTTGCCGTGGCACCCCGCGAGCTGACCGACCTGGGGGAGCGGTTGCTGGCCGAGGCGGTGGCCGTGGCCCGGGACGCGGAGCCGGACGTGGCGGTCCGCAGCAGGCTGCTGCGCGGGGACGCCGTGGCACAGCTCGTCCGGGAGTCGGACGACGCCTGGATGGTGGTCCTCGGCCGCGAGACGACGCCCGGGTGGGCGCGCGTGTTCACGGGCGCCGTGACGATGGGAGTCGCCGAGCGGGCGCACTGCCCGGTGAGCTCGGTCCCCGAGGAGTGGACGGCGAGCGAGGAGCCCGGCTCCGTGGTGGTGGGGTTCGAGGCCAGCGAGTTCGACGCCGCGCTGCTGGAGTACGCCGTCGGCCGCGCGGCCGACCTGGGAGCACGTCTCACCGTGCTCCACGCGTGGGAGCTGCCACGCTTCTACGACGAGATGATCGTGCGTCGGGCGCACGACCTGGACTGGAAGCGCGGCGCCCAGGACCGGATCGAGGAGCTGCTGCGCCAGCTCCGGCGTGCGGCTCCCGACGTCGAGGTGGAGGTCGAGGTCGTCCACCAGCAGCCGGCGCTCGCGTTGCGGGACGCGTCGCAGGGCGCCGACCGGCTCATCCTGGGTCGACACGGCCAGGGGCCGGCGGTCCGCCATCTCGGCGGCACCGCCCGGGCGCTGCTCCGTGAAGCCACATGCCCGGTCGTCGTCGTGCCACCGGTCCACCTCGCGGCTGCGGTCGAGCCGTGGGCGGACGCGGGAGTCGCCTCCGGCTGACACGGAGTCGACGCCGGTCCAGTCGTCGTAGCCACCCTCCCGGCATGGTGGAGGGAAGGAGGAGTGGTGGTCGTCGGAAACCCTGACCCGATCGTCGTGGGAGTTGGTCACGGACCGATCGGGGCTGCAGTGGGCTTCGCCGTGGCCGAGGCGTCGCGGCTCGGTTGCGGGGTCCACCTCGTCCACGCCGTACCCGCGAACGGGCCGGGCCTGGTGGCCCAGTCACCCATCGAGCACGAGCGTCGCGGCCGTGCCGTGCTCCGCGAGGCCCTGGAGCAGGCGCTCGAGGCACCCGGCGGTGCCGCACCGGTCACCAGCGGGGTCGTGGAGGGCGCGACGGTTCCCGCGATCGTGTCCGCGGCCGCGGACGCGCGCCTGATCGTCCTCGAGCACCGCCGACGCCGCAGCTCGCCGCGCGTCGTCACCCGCTCCGTCGCGGGAGGCGTGGCCCCACGGGCACGTGCCCCCGTGGTCTGCGTGCCGTCGAGCTGGTCGGCCGACCCCCGCGCCCGCACCGACCGGGTCACCGTCGGCGTCGACCGACCCGAGCGGTCGCACCAGGTCCTGCGGATGGCCGGGCGCGAGGCTTCTCGTCGGGAGTCCGAGCTGCACGTCCTCCATGCCTGGCACCTGGGGACGGCAGAGGACGCGCTGCCCGTCGACAGCACGGTCGAGGCGACCTGGGCCGGGGTGGCCGAAGCGGCTGTCGAGTTACAGCTCGACCAGCTGGGCGGCGCCCTCGAGGGTGTCGCGACGCAGGTGGAGGTGCGCCATGCGCCAGCGGTGGAGTCGCTCCTCGACGCCTCCCGTGACTCCGACCTGTTGGTGGTGGCCCTGCACGACCTCGTGCAACCAGTGGGGAGCCACCTCGGGCCGGTCACGCGAGCTGTGCTGCAGGACGCGAGCTGTCCGGTGCTGCTGACCGATCCCCATCCGTGAGGTCAGGCCACGGGGACCACCGCGACCGGGCAGGGGGCGCTCTCCACCACCGACGCCGCGGCCGACCCGAGCAGGATCGCCGAGGCCGCACCACCGTGATGGGCGCCGACGACCACCAGGTCCATGCGGTCGCCGAGCTCCGTCAGTGCGTCCCCGGCGTACCCGCGCGCGAGCACCGTGTTCACGCTGACGTCGGGGAACTTCTCCCGCATGCCGGCCACGGACTCCGCGACCAGGAGCCGGTGCTCCTCGATCCCGTCTTCCAGGCCGTCGAGCAGGTAGGGGTCGACCGAGGTGGCGAGGGCGTCGTGGACGGCGTGGAGCACGGTGATCGGCACGCCGCGTTGAGAAGCCTGGGTGAAGGCGAACTCCAGCGGGCCGAGCGACCTCTCGGTCCCGTCGACGCCGACGAGGACGCCCTCCCGGGCGCCACCCCGGTCGTGCGGCCGCACGACGACGACGGGGCGGTGGGCGTGCCGAGTGACGGCCACGCTCACCGAGCCGAGCAGCAGGCTGCGCAGGTGACCCCGGCCGCGGGACCCGAGCACCACGGTCGATGCCTGGCGGGAGACGGTGAGGAGCAGGTCTCGGGGGTCGGCCACCCGCAGCAGGTGGTGGACCTCGAGCGTCGGGTCCCGGTCGGTCGCCGCCCGCTGCGCCGCGTCCAGCAGCTGCTGTGCCTCGGTCCGGGTGGCTCCCGACCCGAGAGTGCTGTCGTGCCCCGCCTGGTCCACCCAGACGCCGCCCTGGGGTGTGATGGCGTGGACCAGCGTCAGGGCTCGTCCCGCCAGGCGCGCTTCCTCGACGGCCCAGCTCAGCGCCCTCTCGGCTGACGGCGACCCGTCGACGCCGACGGCGATGGTCCCGGTGGGGATGTCGTAGCTCTGCATGGCGCATGTCCCTTCATCGTGGTGTCACCACCACGGTGTCGAGACAGGGGGCGTCCGCGTAGGGCGCAAGGGGCCGGTGACCGGGGGACCAAGGTCCCGTCTGCCCGGGGACCCTCCCCTCCGCGTCACTCGAAACGCTGACGGAAGGTGGGGAGCCCGGCCCCTCCGAGCTGGTCGAGCACCCCCGCCCGTCCAGTCAGGGCCGCCGCCAGGATCGACCCCTCGCCGGTGACCTCGGGTCCGTCGCCGTGACTCCACGGGGCGTCGGTGGCCTCGAAGCGCAGGCCGTCCACGCCGCCCGGGGGGTGGAGGGACGAGCCCTTGGACGACATCACGAAGTCGAGGATTCTGGCCACGGTCTCTGGTGGGGCAGACGTCGTCATGCCCAGCGGCACGAGCATGTCGGCGGTGTGCACGACCACGTCGGCCAGCAGCGACTCCGGTGGCATGCCGGGCCCGGTCCGGCGGTTGTCGGCGTGCTCGCGCAGCCCGGCGACGAGCGTGGCGGGAGGCCGCTCTCCCAGCTCCCGCGAGAGGCGGAGGTTCGCGGCGTCGTACCCGCGGTGGCGGAGCATCGCCCAGATCAACCGTGGGGTCGACAGTGCCCACGGGATCTGCAGGTGCCCGGCCACGTGACGCACCTCCCACCCCTCGCACAGGCTCGGTGTCCGCCACTGCGCGTCGTCGAGTGGCTCCAGCGCGTCGGCCAGCGCTCGCCGCCGCTCCGCCACCAGGTCGAAGGTGTCCATCCCGCAGCGCCCCCTCGCGTCTGCTGCTCCTCCCATGGAACGCCTGTCCGCGACGCCCCGCAACCTGGAGCCGGTGTGACGGACGTGCGCAATGGTCATATCGGGCTCTGGTGAGTACGCGGACACGAGGACCATCCTCGGCTCATGGACAACAGCACACGCACCAGCAGGGTTGCGCTCGTCGTCGCCTGCGCGGCCCTTCTCATCAGCACGACCGCCACCGGGGGTCCAGCCCTCGCCAGGCTCGTCTTCGCCGACAACGCTGACAAGGTCGACGGCAAGCACGCCGTCGGTAGCAAGGCCTCTGCCACTCAGCGCAAGGGCAAGCTCGTCGCGACCAGCAAGAGGACCGGGCGGCTGCCGAACAACATCATCCGCAAGGCAGGAGACTCCGACCTGCTCGACGGACGCGACGCCAACGACTTCCTGTCCCTGTCATCACCGGCGGGACGCCTCGTGGGCGAGGGGCTCGTCAGCAGCGCTGGTGCCCTGTCAGGAGCTGCCGGGGCGGGCATGACTGCGTCCAAGACCGGTACTGGTTTCTACAGCGTCCTCCTTCCCGGGCTTCGGCCGGGATGCGTGGGCACCATTCCGAACCTCGTTGCGACACCCTTCGGCGGGGGACAGGTTGCCGTCCCCAGCGTGACCACGAACTGCGGGTCGGGCGACACGAGCATGGCGGTCGCCACCAGCAACTCTGCCGGCACAGCCACCGACGGCAGCTTCTTCTTCGCCGTGTTCTCCGGCAACCCGGTCGCGACGAGTCCCGCCTCGGCGCGGCTCCGCGGCAACCCGTCGATCTGCTCCTACACGCCGGAGGGCCGCACCTGTCGATGAGCCGACGCCGTCACGTCGGCAACGGATCGTCCTCACCCGTTGGGGCTCGAACGTCGCTGGCCGGTCACCGGCGCACGGCAGACGCAGAACGGCGGCCGACGCCGGCGGACGCTCGGACGGCGTCACGCCAGGTCGGCCGCCGTTCATGGCGACCACTGACAGGGTCGAGACCCAGGATCAGATGTCGTAGTAGAGCTCGAACTCGTGCGGGTGCGGGCGGAGCTGGACCGGCGCGATCTCGGCGGTGCGCTTGAAGTCGATCCAGGTCTCGATCAGGTCGGGCGTGAACACGTTGCCCTCGGTGAGGAAGTCGTGGTCGCGCTCGAGGTTGTCGAGGACCGCACCGAGCGACGTCGGCACCTGGTCGATCTCGGCCAGCTCGTCCGGCGGCAGCTCGTAGATGTCTTTGTCCACCGGCTCCGCGGGCTCGATCTTGTTGCGGATGCCATCCAGACCGGCCAGCATCAGCGCCGAGAACGCCAGGTACGGGTTCGCCGACGGGTCGGGGAAGCGGGTCTCGATCCGCTTCGCCTTCGGGTTGGCGCCGGTGATCGGGATCCGCACCGAGGCCGACCGGTTCCGCGACGAGTACACCAGCGAGATCGGCGCCTCGAAGCCCGGCACCAGGCGGTGGTAGGAGTTCACCGTCGGGTTCGTGAACGCCAGCACCGACGGCGCGTGCTTGAGGATGCCGCCGATGTAGTGGCGAGCGGTGTCGGAGAGGCCGGCGTACCCGGTCTCGTCGTAGAACAGGGGAGCGTCGTCCTTCCACAGCGACTGGTGCACGTGCATGCCCGAGCCGTTGTCGCCGAAGATCGGCTTCGGCATGAAGGTGACCGACTTGCCGGCGGCCCACGCGGTGTTCTTGATGAGGTACTTGAACTTCATCACGTCGTCCGCGGCCTTGAGCAGCGTGTCGAACCGGTAGTTGATCTCGGCCTGGCCGGCGGTGCCCACCTCGTGGTGGGCGCGCTCAACGAGCAGCCCGGACGCCTCGAGGTTCTTCACCATGTCGGCGCGGAGGTCGGAGTAGTGGTCGTAGGGCTCGACGGGGAAGTAGCCACCCTTGAACCGGGTCTTGTAGCCGCGGTTCTCGCCGTCCTCCTTGCCCGAGTTCCACCACCCCTCCTGCGAGTCGATGTGGTAGAAGCCCTCGTTCTCCGAGGTGGAGTAGCGCACGTTGTCGAAGATGTAGAACTCCGCCTCGGGCGCGAAGAAGGCGGTGTCCGCGATGCCCGTGGACTCCAGGTAGGCCAGCGCCTTGCGCGCGATGTTGCGCGGGTCGCGGGAGTAGGCCTCACCGGTGATCGGGTCGTGGATGAAGAAGTTGACGTTGAGGGTCTTCGAGCGGCGGAACGGGTCGATGTAGGCCGTCGTCGGGTCGGGGAACAGCGACATGTCGGACTCGTTGATCGCCTGGAACCCGCGGATGGAGGAGCCGTCGAAGCCAAGGCCGTCGTCGAAGACCGACTGGTCGAACGACGACACCGGCACGGTGAAGTGCTGCATGATGCCGGGCAGGTCGCAGAACCGGACGTCGACCATCTCGACGCCTTCGTCCTTGATGAACTTCAGCAGCTCTTCGCTGTTTGCGAACATTCGTCCTCCTTGGCCGACGGGGGTCACGCCAGCCGCGCTTCTGTCTGATCGGAACGAGACTCCGGGCCGACTCCGCCCCGGTGTCCGCGAACCTAGGCACGGGCAGTTTCTCGACCGTATCCCTTTTGTTTCGCCCATGTAACAGATGTCCGGGCGCGTGCCTGTGGAGAGCCGGTACGCCGGTGGGCTGCGTCGCAGCATGCTCGTGCCATGAGGGCGGACGAGGCACTGCAACGGCTCGGTGGGGTGGCCAGCGCCTCGGTTCTGCTAACGCTCACGAGTCGTCGGAAGCTGCGCGCGGCACTGCGATCGGGTGCGGTGGTGCGGAGCACGCGCGGCAGCTACGCGTTGCCGACGGCCTCGGACGCTCGGCGCGCCGCCGGCCGGCTGACGGCAGTCGTGTGGCTGCGCAGCGCCGCGGCCCACCACGGGTGGGCGCTCAAGACCCAGCCTGAGCTCCCCGAGGTGGCCGTCGACCGCAAGCGGCAGGTACCACCGGAGCGGCGCCGCGACGTACGCCTCAGCTGGGTGGACATGGCAGCCGACGACCGGCAGGCCGGCGTCACCAGCCCGTTGCGCACCGTCATCGACTGCTCGCGACACCTGCCCTTCGACGAGGCCTTGGCGATCGTGGACTCGGCGCTGCGTTCTGGCGCCGTCACGCGTGACGAGCTGAGGGCGGTCTCGGTACGGGGCGCCGGATCTGCGGCCGTACGCCGCGTGCTCGAGCATGCGGACGGTCGTGCCGCCAACCCGTTCGAGTCGGTGTTGCGGGCCTACCTGATCGAGGCGGGGCTCGTCGTGGAGGCGCAGGCGCCCGTCGAGCTCGAGACGGGGACCGTGCACCCCGACGTGGTGAGTCGGAGCGCGGGTGCCGTGTTCGAGGCAGACTCCTGGACCCACCACGCGACGCGGAAGGCGCATCGGAGCGACTGCGCCCGCTACAACATGCTCGTGCTGGCCGGGTGGCGGGTGTTCCGCTTCACCTGGGAGCAGGTGATGCTGGAGCCGGCGTACGTGCGGTGGGTGCTGGCGCGGGTGACGCGGCGCGTCGAACAGGCAGAAGTCGGCCAGGAGCTTGGCCGCCCCGCGTGAGGAGGGGAGTGGATGCGAGCTTCTGCCTGTCTGACGCGCCGGTGGGCCGGGCGCACGGGCTGACTACGCTGGCGCGGTGATGGAGACCGCCTCGTGGGGACGCCGGGTCCTGGCGCTCATCGTCGACTGGTTCGCGTCCACGCTCGTGGTGGTGCTGGTGCTGGGGCCGGTCGGGTGGAGCGAGAACCGGCTGTCGAGCGTCTACGTGCTGCTGGTCTTCGCGCTCGAGACGGCAGTGCTCACGGCCGTGGCCGGCGGGTCCTTCGGCAAGCTCGCGACCGGGCTCCGCGTGGTGCAGGACGAGCGACCCGGCCCGCCGGACCTGTTGCGGAGCCTGCTCCGTTCGGTCCTGGTGTGCCTGGTGATTCCACCGCTGGTCTACAAGCCCGACCGGCGGGGACTGCACGACCTCGCCGTCGGCACGCGGACCATCCGGGTCCGCTGAGCCGCAGGGTGGGCGGGAGCGTGGATCCGCGCCGGTCCCATTCCGCTCGCGGCGAGCGTACGGTGGGGAGATGGGAACTCCGCTGCGCACCGCCCTGGCGGCCGTCGTCGCCGCCCTCGCCCTGGTCCTGACGGGCTGTACCGGTGATCCGGAGGCTGCCGACGACACCGCGGACACCGGGCAGCAGGAGCAGACCGAGGAGCCGGCTGAGGACGGGCCGGTCGCGGGCGAGGAGGTCGACAAGGCCGACTTCGTCGCCAACATGCGGGAGGGCCTGGAGAACGCGACGACCGCGCAGGTGACGATGACCGTAGACGCCGCCGGACAAGCCCTCGAGGCCGAGGGTCAGCTCGACTACACGACCGAGCCGACGGCCATGCAGATGACGATGAGCATGCCGACCATGAGCCAGCAGCCGATCGAGTTCCGACTGGTCGACGGCGTGATGTACATGAACATGGGTCAGATGTCGCTCAACAAGTTCATGTCCTTCGACCTCAACGACGCCAAGAACCTCCCGCCCGGCATGGACGGCTTCACCGAGCAGCTCGACCCGCTGGGCGGCTTCGAGCAGTTCGAGGAGTCGATCACGTCGGTGACCTACGTCGGGGAGGAGGACGTCGACGGCGAGCAGCTCGACCGCTACGCCCTGACCGTGGACACCAAGACCGCCGACGGGTTCCAGGGCCTGCCCTCGGGCCAGGGGGTGCCGGAGGAGGTGACCTTCGACTTCTGGGTCGACGACGACTTCCTCGCCCGCCGGATGTCGACCTCGCTCGACGCCGGTCCTCAGTCGGTGTCGATGGACATCCGGATGACCGGCTGGGGCGAGCCGGTGACGATCGAGGCGCCCCCCGCCAAGGAGATCATCGACCCCCGCCAGCTGCAGGGCCAGCGCTGAGGGACCTCAGCGGCCGCGCATCTGGCCGCGCAGGCCCTTCATGCTGGTCGGGATCGGGCCCTTCGGCAGCGGGATGTTGGGGCGGTTGGCGTCGATGGCCTTGAGCCGGCTGAGGACGTCGGTCAGCTCGGCGCCCTTCACCTTGCGGCCCAGCTTGTTGACGTGACGCACCAGCTTGCGCACCGGTACCTGGCCCTCGCCGTCGCCCACGACGACGGTGTGGATCGGGACCTCGGAGGCGACGCGGGCGTGGCGGCGCTCCTCGGTGGCGAGCAGGGCCTTGAGCCGGCTGGCGTTGCCCTCGCCGACCAGCACGATCCCCGGGGGGCCCACCACGCGGTGGACCATGTCCTGCTGCTTGTTGAAGGCGACCATCTGGTCGGTGCGCCAGCCGCGGCGCAGCATCGACAGCGCCCTCGCCCCACCTCCGAGCTGGCCCTCCATCTGCTTGTACGCCGCCGCCTGGGCGCGCCGGCCGAACACGATGAGCAGCGCCAGCAGGCCCAGCATCAGCGCGCCGATGATCGAGAGCACCAGGCTGACCGTGCCGGAGCCGGGGAGCAGCCAGAACAGTGCGAAACCCAGCGCGGCGCCGAGGACGAAGGCCCCCAGCAGCCACAGGCCCAGGCGTCGGTCGGTCTGCTTGGCCATCCGGTAGGTGGCGCGCAGCTGCTGCCGGCGGTTCATCTTCGAGGGGTCGAGGTCGGACATGCGGTGCTTTCTCGCGTGCGGTGGGGTCAGGCGGGGCTGACGGAGCGCGCGGCGCGCGTCTCCAGGGCCTGACGGTACAGCCGGCCGGCCCGGTAGGACGAACGGACCAGCGGGCCGGACATCACACCGGAGAAGCCGATCTCGTCGGCCTCGTCCCGCAGCTCCACGAACTCCTCCGGCTTGACCCAGCGCTCGACCGGGTGGTGTCGCACGGACGGCCGGAGGTACTGGGTGATCGTGATCAGCTCGCAGCCGGCCTCGTGCAGGTCGCGCAGGGCCTGGCTGACCTCCTCACGGGTCTCACCCATGCCGAGGATCAGGTTGGACTTGGTCACGAGTCCGAAGTCGCGGGCCTGGGTGATCACGTCGAGCGAGCGCTCGTAGCGGAAGGCGGGCCGGATCCGCTTGAAGATGCGCGGCACCGTCTCGACGTTGTGGGCGAGCACCTCGGGCCGCGACTCGAACACCTCGAGCAGCAGGTCGGGCTTGCCGTTGAAGTCGGGGATGAGGTTCTCGACACCGGTGTCGGGGTTGAGCTCGTGGATCGCGCGGACCGTCTCGGCGTAGAGCCAGGCGCCGCCGTCGGGGAGGTCGTCGCGGGCGACGCCGGTGATGGTGGCGTACTTGAGCTGCATCTTCTGGACCGACTCGGCCACCCTGCGTGGCTCGTCGCGGTCGAGCGGCTGCGGCTTGCCGGTGTCGATCTGGCAGAAGTCGCAGCGCCGCGTGCACTGGTCGCCGCCGATGAGGAACGTCGCCTCGCGGTCCTCCCAGCACTCGAAGATGTTGGGGCAGCCGGCCTCCTGGCAGACGGTGTGGAGCCCTTCGGACTTCACCAGGTTCTGCAGGTGCTTGTACTCCGGGCCCATCTTGGCGCGGGTCTTGATCCACTCAGGCTTGCGCTCGATCGGGGTCTCCGCGTTGCGGACCTCCAGGCGCAGCAGCTTGCGGCCTTCGGGAGCGGGGGCTTGAGTCACGCCCGCCACTGTACGCGGGGGCTGGAGGCAGGGCACATCAGCGTCAGGCACCCCAGCCTGAGGAACAGCGTCAGGGCACGTCGCGCCGCCGGAACGACCACAGCGAGGCCGCACACGTGGCGAGGAGCAGCACCCCGAGGTTGCGCGCGCCGGTCGCGAGGCTGAGGTCGCGCAGCCCGCTGCAGTCGACGCCCGGTTCGGGCCGGCCCCGGTCGAAGCAGGACGGCGGCGGCTCCACGTAGTACTGGGTGCCGTTCCAGAGCACCGCCCCCAGGTTCTTGTTGGGGAACCAGGCCTCGCTGACGCCGAGCAGCGCCATGACCACGGTGGCTCCCACCACGACGGCGAACATCGCCCCGAGCGTGAACACCGTGCTGCGCGACAACATGGTCACGGCGTAGGCGCCGACGGCGGCCGCGCCGACGAGGAGCACCGCTCGACCGGAGGCTGCGGCGATCATGCCGGGCACCTCTGGTGGCACGTCGATGCCGCGCATCCGGGCCAGCAGCGCCATCCCGCCCCAGAACGCCGCGAGCACCGCGGTCGAGGCGAGCAGGGCGAGCCCGAGGACCGCCCCGGCCTTGGACAGCCAGATCCGGGCGCGGCGCGGCTCGAACAACAGCTGGTTGCTCATCGAGCCGGAGCTCCAGTCGGCCCCGACGAAGGTGGTGCCGACGAGCATCAGCAGCCCCATGAGGACCGTCACCAGGCCCACGCCCTGGGCGCGCATGGCCACCCACAGCTGCAGCGGCTGGCGGGAGACGTACCAGTCGACCTGCGGTGCGATCGCCGCCACGCACTGCTCGGCGTCGGACACGCCGAAGCGGCGGGGCCGCTCCTCGCACTCCGCGAGCTGGCGCTGCATGTAGCGGCGCCCCATCTCCTGCTCGACCAGCTCCTCGGCGGCGGCGAGCTCCGAGGCCGACACCGGCCGGGTGTCCCACGCCGTGCCACCGAGGATGACGGCCCCGACCAGCACGCATCCGCCGAGGAGCACCACGACCGCCCGGCGCCAGCGCAGCCGGGTGAGCTCGAGCCCGATGAGCCTCATGCGCGGCCACCGCCGCTCCCGAGCGCCTCACCGGAGGTGAGCTCGAGGAACACCTCCTCGAGATCGGGCCGCAACGGAGTCAGCTCCTCCAGCCACAGCTGCGCCTCACCGAGCACCCGGCTGACGTGGCTGGCGGGCCGGTCGGTCTCCACGCGCAGCACGCCGTTGTCGGGGTGGACGGTCAGCCCCTCCTCCCGCAGCCGGCGTACGGCGGCCTCCGCGTCGGCAACCCGCACCCGGTAGGCCGTGCTGGCGCCGAGGAGGTCCTCGACCCGGCCCGAGGCGAGCATCCGCCCGTGACCGATGATCGTCGCCGAGGTGCAGACCTGCTGGACCTCGGCGAGGATGTGGGAGCTCAGGAGCACCGTGACGCCGGACGCCCCGAGGCTGCGCACGGTGTCGCGGATCTCGCGGATGCCGGCGGGGTCGAGGCCGTTGGTGGGCTCGTCGAGGATCAGCAGCGCGGGGTCCTTCAGCAGCGTGGCGGCGATCGCCAGCCGCTGCTTCATGCCCAGGGAGTAGGTCCGGTACCGGTCGCGGTCGCGCCCGGTGAGGCTCACCGTCTCCAGGGCGGCGTCGATGCGGTCACCGGTGATGCCGCGGGTGCGGGCGAGCAGCTGCAGGTTCTGCCGACCGGTGAAGTTGGGGGAGAACTTCGGCGACTCGACCACGGCGCCGACCCGGTCGATGACCTGGGGGAGCCGGCGCGGGACGTCCTCGCCGAAGAGCCGCATCGTGCCGCGGGTGGCGCGTGCCAGGCCCAGGAGCATCCGGATGGTGGTGGTCTTGCCGGAGCCGTTGGGACCGAGGAAGCCGTGCACACCGCCCGCCGGCACCGCGAGGTCGAGGGACTGCACGGCCACCCGTGTCCCTCGCCGCGTCCGGTACTCCTTGCGGAGACCGGCGGTCTCGATCACCAGGTCCGTCATGGATACGGAGTATGTATCAGCGCCGGCTCGGGGCACGCCGACACGCGGGCGATCGGGACGCCGAGAATTCGTGATGCCCCGCAGGGCCACGGGGCTCTAGCCTGAGGGGTGGCTCGAGTAGGTGGACAGATGGCAGCAGAGGTCGGTGACCGGACGGCGTACGACGCCGGGCGGGCGGCCCTCGACGCCCGACGCTGGCACGAGGCCGCCGACCTGCTCGACGCCGCCGCCGTCGAGGACCCGAGCGGAGCGGTGCTCGAGGCACTCGGCACGGCCTGCTTCTGGACCGACCGCCCCGACACCATCGCGGTCCGCGAACGCGCCTACAACGCCTACCGCGCCGCCCGCGACCCCTACGGCGCGGCGCGGGTGGCGACCGCCCTCGCCTGGGACCACCTCACCTTCCGCGGCGAGGAGTCGGTGGCCCGCGGGTGGCTCCGGCTGGCGGCCCGTTCGCTCGACGGCCAGCCGGTGTCGGCCGAGCACGGGCACCTGGCGCTGTGGGAGGCCGACTTCGCCCTGGACGGCGCTGACCTGGTCACGGCCGACGAGCAGGCGACGCGGGCCGCCGCGATCGGACGCACGCTCGAGGACAACGACATCGAGCTGCTGGCCCTCGCCCAGCAGGGACTGGTGCGGCTGCTGCGCGGGGAGGTCGACGCCGGGATGCAGCTCCTCGAGGCGACCGCGGTCGCCGCGACCGCCGGCGAGATCGCCGACCCGGCGTACGCCGGGTATGCCTGCTGCTACCTCATCACCGCCTGCCACGAGGTGCGCGACGTCGGCCGGGCGGGCGAGTGGTGCGCCAAGCTCGACGAGCACTGCGAGCGCGCCGGCTTCCACGCGCTGCAGCAGGTCTGCCGCACCGAGTACGCCGGTGTGCTCGTCGAGCAGGGGGAGTGGGAGCGCGCCGAGCAGGAGATGCTGACCGCCGTCGACGTCCTGGCCGACAAGCGTCCCCCGATGGTGGCCGGCCCGCTGGTCCGGCTGGGTGAGCTGCGCCGCCGGCAGGGCCGGATGGAGGAGGCGACCGAGCTCTTCGCCCGCGGCGAGGGACATGCGCTGTCGGTCCTGGGGCTGGGCGCGATCGCGCTCGACGAGGGGCGCCCCGACGAGGCGCAGCACGCCGCCGAGCGCTACCTGCGCCAGCACGCGCCGGGCGACCGGATCGGCCGGTTCCGGGGCCTCGAGCTGCTGGTGCACGCGAGCGCCGCCGCGGGTGACGTCTCCGGTGCCCAGGCACCGCTGCAGGAGCTGCGCGAGACCGTGGCGACGCTGCGCGGGGGCACCATGGTCGCGGCCGCCCACCACGCGGAGGCTGCGGTGCTGCTGGCGGCCGGCGACCGGGCCGGCGCCCGCCGGGCCGCCGAGGACGCCGTCTCCCACTACGAACGGGCCGGCGCCGCCTTCGGGGCCGGCCAGGCGCAGGCCCTGCTGCAGCGGGCGACGGGGGAGACCGACGTACCGGCCTCCGAGCGCCTGATCACCCCCCGGGAGGCCGACGTGCTGCGGCTGGTCGCGGAGGGGCTGAGCAACGCAGCGATCGCCGAACGGCTCCACCTCAGCGAGCACACCGTGCACCGCCACGTCGCCAACGTGCTGACCAAGCTCGACGTCGCGACCCGGGCCGCCGCGGTCGCCAAGGCCGCCGGCCACGGCCTGCTCTAGCGCGCCCATGGCCCGGACGGGCCAGTCGACGGCACAGCCGAAGATGGCCGGTACGAGCGAAGTCGCGCACCCCCGGCGGTTCCTAGCGTCAGCGGCATGACTGCACTAACCGACGAGCTCACCGGGCGGTGGATCACTCCCGCCCACAGCGACTACGACGAGGCCCGCACCGTCTACAACGCCATGATCGACAAGCGGCCCGGGATCATCGCCCAGTGCGAGACCCCGGCCGACGTGGCGACCGCGATCCGGCACGCCCGCGAGCGCGACTTGCAGATCGCCGTCCGTGGCGGTGGCCACTCCGTGGCCGGGACGTCACTGACCGACGGCGGCCTGGTGGTCGACCTGCGGCGGATGCACGACGTCACCGTCGACCCCGTCACCCGCACCGCCCGTGTCAGCGGGGGCGCGACCATGAGCCACCTCGACCGGGCGACCCAGCCCCACGGCCTGGCCACCACGGGTGGCCGGGTGTCGACCACCGGCGTCGGTGGCTTCACGCTGGGCGGCGGCACCGGCTGGCTCGACCGCAAGTTCGGCCTGGCCTGCGACAACCTGCTCGCCGTCGAGCTGGTGACCGCCGAGGGCGAGCTGGTGACCGCCAGCGACGAGGAGAACCCGGAGCTGTTCTGGGCGCTCCACGGCGGCGGTGGCAACTTCGGCGTGGCGACCTCGCTGACCTTCCGGCTCCACGAGCTCCCCGTGATGACCGCGGCACTGCTGGTCTTCGACCCCGAGCGGGGCGAGGAGGTCGTCCGCACCTTCCGCGACGCCCTCGAGGAGGGGCCCGACGAGCTCGGTGGCGGCGTCCTCTATGCCACCGGCCCCGAGGAGGAGTTCGTGCCGGCCCACCTGGTGGGGCGGCTCGCGACGCTCGTGCTGGTGACCTTCACCGGCACCGAGGAGCAGGCTGCGCCCCACCTCGCGCCGTTCCTGGCGCTCCAGCCCGACGGCCACGCGGTGATGGAGCTGCCGTACGCCGACCTCAACTCGATGCTCGACGACCCGCCCGGCCTCCGGAACTACTGGTCCGCCGAGCACCTGGGCAGCATGCCCGACGAGGCGGTCGCCGCGTTCCACGCCGCCCGCGAGGGCCTGATCGTGCCGTCGGCCTCGCAGCACGTGCTCTTCCCGGCCGGTGGGGCAGCCGCCCGTGCCGGGACCGACCACCCCATCCCGTGGCGCACCGCGCCGTGGGTGGTCCACCCGTTCGCGCTCTGGACCGACCCGGCCGACGACGACCGGGCGCGGGAGTGGACGAGGTCGGTGCGGTCAGCGGTGAGGCCGTGGGCCACCGGCGACGTCTACCTGAACTTCATCTCCGACGAGGGCCAGGACCGGGTGCGGGCCGGCTTCGGGGCCGGCTGGGACCGCCTGGTCGCGGTCAAGCGGGAGTGGGACCCGGACAACGTGTTCCGGCTCAACCACAACATCACGCCCTAGCCGCGACCGGCTGGCGTCACCAGGGGGATGTGCGACCCGCGGCCGGGCTCCGGCCGCGGGTCGTAGTCGGGGGTGGCGTCGTAGGGCTGCCACGCGAGGAACGCCGACAGGTGTCGCTCCACCAGCGGGACCACGTCGGTGACGGTGACGTCGCGACCCAGCTCCTGGGAGAGCGAGGTGACGCCGGCGTCGGCGATGCCGCACGGCACGAACCGGTCGTACCACCCCAGGTCGACGTCGCAGTTGAGGGCGAAGCCGTGCATGGTGACGCCGCGGCTGACCCGGATGCCGATGGCGGCGATCTTGCGCTCCGGTCCGCGGTCGTCCGCCTGCAGCCACACCCCGCTGCGGCCCGGCACCCGGGCGGTGTCCACACCCAGCTCGGCGCAGACCCGGATCAGGGCCTCCTCCACCCGGCGGACGTAGTCGACGACCTTGACGTGGTCGGGCAGGGTGACGATGGGGTAGCCGACCAGCTGGCCGGGCCCGTGGAAGGTGATCTTGCCGCCCCGGTCGACGTCGATGACGGGGGCGCCGCCGGAGTCGAGCGGCCGCTCGTGGGGGTCGGTGCGCTTGCCGCAGGTGAACACCGGCGGGTGCTCCAGCAGCAGCACGGTGTCTCGGCCATCTGCGGCGACCTCCGCGTGGACCTCACGCTGCAGGTCCCAGGCCGCGAGGTAGTCGACCGCGTCCTCGCCGAGGCCCGCGATCCTGAAGTCCGCCACTGCCTGCTCCACGCCGGCAGCGTACCCCTGTGGAGGAAGCCGGCGGAGACCGGTTGGAACGGGGTAGGAAGGCGGGGTGGCCCCCACCCGCATGCTGATCCCCGTCGTCGTGTCGGGGCTGGCCTGCCTGCTGGTGGTGCCCTTCGCGCTGCCCGACCAGCCCGACAGGGCCGACACCGGCGACCCCGGTGGCCGGACGTCGTCGCCGGTCCTGGGCGACGACCGCGCCGCGGCCCGGGCCAATGACCGCACCGTGGCCCTCGCGGTGCTCCGCGGGTGGGACCGCGCCCGCGCGGCCGCCTGGCGCGCGGGCGACCCGGCGGCGCTCGCCGACCTCTACACACCCGGCGCCGACGCGGGTCGGGCCGACCGTCGGCTGCTGGCGGCGTACGCCGGGCGGGGGCTGCGCGTGGCGGGGATGCGGATGCAGGTGGCCGAGGTCGAGGTGGTCTCGGCCGCGCCGCGACGGGTCGAGGTCGTCGTGACCGACCGGCTCGTGGGTGCCACCGTGGTGGGGCGCCACGGCCGCACCGAGCTGCCGCGCGACCGGTGGTCGCGACGCCACCTCGTGCTGGTGCGGTCCGGTGGCCGATGGCGGGTGGAGCGCGTGTCCGATCAGACCTGGCCGGCCAGCACCGCGTCCACGTCCGGGTCGGAGAACTCGTAGCCCTCGGCCAGCAGCGCCGCCGGGTGCAGGTTGAGCGAACGCAACAGCTCGACCGCCATCGGCCCCGCCCCGAGACGGAGCACCGGCGACGGCACCGCGAGGAACGCCTTGCGGTTCACCGCGTCGGCGAGTGCCTCGGTGAACTCGGCGTTGGTCGGCGTCACCGGGGTGCACACGTTGAAGGGACCGGACGCGGTGTCGCTGGTGACGAGCAGCATGGCCGCGCCGAGCCAGTCCTGCTGCGAGAGGACGGGGAAGAACTGGTCGCCCGAGCTGAGGCGGGCGCCCAGCCCGAACCGGAACATCGGGGTCAGCAGCTTCATCGCCTGGCTGCCGCGCGACATCACGGGCGCGGTGCGCAGGATGCACACCCGGGCGCCGGCCTCACCGGCTGGCTTCGTGGCGGTCTCCCAGTCGCGAGCCACCCGCTCGAGCGGGGCGTCGCCGCCGCGCAGCTCCGAGGACTCGATCACCACCTCCGAGCCGTGGTCGCCGTAGTGCGAGCAGCCCCCGGCGTTCACGAGTGCGGGCGGGCTGCCGGCAGCGGCGATCGCGTCGGCCAGCAGCCGGGTGGGGCCGATCCGGCTCTCGTAGAGGCGGCGGTGGTGGCTGGGCAGGTAGGGGATGCCGAGCAGCGGCGACCCGCACAGGTTGACCACCACGTCGGCGTCCGCGACCAGCCCGGCGTCGAGCTCACCGGCCGCCGGATCCCACTGCCGCTCGTCGGAGGCCTCCGGCACCCGGCGTACGAGCCGGACGACGTCGTGGCCCGCCGAGCGGAGCCGCGTGGTCAGGGCCTGGCCCATGAAGCCGGAGGAGCCGGCCATCAGGATCTGCATGCTGGCCATCTAACCAGCGACGGGAAGCGGCAGCGGTGGTCTCGACAGGCTCGACCGGCGTGGGATCGGCGGTCTCGACACGCTCGACCGGCGTGGTCGGAGGTTGAGGTGCGAGGAGCGCCAGCGACGAGCCACGAAACCCCGGCAGGCGCACGCGAACCGGGGCTCTCGTGGTCTCGACAGGCTCGACCGGCGTGGTCGGAGGTCGAGGCGTGGCTCGGCCCCGGCACCGGCTGTCGCGGTTTCGAGACGGGCGGTGGGCAGTCCCTCGCTGCGCTCGGGACTGCCCCGCCCTCCTCAACCTCTTCGCCCCGCGTCGACGCCCCTCGCTTCGCTCGGGGCGTCGACTGGGCTCAGACGTCGAAGGTGCCGTTCTCGAGACGGTCCTTGACCTCGGTGAGGAACCGCGCGGCGTCGGCGCCGTCCACCAGCCGGTGGTCGTAGGTCAGTGCCAGGTAGACCATCTGCCGGACCGCGATCGTCTCGCCGAGGTTGGGGTCGTCGATCACCACGGGGCGCTTGACCACGGAGCCGGTGCCGAGGATCGCGACCTGCGGCTGGTTGATGATCGGCGTGTCGAAGAGTGCCCCACGGCTGCCGGTGTTGGTCAGCGTGAAGGTCCCGCCCGAGAGCTCGTCGGGGGTGATCTTGTTGTCGCGGGTGCGCTCGGCGACGTCGGCGATCTTGCGCGCCAGCCCGGCGATCGAGAGGTCGCCGGCGTCCTTGATGACCGGCGTGAGCAGGCCCTTCTCGGTGTCCACGGCGATCGCGAGGTTCTCGCGGTCGTAGTAGGTGACCTCGCCGGCCTCGGTGTCGATGGCCGCGTTGAGCGACGGGTGCTGCTTGAGCGCGTCGATCGCCGCCTTGGCGAAGAACGGCATGAACGACAGCTTCACGCCCTCGCGGGTCGCGAAGTCGGCCTTCACCTGGTCGCGCAGCCGCGAGATGCTCGTGACGTCGACCTCGACCACCGTCGTCAGCTGGGCGCTGACCTGCAGCGACTCGACCATGCGCTGGGCGATCACCTTGCGCAGGCGCGACATCTTCTCGGTCTTGCCACGCAGCGGGCTCGGGGCGACGGCGGGGGCGCCGTGCTGGGGCTTCTCGGCGGCCGGCTCGGAGGCGGGCGCCTCCTCGGGCTGCTTCTTCGCCTCGGCCGCGTCGAGGACGTCCTGCTTGCGGATGCGCCCGCCGACGCCGGTGCCCTCCACCTGTGAGAGGTCGACGTCGTGCTGCGCGGCCATCTTGCGCACCAGCGGCGTCACGTACGTCGCCGGCTCGTTGCGGTCCTTCTCCTGCTGGGCCGGTGCCTGCTGTTGGGGCTCGGACTCGGCAGCCGGCTCGGGCTCCTGCTCCGGCTCCTTCTCGGGCTCGGGCTCCGACTTCTGCTCGGGCTCAGGCTCCTGCTCGGGCTCAGGCTCCTGCTCGGGCTCGGACTTCTGCTCACCTCCACCGGAGGGCTTGGCGTCGCCCGAGCCGATCAGCGCCAGCTCGGCACCGACCTCGACGGTCTCGTCCTCCTCGGCCTTGATCTCCAGCAGCGTGCCGGCGACCGGGGAGGGGATCTCGGTGTCGACCTTGTCGGTGGAGACCTCGAGCAGCGGCTCGTCGACGGCCACCTCGTCGCCGACCTGCTTCAGCCACCGGGTGATGGTGCCCTCGGTGACGGACTCGCCGAGCGCCGGCAGGGTCACCGGGGTGCTGTCGCCGCCGCCGGACCCACCGGACTGCTGCTCGCCGCCGGAGTCCTGCTGGGAGGGGGCGCCGCCGTCCTCCTGCTCGGCCTGCTCCTCGGCCTGCTGCTGCTCGACGTCCTGGCCGCCGCCGCTCTCGCCGGACTGCTCGCCGGAGTCGCCGTCCGCCTGACCGGAGTCGTCCCCCGAGTCGTCGCCGGAGTCGTCACCCGACTCCTCGCCGGACGACTGGTCCTCGCCGGAGTCCCCGCCCGCGGACTCGCCCTCGTCGCCCACCAGGGCGAGCACCGCACCGACCTCGATCGTGTCGTCCTCGTCCGCCTTGATCTCCAGCAGCGTGCCGGCGACGGGGGAGGGGATCTCGGTGTCGACCTTGTCAGTGGAGACCTCGAGCAGCGGCTCGTCGACCGAGATGGTGTCGCCGACCTGCTTGAGCCAGCGGGTGACGGTTCCCTCGGTGACGGACTCGCCGAGTGCGGGGAGGGTGACTTCGGTGGCCAATGCTCTTCCTTCGCTAGCGGCTGCGGATGGGTGGTCAGGCGTGTGCGTGGAGCGGCTTGCCGGCGAGTGCCAGGTGGGCCTCACCGAGGGCTTCGTTCTGGGTGGGGTGCGCGTGGACGAGGGGCGCGACGTCCTCGGCGTGGGCCTCCCAGCCGTAGATCAGCTGCGCCTCGCCGATCAGCTCGCCGACCCGGTCGCCGACCAGGTGGACACCGACGACGGGCCCGTCCTTCTGGCGGACCAGCTTGACGAAGCCCTGGGTCTGGAGGATCTGGCTCTTGCCGTTGCCGCCCAGGTCGTAGCTCAGGGCCTCCACCTCGTCGGCGCCGTAGCGTTCGACCGCCGCGGCCTCGGTGAGGCCGACGGAGGCGACCTCGGGGTGGGAGTAGGTGACGCGGGGGATGGCGGTCTCGTCGATACGCTGCGGGTCGAGCCCGGCGATGTCCTCGGCCACGAAGATCCCCTGCTGGAAGCCCCGGTGGGCCAGCTGCAGCCCCGGGACGATGTCGCCGACGGCGTAGACGCCCTCGACGCCGGTACGGCACCGCTCGTCGGTGACCACAAAGCCACGCTCAAGGGTGATGCCCTGCTCCTCGTACCCGAGACCGTCGGTCACCGGGCCGCGGCCGACGGCCACCAGCAGCAGCTCGGCCTCGATGACGTCGCCACCCTCGACCGTGACGGCCACTCCGGTGTCACTGGTCTTGACGCTCTGGAAAGGAGTTCCGGTCCGGAAGCCGATGCCGCGCTTGCGGAAGGCCCGCTCGAGCGCCTTGCCGCAGGCCTCGTCCTCGGCCGCCACCAGCCGGGGCAGTGCCTCGACGATCGTCACCTCGGCCCCGAAGCTGCGCCACACGCTGGCGAACTCGCAGCCGATCACGCCGCCGCCGAGCACCACGACCGAGGCCGGGACGCGGTCGAGCGTCAGAGCCTGCTCCGAGGTGATGACGCGCTCGCCGTCGACCTCGAGGCCGGGCAGGGTCCGGCTGTAGGAGCCGGAGGCCAGCACGACGTGCCGGGCGGTGTGGGCGGTGCCGTCGACGGTCACCTCGCGCGGGCCGGTGAGCCGCCCCTCGCCCTCGATGACGGTGATGCCGCGGCTCTTGACCAGGCCGGTGAGTCCCTTGAAGAGCCGGCTGACCACACCGTCCTTGTAGGCGTTCACCCCGGGCATGTCGATGCCGTCGAGGCTCGCCTGCACGCCGACCTTGCCGGCGTCGCGGGCGTGGTCGGCGACCTCGGCCGCGTGGAGGAGGGCCTTGGTGGGGATGCAGCCGACGTGGAGGCAGGTGCCACCGAGGCGGTCTTTCTCGACCAGGGCCACCGAGAGCCCGAGCTGTGCGGCGCGCAGGGCGCACGCGTAACCCCCTGACCCAGCCCCGAGAACGAGTACGTCGAAGTCGGCGTCAGCCACCTTGCTCCCTTCGGATCACCGGGCGCGCCCTCGCAGCCCGGGCCCATCTTTGCACTCTTTGCGAGTGGGTCGACACCACCCCGTCGGCTGACCCGGCACACTGGGTGGCATGGGCCTGTTCGACCGCTTCCGTCGCGCGCCGCGGATGCGGCGCCCCGCCCGTGACGCCGCCCGCACCGGGTCGACGACCGTGCGTGCCTCCGTCAAGGCCGATGAGGAGCACCTGACCGCGTTCGTGACGAGCCGGCGCGGCGTGGAGGGCTTCGTCGAGCCGCGGACGGCGGTCAGCGACGTGACCCTGCTGCTGGTCGCCCACGACGGCGAGTGGACCCGGCGACGCGTCCCGTCGGTGCAGTGGGCCCACCAGTTCGCCAACCGCCACCAGGTGCCGTCCTACGACGCCGCCGTGGTCGGCGTCCCGCAGCGGATGCGCGACTACAACCGACGGCGGAAGGCCGGCGACGCGTAGGACGTCCACCCCGCGGATCTGAGGGGTGTCGGGCCCGGGTCTGAGGGGTCTCGCCCGATGTGGGGCCATCCGGTCCGGGCCGACAGTGGTGTGGTCAGCCACCGACGAGTCCGGAAAGGACCGATCACCATGAACACCACAGCCCGCAGGATCTTCTCGACGACCGCCGTCACGGCGGTGCTGTCGATCGCCACCGCCGTCCCCGCGTCCGCCGAGCCCGACTGGGGGGTGCCGGGGAGCACCGGCGGCGGTGGGGCCACCACGACGCAGGTCCGTGAGGTCCCGATCGACGACAACGCCCTCGAGTACCTGCAGATCGGCCTCGGCGCCCTGGCTGGCATGGCCGTCGCGGGAGCCGCGGCGGTCTCGGTGCGGCGGTTCGGGCACCACGCCCCGCACCCGGCGTGAGGGGACCAGCGGGGTCGGCCGGCGGGCCGACCCCGCTGCCACGCTCGCGGTCAGCCGCGGCGTGCCATCTCCGCGAGCTCGACCCGGCTGGAGGTGCCGGTCTTGCGCAGCAGGTTGGACACGTGGACGCTCACGGTCTTCTCGCTGATGAAGAGCTCCTTCGCGATCTCGGCGTAGGTGCGCCCCGCCACCACGTGGGCGAGCACCTCGCGCTCCCGCGGGGTCAGCTCCGGGAGTCCGGGGGACGAGGGCGGGTTCGCGGACGGCTCCGCCAGCGTGAGGTGTACCTGGGCGGCCAGCGACTCGGCCGCGCGTACCAGTGGGGCCGCCCCCATGCCTCGGGAGAGCATCCACGCGCGGCGCAGGGCGGCCGTGGCTTCGCGGCGGGACCCTGGCGAGGCCAGGAGGGTGCGTGCGAGGTGGTACGACGCGTGGGCCGCGTGCCAGGGCAGCCCGACATCCTGGCAGCTCTCCGCCGCGCTCGCCCATGCCGCCGCAGCGTCACGGTCACCCGTGCAACGGGCCCGCTCCGCCCGGAACAGGGAGCCCAGCGCCGGGTGCAGCCGGTCGCGCCTGCCCTGGGCGACGAAGGCGTCGGCGCCCCGGAGCGACTCGAGACGCTCGAGCTGGGCCACGGCGGCCGGCCGGTCGCGCTCGGCGAGGTCGGCCGCCGCCCGGGCCGCGGACACGAGGAGCTCGTCCGCGCCACCGAGATCGACGGCCGCCATGTCCGGCATGAGGTGTCCGGCGACGTCCAGAGCCTCGGCGTACTTCCTCTCCGCCCCCAGCGCCTCCACCTCCACCAGGGCCAGCAGGTCACCGGGGGCCCACCGACCCGGCATCAGCTCGCGAGCCCGCACCATGTGGGTACGACCTGCCTCCGTGTCGCCGGAGCGGTAGGCGAGCAGGGCGGCGACGCCCCGGACGTTGGCCCCGTGCTCCCGGGGGTGACGCCGGCTCAGCAGCTGCCACACCACCTCCCGGGCCTCGTCCCACCGCCCCAGGTCGATGAGGAGGGCGGCCGCGAACTCGGGCGAGGCCCAGATCGCGTCGTGCACCGAGGACGTGGCGAGGAGACGGTGGAAGGAGGTCAGCAGGAGCTCGGCTGCTTCCTGCCGCATCCCCAGGCGCTCGTAGCAGTTCCCGCCGGCGATGGCCGCGACGCCCGTCAGCTCGGGATCGCCCAGCTCCTCGGCGAGCGTCACCGCCTGGAGTGCGTCGGCGAGTCCTCGCTCCTGGTCGGGCTGGGCCTGCGACCGGGTGGTGAGAGCCCAGGCCAGGGCGGACGGGGAGCCGGTGCGCCGAGCGAGCCGAACGGCTTCCATGCTGTGACGGAGCGCGGCCTCGGGCTCGTCGTTCCACACCTCGGCGAATGCGCAGCGGGCCAACGCCTCCGCGTGCTCCGGCGTGCCCGGGCAGCGGCGCTCGGCGAAGGCGAGCAACCGCTCGGCATCGGCGAACCGCGGCGCGGACTGGGTGCCGCACAGCTCACGCCAGTGCAGCATCGGCAGGCGTAGCCGCAGCGCACCCACGGGGTCGACGTCGACGTCGTGGTGCTGCAGCGCCTCCTCACGCAACCGGAGCCCCAGCTCGTGCTCGCCGGCGCTCCACGCGCTCTCACTGGCACGGCGCCAGAGCTCGGAGCGGCTGCCCGCGGACGAGCGTGCTGCTGCGGAGGCCTCGGGCCAGAGGTGGCAGGCGCGTTGCAGGTGGTCGGCCGCCTCGGCGTACCCGCGGACCGCGGCCGCGGCGTCGGCGGCCCGGAGCGACCAGGCGAAGGCCTCGTCGACGTCGCCGGCCTCGGCGTGGTGCAGTGCGAAGTGTGCTGCCCGGGAGGCGAGGGGCACGCCGTCGGTCTCCTCGAGGACGGCGACGTACTGCTGGTGGATGCGGCGGCGAGTGCCCGGCTGCACCGTCTCGGTCACGACCTCGGCGATGAGCGGGTGCGGGAACCACGCCTCCCCGTCGCCGGCCACCGCCGCGAGACCGGCGTGGGCGGCCCTGGCGAGGGCCGCGGGGACGGAGAGGTCAGGGTCGTGGATGGCGGCCAGTCGTTGGAGGACGTCCACGGACACAGGTCGACCGCCGACCGCCAGCAGCTGCAGCACCTCGCGCGCCCCGGCGTCGAGCCGGTGCCAGGACCCGAGCAGCGCCTCGCGCAGCCCGGTGCCGCCGGGGCGTCCAGGCTCCCCGAGCTCACCCGCGAGCAGCTCGGTGTAGTAGGGGTTTCCGGCCGCGCGACGGAAGACGTCGGCCACGAGGTCCTCGGTGGCGGTGCCGCCGCTGAGGCCGGCCACGAGCTCGTGCACGTCGGTGTAGCCGAGTCGCTCCAGGTGGACCCGGGAGACCGAGGGGAGCCTGAGGACGTCGGCCAGCCAGCCGTGCAGCCGGTGGCCCTCAGCCAGCTCGGTGTCGCGGTAGGTCGCCAGCACCGCCAGCCGTTGCCCGGTGGTGAACCCGGCTGCGAGGTAGGCCAGCAGGTCCAAGGAGCTGCCATCGGCCCACTGCAGGTCGTCGACGACCAGCACGAGCGGGCGCTCGGCAGCGATCCGGTCGAGCACGGCCGTGAGCTGCGTGACGATGCGGGCGTCGTCTGCCGATGAGGCTGCCCCGAGCGCCGGAGCGATGCCGCCGAGCTGGTCAGCGCCGGTGAGGATGCGACGACGCACGTCCTCCGGGGCCTGCCGGTGCCACTGGGTGAGGATCTGCCCGAAGGGCAGGAACGGGGATGAGTCCGCGCCGAATCGCAGGCACCGCCCCCACAGCACCAGCTGATCCTGCGTCCCGGGCTCCCCGGTCGCCTCGGCGATCAGCGTGGTCTTGCCGATGCCGGGCTCCCCGCACACCAGCAGCGCCGACGGCGCGCCGAGGGCCGCACCGTGCAGCACCGATGCGACCAGCCCACGCTCGGCGTCCCGTCCGACGAGGTGTCCCCCCGCACGCATGGCGGCATTGTGCACCCGCAGGCTCGACGCCGGGGAGTGCGTGACGGTCCTGTCCGGTGACGGGCACGCCGACGACGGGGGTCACCGGGGTGACCCGGACCGTCGCTGCCGGGCAGCGAGACCGGGCTAGGCCGAGGCGAGGCTGCGGGCGTACTCCACGACGGTGGTGACCGCGAACCCGGTGCCGCCGACGGTGACGTGACCGTAGGGCGAGCCGGAGTGGAACGAGGGGCCGGCGATGTCGAGGTGCGCCCACGGCATGCCCTCGGTGAACTCCTGGAGGAACGCCCCGGCGTAGAGCCCGCCGCCCATCCGGTTCCAGTCGTGCTGGAGCAGGTCGGCGATCTTGCTGGCGCGCACCCGCTCGGTCATCGACTCCGGCAGCGGCATCGCCCAGTGCGACTCGCCGGCGACCTCGGCGGCCGCGAGCACGCCCGCGACCACGTCGTCGGCACCCATGACGCCGCCGACCCGGTCGCCGAGGGCGAGCACCATGTGACCGGTCAGGGTGGCGACGTCGAGGATCACGTCGGGCTTGGCCTCGGTGGCCCGCACCAGGGCGTCGGCCAGGATCAGCCGGCCCTCGGCGTCGGTGTTGAGCACCTCGACGGTCTTGCCGCCGTACATCCGCAGCACGTCGCCGGGGCGCGTCGCGCTGCCGGAGACCATGTTCTCGGCCATCGGCACGAAGGTGCTCACCTGCACGGGCAGCTGCAGCGCGGCGATGGCCAGGGTCGCCTGCACGACGGCAGCGGCGCCGGCCATGTCCGACTTCATGTCGTGCATGCCCTGGGCGGGCTTGATGGACAGCCCGCCGGAGTCGAACGTCACGCCCTTGCCGACCAGCGCCAGGTGGGCCTCGGCGTTCTTGGGGGCATAGCTGAGCTCGACCAGTCGCGGCGGCGCGTCCGAACCGGCGCCCACCCCGAGGATCCCGCCGCAGCCGAGCTCGGCCAGCGACTTCTCGTCGTGGACGGTGACCTTCACCTTGGTGCGGCCGCGGCCCTTGCCCACGGCGTGCGCGGCCTCCTCGACGGCCTCCGCGAACGCCGGCGGGCGCAGGTCGCCGGGCGGGGTGTTGACCCAGTCGCGGGTCGTGGCGACCGCGTCGGCCAGCACCTGGGCCGCCTCGAAGGCGTCGGACACCTCCGACTTCCGGGCAGCGTCGCTGAGGACGGTCACGGTGCCCGGCGCGGAGCTGTCACTCGACTGCTTGTAGGTGGTGAACGTGTAGCCGCCGAGCCGGAACCCCTCGGTCACCGCCCGGACCAGCTCGGGGGACTCGGCCGGGAGGGCGAGCGCCACCGACGCAGCGTTGGGCACCGAGCGCGCGGCGACACCCGCGCCACGACGTACGGCGACCTGGTCGGTGTCCTCGCCGAGCCCGACGAGCACCAGCAGCGAGGACGAGATGGTCCCGTTGGTGGGGATCTTGTGGACCTCCCCGGCCTTGCCCGTGACGCCGAGGCTCGCCAGCAGCGGCCGGAACTTGCGGCCCCAGGCCTTTTCGACAGCCTCACCGCCAGCGGCGACGCGAGGGCCGTCCTCGTGCTTCACCACCCCGACCACGAGGGCATCGACACGGGTCTTCGCAGGGTTGGTCGCACGCAGCTGGTAAGTCGTCACCGGGGCAGGATAGTCACGGCGGCTCGCGCACGGGCCGCCCGGTGGCAACCGGCCCCGCCCCGGCCTGTCGCGGGCCGGGCGGGAGCGCCCGGGCTAGGGTCGGAGCATGGGTGAGTCCGTGCCGTTGCAGTCGCCGCTCCATGATCGTCACGTCGCGCTGGGCGCCAAGTTCGCCGACTTCGGCGGGTGGACCATGCCGCTCGAGTACCCCTCGGGGACCGTGGCCGAGCACTCCGCCGTCCGGTCGACGGTCGGGATCTTCGACGTCAGCCACCTGGGCAAGGCCCTCGTGACCGGTCCCGGGGCGGCCGAGCTGATCAACGCCACGTTGAGCAACGACCTCGGCAAGATCCAGCCCGGCAAGGCGCAGTACACGCTCTGCTGCGACGACGCGACCGGCGGCATCGTCGACGACCTCATCGCCTACTACCAGGACGACCAGCACGTGCTGCTGGTCCCCAACGCCGCCAACACCGCCGAGGTGCTGCGCCGGCTGCGCGACCAGGCCCCCGACGACGTCCAGGTGCTCGACCACCACACCACGTACGCCGTGATGGCGGTCCAGGGCACCAGGTCCGACGAGGTGCTCTCGGCGGTCGGCCTCCCGGTCGGCCACGACTACATGTCCTTCGTCGAGGCCGACTGGAACGGGTCCGGCGTCGTCGTCTGCCGCACCGGCTACACGGGGGAGCGGGGGTATGAGCTGATCTGTCACAACGACGTCGCCGGTGAGCTGTGGGACCGGCTGCTCGAGGCGGGCGAGCCCCTGGGGATGCTGCCGTGCGGTCTCGGCGCCCGCGACACCCTCCGCACCGAGATGGGCTACCCGCTGCACGGCAACGACATCTCCCTCGACGTCACCCCCAACGAGGCCCGTCTCGGCTGGGCGGTCGGCTGGAAGAAGGAGGCCTTCTGGGGGAGGGAGGTCCTGCTGAAGGAGAAGGAGGAGGGACCCAAGCGCGTGCTCCGCGGCCTCGTCGCCACCGGACGCGGCATCCCCAGGCCGGGCATGAGTGTGACGCTGACGCAGGACGTGCCGCTGGGCGACGTCACGTCGGGCACCTTCAGCCCGACGCTGCGCAAGGGCATCGGCATGGCCCTGATCCCCACGTCGGTCGATCCCGACGCCGAGGTCGGCGTCGACATCCGCGGCCGCCGCGAGATCTTCCAGCTGGCGCGACCGCCGTTCGTCGACACCAGCGTCCGGGAGGCCTGATGAACCTCCCTGAGCAGCCCTCGACCTTCCGGCCGCCGTCGCCCGCGGAGCGGCCCTGGTGGTGGCGTCTGGAGGACGCCGCCGGCGAGGAGGTCGACGTCCCCGAGGCGTACGCCGGGCAGCGGTTCACCAGCCAGGCCGACGCCGAGTCGTGGGTCGGCGAGATCTGGTCGGAGCTGGCGGCGGAGGGTGTCGACCGGGTGACGCTCTTCGAGCACGACCGTTCCGTCTACGGGCCGATGTCCCTGCATCCCTGACCCATCGAGGCCGACCACGGCTCCGAACACCCCGCGTCATGGCCCGCGACGACTCCGAGTTCTCCGCCTGGGTGACGGCACGCTGGCCGGACCTGGTCCGCGCGCTCGTCTTCCTCGGCCATCCGCCGCCTGATGCCGAACGGATCGCCCTCGAGGCCCTGGCGCGGGTGCTCCCGGCGTGGGAGCGGCTGCGCCGCGAGGACGACGTCGACGTCGCCCTCTACCGCGAGGCCTTCGACGAGCGCCGACGCTGGCCGACCGGCGAGGCCGTCCGCGGCGAGGACGCCGACGTCCTGCCGGGTCTCACCGAGCAGGCCGAGCGCCGGGCCGAGGTCGAGGCAGCGCTTGCCGCGATGCCACCGGCGGACCGGGCGGCGCTGGTGCTCCGCGACCTGGCCGAGCTCGCCGACGAGCAGGTGGCCGCCGTCCTCGGCGAGCGCCCCCGGGTGGACGGACCGAGCACCGAAGACGTGCGGTTCGCCGCCGGCGCGGTGCCTGTCGCCTCCGTCCATGCCGACGACGTGCGCGACCGGCTCCGCGCCCGGCGCCGCCGTGCCTGGCGACGCGGCGTCGGGACCGTCGCCGCCCTCGGTCTGGTCCTGGCGGCCGTCGTCTGGTGGACCGGCCGCCCGGAGGGGATGGGCGAGGTCCGCCCCGCCACCAACCCGCTGCCGGTGCCCTGGTACGCCGACGGCGTGCTCCACCTGGCCGAGGTGGAGGTCGACCTGGACGGCGTACGCCGGCTGGTGGTCGTGCCCGACGGCGTGGTGCTGAGCGACGAGGACGGTGACGTCGTCATGGTCGACGAGGCCGGCGTCCAGCAGCAGATCGGCGACACCGTCCCGGACTCGCCGCTGGTTGCCGAGGCCGAGACGGGGTGGGTCGGGTGGGCCGACCCCGGCACCGGCACCCCGGAGCTCGTCGTGCACGACACCACCCGGGCCCGCGAGATCGGCCGTCGCTCCCTCGCCGTCCCGGGCGCGGGCAACGGCCAGCCCGTGGGGGACGACCGGCCGATCGCGATCGACGACGGGCGCGTCTACTTCGACGCCGACGACACGGTGTTCGCCTGGGAACCCCTGAAGACCAACGCGGCCTTCGGAATCGCCGGGACGCTCGTCGACGCCGCGAGCGGGTCCCGGCTGGTCGGGCACGCCGAGGGGCTGCTGGTGAAGTCGAGCGCCTTCTCCGTCGGCACGCTCGTCCCCGCCGTCGAGGGGAGCCTGACCCGGGACGGCCGCTACGCCTTCGCCCGCGACGAGTTCGCCGAGATGGTCGTCTACGACGTCATGACGGGTCAACCGATCGAGCGGATGTACTCGCCCAGCGACGTCGCCGTCTCCTGGGGGTACGTCGACGACGGCAGCTTCCTCTTCGCGGTGCTCCACAAGCTGCAGGACAAGACCTACCAGGACACCCTCCAGATGCCCTCGGAGGGTGAGTACCGCATCTACCACTGCGACCCGCTGCGCGCCGACCCGTGCGAGAAGATCGCCGAGGTCGACGGCGACCTCCCGGAACCGCCGATCATCGCCCGGTGAGCAGCAGCCGTCAGCAGTAGGGTCGACGGGTGCGCTACTTCCGCCAGGTGGACGTGTTCGGTGGCCAGCGGCTGGGCGGCAACCCGGTCGCCGTGGTGCACGACGCCGACGGGCTCGACGACGACCTGCTGCAGGACTTCGCCCGCTGGACCAACCTGAGCGAGACGACCTTCCTGCTGCCGCCGACCAGCCCGGACGCGGACTACCGGCTGCGGATCTTCACCCCCGCCGAGGAGCTGCCCTTCGCGGGGCACCCCACCCTCGGCTCGGCGCACGCGTGGCTGGAGGCCGGTGGCGAGCCCCGCGGCGGTGACCGGCTGGTGCAGGAGTGCGGCGCGGGCCTGGTGACCGTGCGGCGTACTGGCTCCCGCCTGGCCTTCGCCGCACCCCCGCTGGTGCGCTCCGGCGCGGTCGCGGACGACGACCGGGCCCGGCTCGTGCGGGCGCTGCGCATCGCCGACGACGACGTCGTCGACCTCGCCTGGGTCGACAACGGACCCGGCTGGGTGGCCGTCCTGCTCCGTGACGCCGAGACGGTGCTCTCCCTCGACCCGGACTGGTCGGCCCTGGTCGGGATGGACGTCGGTGTGGTGGGCCCGCGCGAGGGCGGCGACACCGCGTGCGAGGTGCGCGCCTTCTGCCCCGGGATGGGGATCCCGGAGGACCCGGTCACCGGCTCCCTCAACGCCGGCATCGGCATGTGGCTGGCAGGCACCGTCCTGCCGACGGCGTACGTCGCCGCCCAGGGGACCGCGATCGGCCGCACGGGCCGGGTCCACGTCGCACGCGAGGGCGACGAGGTGTGGGTGGGCGGGGACACCACGACCGTGCTCCACGGCCAGGTGTCGTTGACGCCGTAGGCTGCAGCCGTGCAGCAGTACCTCGACCTCCTCCAGCGTGTCCTCGACGAGGGTGTCGACAAGGGCGACCGCACCGGCACCGGCACCTCCTCGGTCTTCGGCCACCAGATGCGGTTCGACCTGACCGAGGGCTTCCCGCTGGTGACCACCAAGAAGATCCACACCCGCTCGGTGTTCGGCGAGCTGCTGTGGTTCCTGCGCGGCGACACCAACGTGAAGTGGCTCCAGGACCGCGGCATCACCATCTGGGACGAGTGGGCCGACGACGACGGTGACCTCGGTCCCGTCTACGGCTACCAGTGGCGCTCGTGGCCCGCGCCGGACGGCCGTCACGTCGACCAGGTCCAGCAGGTGATCGAGCAGATCCGCCGAGACCCCGACAGCCGCCGCCACATCGTCAGCGCCTGGAACGTCGCGGACATCCCGCAGATGGCGCTGGCGCCGTGCCACGCGTTCTTCCAGTTCTACGTCGCGCAGGGGCGGCTGTCGTGCCAGCTCTACCAGCGCAGCGCCGACGTCTTCCTCGGCGTGCCCTTCAACATCGCCTCCTACGCGCTGCTGACCCACATGGTCGCGCAGGTGACGGGGCTCGAGGTCGGCGACTTCGTGCACACGCTGGGCGACGCCCACCTCTACAGCAACCACGTCGACCAGGCGCGGCTGCAGCTGACGCGCGAGCCGCGACCGCTGCCGCGGCTGGTGCTCGACCCCGCGGTCACGGAGATCGACGCCTTCGACCTCGACCACATCGGTGTCGAGGGCTACGACCCCCACCCCGGCATCAAGGCACCCATCGCCGTATGAGCCCGTCCGACCGGCGGGTCGTCGCCGTCGCGGCGTACGCCGAGAACCGGGTGATCGGCGACCACGGCCGGATCCCGTGGCACATCCCGGACGACTTCGCCCACTTCAAGTCCCTCACGCTCGGTCACACCCTGGTGATGGGCCGGCTCACCTTCGACTCGATCGGCAGGCCGCTGCCGGGCCGACGCACGATCGTGGTCACCCGCAGCCCCGACTGGGGGGCGGAGGGGGTCGAGGTCGTCCACTCGGTGCCCGACGCGCTCGAGCTCGCGGCGACCTACGACGGCGACACGATCGTGTCGGGAGGGACCCAGATCTACGCGGCTGCGATGCCGGCGCTCACCCACCAGGTGCTGACCGAGGTGCACCGCGTCGTCGACGGCGACGCCCACTACCCGGAGTTCGACCTGTCCGAGTGGCGGGAGACGCGACGCGTCAGCCGGCCCGACCTCGACTGGGTCTGGTGGGAACGCACCCGCTGACCGACGCCCCGAAGGGACGCAGGTCCGGGCGCAGGGCTCCGCTCAACGGCGGACGACCAGGCGGCACTCCTCGCCGACCGCGCACAGCACCGGCCCGTTCTTGCGAACGCCCCAGCGACCGTGACCGACGCCGCGACCGTTGCTGACGCCCCGGCCCCAGGTGAGCCGGTCCTCGTCGAGGACGGTGCAGGTCGGGCGTCCCGCGGCGACCCGGCAGAAGGCGACCCCTCGGCCGGTGGCGAGGAAGGCACGGGAGTGCACGTCGCCGGCGGTGGCGTGCAGCGTGCGGCGCTGCTTGGCCCAACCGCGTTCGGTGAGCACCTGGCAGCCCGCCTTGCCGTTCACCACCGCACAGCGGGCGGGACCGGTGCTCGAGGCGACCCACACGGCCGACGGGGGAGTCGCCCGGGGTCGGCTGACCTGGTCGAAGCCCCAGCTGAGCGTCGCCAGGTCGAAGGCCGTGCACGCGTCGCGGTTGCCCCGGAACTGGCGGCAGAACCAGATCGTCGCCTCGCCGTCGCCGACGAAGGCCCGCGTGCCGAGGACCCCGCGTTCGACGGGGCGCCCGGTGCGGACGACGCGCCACCCGTCCAGCGTGCGCACCCGGCACCCGACCTGCTGGCCGCGGCTGGCGGCCAGCCGACCGCACAGCACGGGGCCCGAGCCGGTGTCGACCTCGGTGGCCCGCAGGAACGGCCCGGGCCGGACGGGCCGGTCCTGGCTGACCCCGGCGGCGGCAGGCTTGGAGACGTTGCCGGCGGCGTCGTGGGCGCGCACGGTGTAGCGGTAGTTCTGGCCGGCCGAGGCGGTCCGGTCGACGTACGCCGGCTCGGTGGTCTCCGCGAGGGGCACACCGTTGCGGAGCACCCGGTAGCCGGCGACCCCGACGTCGTCGGCGGAGGCCTTCCACCGGAGCGTCACGCCGCGGTCGACGTGGCTGGCCGCGACCGGCCGCGGGCGCTGCGGAGCCGTGACGTCCACCGGCACCACGTCGGCCACGTGGATGAACTTGTCGGGCCAGCCGGCACCACCGGGGTAGACCGTCACGACGTGGAAGCCGTTGTGGCCGTCGGTGTTCATCTCCGAGATGACGATGCTGCCGTCGCTGTTGACCTCTTCGACGTAGGAGACGTGGCCTCGGGCATACCACCCGATCGACCCGCTGGCGGGCACCTTGTTGCGCAGGTACCCGGTCTTCTTCGCCGCCTTCGCCCAGTCGCGGGCGTTGCCCCAGTGGGCCCCGTCGAAGTAGTTGTGGAAGTGGACCCCGTTGCGCTGGGCGAGCCGGAAGGCGACCCAGGAGGTGCACTGGCCCTGGAAGTAGCCACGGCCGTCGTTGACGCAGCCGCTGCTCGACACGTCCCCCTCGTAGCAGTCAGGCGCCGCCGGCCAGGGGTAGCCGAAGGTGTCGTGGGCCAGGTTGGTGCCGGGGGTACCGGTCCACACCGGTTCCTTGTCCTTCTTGCCGCCGCCGGCCACGGGCTTCGCCGAGGCGCCGTGCCCCTTCGACCCGCCGGGCGCTGCGGACAGGGGACCGGCGGCCGTCATCATCGTGGCCACCACGACGACTGAGGCCAGCAGCACGCGCCAGGCACGGACGCGTTCGCCCACGATCGACACCCGATCCTCCAGGAATGCGCCCGGGATACGGGGGACGGGCGCGCGATCATCGTGGAGTCGGCACCGGGGCGCGCGAGGCGAAACCGCGAAACATGACTCGGACGGACTAGGCCACCCGGGTGAGCCGATACCCTGACCGTATGACGTCTGGCACCACCCCCGAGGCCCCCTTCGGACGGATCCTGACGGCGATGGCCACCGCTTTCGGCCCCGACGGCTCGGTCGACCTCGACCAGACCGCGGCCATCGCCGCCCACCTCGTCGACCACGGCCACGACGGTGTGGTGGTGAGCGGCACCACGGGGGAGTCGCCGACCACCACGACGGCCGAGAACGGCGAGATCCTCCGGGCCGTCCGTGACGCGGTCGGCGACCGGGCCGCGGTCGTGGCCGGCGTCGGCACCAACGTGACCGCTCACTCGGTCGAGCTGGCCCGCCAGGCCGCCAAGCTCGGAGCCGACGGGCTGCTGCTGGTCACCCCCTACTACAGCAAGCCGAGCCAGGGGGGCCTGCGCCACCACTTCACCGAGGTGGCCACCGCCACCGACGTCCCGGTCATGCTCTACGACGTACCCGGGCGCACCGGCACCGCGATCGCCCTCGACACCTACGAGGCCGTCAAGGAGCTCGCGCCCGTCGTCGCGGTCAAGGACGCGGTCGGCGACTTCGCTCGCGGTGTGCGCATCATGGAGCTCGGCTACGCCCTCTACTCCGGCGACGACCACGCACACCTCGGCTGGCTGGCCCACGGCGCCGCGGGGTTCGTGTCGGTGGTCGGCCACGCCTGTGGCCGGGAGCTCGCCTCCCTGGCGGAGGCCTACCTCGCCGGCGACCATGCCGGTGCCCTCGAGACCTACCGGCGCCTGCTGCCGGCGATGGACGCCGTGATGGCGGTCCCCAACTACGGCGCGACCACGGCGAAGGCCGCTCTCGAGCTGCTGGGCGTGATCGACAACCGGCGGGTGCGCTCGCCGCTGGTCCCGCTCGACGAGACCGAGGTCGAGGCGCTGCGACGCGGCCTCGAGGCCTCACGCCTGCTCTGACCGCACGACCGAACGAAAGCGACTGGATGTCACACCCCCACCCGGAACTGACCGCACCCCCCGAGCTGCCTGCCGGCGGCCTCCGCGTCACCCCCCTCGGGGGGCTGGGCGAGGTCGGCCGCAACATGACGGTCTTCGAGCACGACGGCCGGCTGCTCGTCGTCGACTGCGGGGTGCTCTTCCCCGAGGAGCACCATCCCGGCGTCGACCTGATCCTCCCCGACTTCGAACCCATCCGCGGCCGCCTCGACGACATCGAGGCGCTGGTGCTCACCCACGGCCACGAGGACCACATCGGAGCCACGCCGTTCCTGCTGCGCGAGCGCGGCGACATCCCGCTCGTCGGGTCCGAGCTCACCCTCGCCCTCCTCGACAGCAAGCTGCGCGAGCACCGGCTGCGCGAGACCGTCCACCACAAGGTCCAGGAGGGTGACCGGATCAGCCTCGGGCCCTTCGACCTCGAGTTCGTGGCGGTCAACCACTCGATCCCCGACGCGCTGGCCGTGGTGATCCGCACGGGTGCCGGGGTGGTCCTCCACACCGGCGACTTCAAGATGGACCAGCTGCCGCTCGACGGGCGGATCACCGACCTGCGGGCCTTCGCGCGGCTCGGCGAGGAGGGGGTCGACCTCTTCATGGTCGACTCCACCAACGCGGAGGTCCCGGGCTTCACCACCTCCGAGCAGGAGATCGGGCCCGTCCTCGAGCGGGTCTTCCACGAGAGCAGCCAGCGGATCATCGTGGCCTGCTTCGCCTCCCACGTGCACCGGGTGCAGCAGATCCTCGACGCCGCAGTCGAGCACGGTCGGAAGGTCGCCTACGTCGGCCGCTCGATGGTGCGCAACATGGGGATCGCCCGCGACCTCGGCTACCTGCGGGTCCCGCCCGGCGTCATGGTCGACGCCAAGGAGCTCGCGGACCTGCCGCCCGAGCAGCAGGTGCTCGTCTCCACCGGGTCGCAGGGCGAGCCGCTCTCCGCGCTCAGCCGGATCGCCCAGCGCAACCACAACTTCGTGCACATCGAGGAGGGCGACACCGTGGTGCTCGCCTCCAGCCTCATCCCCGGCAACGAGAACGCGGTCTACCGGGTGATCAACGGACTCTCCCGCTGGGGCGCCAACGTGGTCCACAAGGGCAACGCCCTCGTCCACGTCAGCGGTCACGCCAGCGCCGGGGAGCTCCTGTACTGCTACAACATCGTCCGACCTCGCAACGTCCTCCCCATCCACGGCGAGATCCGGCACATGCTGGCCAACGCGGCCCTGGCGCGGCGTACCGGCATCCCGGCCGACAACGTGGTGATCGCCGAGGACGGGGTGGTGGTCGACCTGGTCGACGGACAGGCCCGGATCGCGGGCAAGGTCGACTGCGGCTACGTCTTCGTCGACGGCTCCTCCGTGGGTGACATCACCGAGTCCGACCTCAAGGACCGGCGAATCCTCGGCGAGGAGGGGTTCATCTCTGTCATCGTTGTTGTTGACTCGGTTACCGGCAAGGTTGCCGGGGGCCCGGAGATCCATGCCCGGGGGTTCGCGGAGGACGACTCGACCTTCGACGACATCCGGCAGCCGATCATCGACGCCCTCGACCGCGCGGTGGCCGACGGAGTGGACGACAACTACCAGCTGCAGCAGACGGTGCGACGGGTCGTCGGCCGGTGGGTCAACAGCACCCACCGCAGGCGGCCGATGATCATCCCCGTGGTCATCGAGGCCTGAGCGAGGACGGAGATGGGATGCCCCGGTCAGAGACCTTTCCGGCGGAAGGGGTCCGGCGGCTCTACGAGCTGACCCGTCGGGTCACCTCGTCCGCCGACCTGGCCGAGGTGCTCGAGGAGATCGCGCAGGGTGTCGTCGACGGGCTGGGCTACGGCGTCGCCGCGATCTCCCGGCTGGAGGGCGACGTCCTGGTGATGGCAGCCGTCGCCGGCAACGACGAGGTCCGCGAGGAGATCGTGGGCCGGCGGACACCGGCCGAGCAGGTGCTCGGCCGGGAGTTCTCGATCGCCGACCACTGGGGCATCCTCCGGTTCGTGCCGCACGACCGGCAGCCCGAGGACCAGATCGAGAGCCTCTGGGTCCCCGACATCGAGGCCGGCGCGGAGCCGGACGCCTGGCACCCCCTGGACGCCCTCTACGCGCCGCTCTACTCCGCCGACGGCGTGCTGCTCGGCAACATGGCGGTGGACCTGCCGCCGGACAACAAGGTGCCCGACCAGCAGCAGCGTGACCTGCTGGAGATGTTCGTGGTGCAGGCCGGCCTGGCCCTGGAGAACGCGCAGCGACGCGAGCAGCTCAGCCGGCAGGTGATGCTCGGCGAGGCGCTGCGCCGGCTGACCACCGCCGGTGCGCACGGCGACCTCGACACGGCGCTGCGGGCGGCGGTGCTCGGGCTGACCGAGGCGATGGACGCCGCCCAGGTCTCCGTGCGGTGCTTCGGTGACACGGCCCACGACCAGGCCGACCTCGCGGCCGGCTTCCCCCGCGCCGCGGGCGTCCCGGGTGAGCTGGCACGGCTGCTCCGCCGCGACCTCACGCAGTGGGTGGAGGGCGGTGAGCTGCGTCCGCGACTGGTGACGGTCGACGGGCAGCACCCCGGCTTCGAGGCGTCCGGGCTGGCGCTGGTCCGTCACCTCCGCGACCACGGCTGGGCCGCCGCGCTGGTGACCCCCATCGCCCTGAGCCAGGAGCTGCTCGGCTACCTCGTCGTCATGACCATCAAGCCCGGGGTCCCCTTCCACCCCGAGGAGATCGAGGCGGCCAACGAGGCCGGCCGCGAGCTCGGCCGGCTGGTGCGCGACGCCCGGCTGCGGCGTACCGAGCGACGGCTGGTCGCCGAGCTCCGCGAGCTCGACCGCTACAAGGGCGAGCTGATCGCCACCATCTCCCACGAGCTCAAGACGCCGCTCACCTCGATCATCGGCCACACCGAGCTGCTGGAGGAGGCGGGTGTCCACCCGAGCTCGGTCGCGGCGATCGGTCGGAACGCCGCCCGGCTCGACCGGCTGGTCACCAACCTCCTCAACTACTCGCGGATCCAGGGCCGGCAGCAGCTCGACCGGGGCAAGGTCGACCTGGCGGAGCTGTGCCGCGGCACCCTCGACATGCTCGCCTTTCAGAGCCGGACCGCCGGCGTCGCGATGGCGCTGGAGGTGCCGACCGAGCAGGTCATCGTGTGGGGGGACGGCGAGGAGCTGCCCCGTGTGATCGACAACCTGTGCAGCAACGCGGTGAAGTACACCCCGCGGGGCGGGCAGGTGCGGGTCAGCGTCCGGGCGCGCCAGGGGATGGGCGAGGTCGTGGTGTGCGACACCGGCCTGGGCATCTCCCAGCAGGACCAGGTCCACCTCTTCTCGGCGTTCCACCGCTCCACCAACCCCGAGGCGCTGACCATCCCCGGCACCGGGCTCGGTCTCGCGATCTCGCGCACCATCGCCGAGCTCCACGGCGGCGACATCACGGTCGAGTCCGAGCTCGGCGAGGGCAGCACCTTCACGCTGCGCATCCCGCTGGTGGAGTGACGCCCCCGCGTCGTGGTCTCGACAGGCTCGACCGGCGTGGGGTCGGCCCGGAGGTTGAGGTGCGAGGAGCGCCGGCGACGAGCCTCGAAACCCCGGCAGGCTCGACCGGCGTGGGGTCGAGACAATGCGACGCGCTGCGCGTGTGGTCCGTGTGACTGGTGTGACGGTGGCCTAGCCTTCTCACCATGGCGACCCGTACGTCTTCCCCGCCGGGGTCGCGGAGCAAGAGCACGTCCAGGTCGACGTCCTCGAGCTCCCGATCACGGAGTACCCGCAAGGGCACCAGCGCGCGTTCGCGCGGCCGCGCGTCCACCAAGAGCCGCCGCCCGGCGCCCCGCGCCGTGCGCAGCGGCCAGGGCCCGGTCGCGCGCACCTTCGGCACCATCGGCCGTGGGGTGGGCGCCACCTGGATGGCCACCGCCCACGGCGTCGGTGCGGGTGCCCGGAAGGTCGGCGGCGCCGCTCGCGACCTCGAGCCCGAGCACCGCCGCGACGGCGTCGGGCTGTTCCTGATCGCGCTCGCCGTGATCGCTGCGGCCGCCGTGTGGTGGCAAGTGCCCGGTGGCGTGATGGACGTCGCGCGGACCGTCGTCTCGGGCTCGGTCGGCAAGGTCGGCTGGCTGGTGCCGGTGATGCTGGTCCTCATCGGCTGGCGCAACATGCGCGACCCCGAGCACAACGGCCCCGCCGGACGACAGGTGATCGGGTGGCTCGCGCTCGGCTTCGGCGTGCTCGGCATCGTCCACATCGCCAGCGGCAACCCGCAGCCCGAGCTGGGCGACGCGAGCCAGCTGCAGTTCGGCGGCGGTGCGATCGGCTTCGTGGTCTCGAGCCTGCTGCTCGACCTGCTGCGTTCGTCCTTCGTCGTGGTGCCGCTGCTCGTGCTGCTCGCGGCGTTCGGGGTGCTCGTCATCACGGCCACGCCCGTCTACCAGGTCCCGGCCAAGCTGGCTGCGCTCCGTGACCAGATGCTCGGCCGCCAGCCCGCCGACTCCGACGCCGAGGAGACCCAGCCGGTCCGCGCGCGGCGCGGTCGAGGGGAGGACGTCGACCCTGACATGGGCGACCCCGCCTACGACACGCCGGTGCTCGCCGACCGCGAGCTCAAGAAGCGTCGCCGCAAGGCGCCCGAGGCGGACGCGGACGAGCAACCGACCGAGCAGACCCCCGTGGTGGAGGGCAAGGACGAGCTCGAGCCGCCGCCGCACAGCCCGATCCCGCAGCGCGTGGAGCAGCTGTCGCTCTCCGGTGACATCGCCTACACGCTGCCCGACAACTCCGCACTCAAGCCCGGCTCCCCCCACAAGTCGCGCTCCCGGGCCAGCGACGAGGTGGTGGGCCGGCTCACCCAGGTGCTCGAGGAGTTCGGGATCGACGCCCAGGTCACCGGCTACACCCGCGGCCCGACCGTCACGCGCTACGAGGTCGAGCTCGGCCCGGCGGTGAAGGTGGAGAAGGTCACCGCGCTCTCGAAGAACATCGCCTACGCGGTGGCGTCGGCCGACGTGCGGATCCTCAGCCCCATCCCCGGGAAGTCGGCCATCGGGATCGAGATCCCCAACATCGACAAGGAGATCGTCTCGCTCGGCGACGTGCTGCGCTCGGGCACCGCCCGGTCCGACCACCACCCGATGGTGGCCGGGCTCGGGAAGGACGTGGAGGGCGGCTTCGTCGTCGCCAACCTGGCCAAGATGCCGCACCTGCTGGTCGCCGGTGCCACCGGCTCCGGCAAGTCGTCCTTCATCAACTCGATGATCACCTCGGTGCTGATGCGCGCGACGCCCGACGAGGTGCGGATGATCATGGTCGACCCCAAGCGGGTCGAGCTCAACGCCTACGAGGGCGTGCCCCACCTGATCACGCCCATCATCACCAACCCCAAGAAGGCCGCCGAGGCGCTGCAGTGGGTCGTGCGCGAGATGGACATGCGCTACGACGACCTGGCCAACTTCGGCTTCCGCCACATCGACGACTTCAACAAGGCCGTGCGGGCCGGCAAGGTCGAGGTGCCTCCCGGCAGCGAGCGTGAGCTGGCGCCGTACCCCTACCTGCTGGTGATCGTGGACGAGCTCGCCGACCTGATGATGGTCGCCCCGCGTGACGTCGAGGACGCCGTCGTCCGCATCACCCAGCTGGCACGCGCCGCGGGCATCCACCTGGTGCTCGCGACGCAGCGGCCCAGCGTCGACGTGGTGACCGGCCTGATCAAGGCCAACGTGCCGTCCCGCCTGGCCTTCGCGACCTCGTCGCTCGCCGACAGCCGGGTCATCCTGGACCAGCCGGGCGCCGAAAAGCTGGTCGGGCAGGGTGACGGGCTGTTCCTGCCGATGGGGGCCTCGAAGCCGGTCCGCGTCCAGGGCTCCTGGGTCACCGAGGCCGAGATCCACCAGGTGGTCACCCACTGCAAGCAGCAGCTCGAGCCGACGTACGTCGAGGAGGTCACGGCCCCGCAGCAGTCCAAGCGGGAGCTCGACGACGACATCGGGGACGACATGGAGCTCGTCGTGCAGGCCATCGAGCTGGTGGTGTCGACCCAGTTCGGCTCCACGTCGATGCTGCAGCGCAAGCTCCGCGTCGGCTTCGCGAAGGCGGGCCGGCTGATGGACATCCTCGAGAGCCGAGGCGTGGTCGGACCCAGCGAGGGGTCCAAGGCGCGCGACGTGCTCGTGAAGCCCGACGAGATCGACGGCGTGATCGCCACCGTGCAGGGGGAGGCCTGATGAGCAGCGTTGGTCCAGCACCCGTCTTCCACGACGACGACAGCGAGCCGGTCGAGGACGAGCAGTCCCACACCACGCTCGCCCTGGCGCCGGAAGCGGTGGTCGTGCGTCGCAACGCCGGGCTAGCGGCGCTCGTGGGCGGACTCGCCGCAGCGATCGCCATCGGCTACCTCGCCCGCGCCGCCGAGACCGGAGCCGTGCTCGACTGGGTGCTGGCGGGCGCGCTGGGCGTGCTCGGCATCGCCCACCTGGCGGCGCTCGTCGACGCCCGGACCCCGCTCCTGGTGGCCGACTCCCAGGGGGTGCGGCTGCGGCTGGGCCGCTCCTGGCGGGGCCTGCCCTGGGGGGCGTTGAGCCGGGTCGAGCACCTGCCGCGTCGTGGCCCGATCCGCGACGGCCGGCTGGTCATGGTCGTGCACAACCCGGCCCGGTTGCTCGAGGAGCTCGACGGCGCCTCACGACGCCAGTCGCGGCTCAGCGAACGCCTCTACGGAGCCCCCTTCGCGGTGCCGCTGGGTCTCTCCACGCGCATCGACGGTGCCGGGGAGGACCTCACCGCCGCACTCACGGCGCTGGCGGGGGAGCACAGCCGGGTCGTCGAGGTGGCGCCGGCCGTGGACGCCGCACCGTCCGCCGACGAGCCGACGCGCGAGCCCCAGGACCCGGTCGCGCTCGCCGAGCCGGACGACGCCCCTCAGGTCGTCTCCGGGGGCGACTCCGAGGCGGTCCCCGAGGTCCCCGAGGTGGTCGACGAGGAGCACGGGCTCCGCGAGCTCAAGCCCCGGCTCGCCCACGCGCTGTTCCGCGTGTCCGGCCTGTTCCAGCGGGAGCGGGACGCGGAGGTCCCGGAGGGCGCCCCGCAGCTCGAGGCGAGCGCGACGCCGAGCCCGTTGCGGGAGTCCGTGACCGCCTCGCGGGTGGAGGTGCGGCGCGAGATCCCCGAGGACGAGGGGTCCGAGCCTCACGAGGCGCCCGCCGGGAAGGAGCTCCGCCGGCCCGGGAGCGTCAGCCTGGTCGAGGACACGGTGGTGTGGAGCGAACGGGTCGCCCCGATCGCCAAGCCCGGCAACGCGGTCGAGCCGCTGCTGATCGACGACTACGCCGTCGAGCCGGCCGAGGACCCCGTCATCGGGCCGGAGTTCGCGGCCGCGCGGACCCGGCTCGGACTCACCGTGGACCAGCTCGCCGACCGCACCCGGATCAGGCCCCACGTCATCGAGTCGATCGAGGTCGACGACTTCACCCCCTGCGGCGGCGACTTCTACGCCCGCGGCCACCTGCGCACCCTCGCCCGCGTGCTGGGTGTCGACGTGGCACCGCTGCTCGCGACGTACGACGAGCGGTACGCCGACGCGCCGATCAACCCGCGCCGGGTCTTCGAGGCGGAGCTGGCGACCGGTGCGCACGGCTCGATCCGTGGCACCCGTGGCGGACCCAACTGGTCGGTCCTCGTGGCCGCGGTGATGGCGCTGGTGCTGGCCTGGTCGGTGGCGCGGCTGGTCATGGACTCACCCAGCGAGCTCGGCAGCACCGCTCCGGTCCTGAACGGCTCGGCCGGCGTCGGCAACGGCGGCGGCCGGGCCGCCCCGGAGGTGCCGGTCGTGCTCACCGCGGCCGGCGGTGGGGCCCGCGTGGTGGTGCGCGACGGCACGGGGGCGGTCGTCTTCACCGGCAACCTGGCCTTCGGGGAGTCCACGACCCTCCAGGTGTCACCGCCGGTCCGGGTGCAGTCGACCGACGGCTCGCTCACCACGACGGTCGCGGGGAAGGAGCACGGCGAGCTGGGTGCCACCGGCCAGCCGGCCCAGAACACCTTCACCGTCACGGAGTGACCGCGGTCACCGGGTGCGGCCGCCGACTCGGACGGAAGGCCTCTGAGGCGGCATACTCGTCCGGAGCATGACGACCTCGACCGACACCCCGACCGCGGGACGCTCCCACCTGCCCGACGAGCAGCTCTCCGTCGCCCTGGTGACGCTGGGGTGCGCCCGCAACGAGGTCGACTCCGAGGAGCTGGCCGGTCGGCTCGCGGCCGACGGGTTCCGGCTGGTGGCAGACGCCGAGGATGCCGACACCGTCGTGGTCAACACCTGTGGCTTCGTCGAGTCGGCCAAGAAGGACAGCGTCGACACCCTGCTCGAGGCCGCCGACCTCAAGGACGGCGGGCGCCCCCAGGCCGTCGTCGCGGTGGGCTGCCTCGCCGAGCGCTACGGCAAGGACCTCGCCTCCTCGCTGCCCGAGGCCGACGCGGTGCTCGGCTTCGACGACTACCCCGACATCGCCGCCCGACTGCGGGCCATCGTGGCGGGCGAGGCGCACCACCCGCACACCCCGCAGGACCGGCGACGGCTGCTGCCGATCACACCGGTGGAGCGCGGCAGCTCCGTCGACGACATCAGCGTGCCCGGCCTCGGCGGTCCCCGCGCCGTACGCCGCCGGCTCGAGGGTGGCCCCATGGCACCGCTCAAGCTGGCCAGCGGGTGCGACCGGCGCTGCTCGTTCTGCGCGATCCCGAGCTTCCGGGGCTCCTTCGTGAGCCGCCGTCCCTCCGACGTGCTGGGCGAGGCGGTGTGGCTGGCCGGTGAGGGGGTGAAGGAGCTCTTCCTGGTCAGCGAGAACTCCACCTCCTACGGCAAGGACCTCGGGGACCTCCGACTGCTGGAGACGTTGCTGCCTGAGCTGGCGGCGGTCGACGGCATCGAGCGGGTGCGGGTCTCCTACCTGCAGCCCGCCGAGACCCGGCCCGGCCTCGTCGAGGCCATCGCGTCGACCCCCGGCGTGGCCCCCTACTTCGACCTCTCCTTCCAGCACGCCAGCGGCGCGGTGCTGCGGCGGATGCGCCGGTTCGGTGACCCCGAGCAGTTCCTCGGCCTGCTGGAGAGGATCCGCGACCTCGCCCCGGACGCCGGGATCCGGTCCAACGTGATCGTCGGGTTCCCGGGCGAGACGGAGGAGGACCTCGAGACCCTGTGCGACTTCCTCGTCGAGGCCCGCCTCGACGTCACCGGGGTGTTCGGCTACTCCGACGAGGACGGCACCGAGGCAGCGACGTACGCCGGCAAGCTGGACGACGACGAGGTCCGGGCCCGGACCGCGCACGTCTCCGACCTGGTGGAGGAGCTCACGGCGCAGCGGGCGGCCGAGCGGGTCGGCGAGGTGGTGGAGGTGCTGGTCGAGTCCGTGGCCGACGGCTCGGTCGCGGGCCGGGCCGCCCAGCAGGGCCCGGAGGTCGACGGCACCACCTACCTCACCGACAGCCGTGCCGTCGTCGGTGACCTGGTGCGGGCCCGGGTCGTCGAGACCGAGGGCGTCGACCTGTACGCCGAGGAGCTGGCGTGACCGACGAGCCGAGGACCAGCAACCTCAACCTGCCCAACGCGCTGACGTCGCTGCGCATCCTCATGGTGCCCTTCTTCGCGTGGGCACTGCTGCAGGACGGCGGCGACTCGATCACCTGGCGGCTCGTGGCCTTCGCGATCTTCGTGGGCGCCATGATCACCGACAAGATCGACGGCGACCTGGCCCGCAAGCACGGGCTCGTCACCAACTTCGGCAAGATCGCCGACCCCATCGCCGACAAGGCGATCACGGGGATGGCCTTCATCGCGCTGTCGATCGTCGGCGACGTCTGGTGGTGGGTCACCATCCTCGTGCTGCTGCGCGAGTGGAGCGTCACCCTGCTGCGGCTCTCGGTGCTCAAGCACGTGGTGATCGCGGCCGCCCAGAGCGGCAAGCTCAAGACGACCCTGCAGGCGGTGGCGCTCTCCGGCCTGACCCTGCCGCTGCCGCACGGTGACGCCCACGGCGGCGCCTTCAACCGTTTCGGCGCTGCCGGGGAGGGGCTCTTCTACCTCGCCCAGGTCGCCCTCGTCGGCGCGGTCGCGATGACGCTGTGGTCGGGTTACGAGTTCTTCCGCGACGTGTGGCGGCAGCGCCACCAGCTGCGCCCGTCGACCGTCGACGACTGACCGTCGGGCGACACGAAAAAGTTTGCCCTGAAGGGTGGGTTGCCGCGGCCCGACGGCGGTTAGTGTGTGCGCGCTTCGACTCGAAGTCTCTCGGATCACACTCACCCGAAGGGCTATGCCGCCTTGTTCTCTGCTGCCACAACGCGCCGCCGGATCACCGGTCTCGCGGCGATCACGCTCGTGTCCACCACACCACTCGCCATCGGTCTGACCTCTGGAGCAGCGCATGCCGCTCCGGTCGCGGTCACGATCGTCGGAAGCAACGACTTCCACGGCCGCTTGATCCGGGACAACTTCGGCATCCCGGGGGCCGCGTACTACGCCAGCGCCGTGGACTCGATCCGCGCCGACAACCCCAACACGGTCTTCGCGGCAGCCGGAGACCTGATCGGCGCCACGACGTTCGAGTCCTTCATCAACCAGGACAAGCCGACCATCGACGTGCTCAACGCCATGGGCCTCGACGTGTCGGCCGTGGGCAACCACGAGCTCGACAAGGGCTGGGACGACCTGACCCAGCGGGTGATGCAGCCGGAGAGCGACGCCAACCCGAAGGGCGGCGCCCTGTGGGAGTACATCGCGGCCAACCTCATCGGTCCCGCCGGCGAGGAAGAGCTGATCGAGGACTCGTGGGTGGCCGAGGTCGCGGGGGCCAGGATCGGCTTCGTCGGTGCGGTCACGGAGGACCTGCCGTCGCTCGTCTCGCCGGCAGGCATCGAGGGCGTCCAGGTCACCGACGTCGTCGACGCGGTCAACACCGAGGCCGACCGTCTCGTCGCCGAGGAGAGCGCCGACATGGTGGTCATGCTCGTCCACGAGGGGGCGCCCCGCACCGACTGCGCCACCATGACCGACCCGTCGACGACCTGGGGCAACATCGTCTCCGGCGTCAACACCAACGTCGACGCGATCATCTCGGGCCACACCCACCTGGCCTACAACTGCTCGATCGCCGGGCGTCCGGTGGTCTCCGCGGGCCAGTACGGCGCCTACCTCAACCGCCTGGACTTCACCGTGGACCCCGAGGCCGGAACGGCGACGCTCAGCTCCCAGCAGCTGGTCGACGTCTACAACGGTGGGTTCGCGCCCGACGCGGAGGTCCAGGCGATCGTCGACCAGGCGGTCGAGGACGCGAAGGCACCGGGCTCGGTCCCGCTGGGCGAGATCGCCGCCCCGTTCAACCGGGCCCGTCAGTCCAACGGCACCTCCGAGAACCGGGGTGGCGAGTCGAGCCTCGGCAACGAGGTGGCCGAGGCCCAGCGCTGGGCGACCGGGACCGACATCGCCTTCATGAACCCCGGTGGGCTGCGCAACGACATGAAGGGCAACCCGGTGGACCCCGCCGCCGCGGAGCCGGTCTACGACTACCCGACCGACCTGACCTACCGGCAGGCCGCCGAGGTCCAGCCGTTCGCCAACACGATCGTGACGATGGACATGACCGGAGCCCAGATCGAGACGCTCCTGGAGCAGCAGTGGCAGCCCGGCAAGAGCCGCCCCTTCCTCAAGCTCGGCGTCTCCGAGGGCTTCTCCTACACCTACGAGAGCTACGACTCGAACCCCGACCCGGGCGTGACCGCCATGCGCGGCGAGATCGACCGGATGTGGCTCGACGGCCAGGCGGTCCGCTACGACCGCACCTACCGAGTGGCTGCCAACTCGTTCATCGCAGCCGGCGGTGACAGCTTCGCTGCCTTCACCGAGGCGACGGGCAAGCGTGACAGTGGTCAGGTGGACCTCGAGGCGATGGTCGACTACATGGCCGAGTTCGCTTCCGGGCAGCCGCTCGCCCCCGACTTCGGCCAGCGCGCCGTCGGGGTGTCGTGGCCCGAGGACGCGCCCTCCTCCTACGGCTCGGGCGACCAGGTCACCTTCGACCTGAGCTCGCTCGCGATGACCGCCCCGGGCGACCGGCAGGACCAGCGACTCGTGGTCCGGTTCGACGGCAAGCGCATCGGCACGACGCCGGTCGACAACAGCGTGGTCGACACCTTCGACGAGGCCGGCCGGGCCACGGTCGACGTGGTGCTGCCGCGCTACGCCGGTGACCCCGACGAGATCACCCTGGTCGGCCGTGCCACCGGCACCCGGCTCACGATCCCGTTCGCCACGGAGGCCCAGTCGAGGTCGATGTCGGAGATGGGCCTGGCCCGCAAGCCCCAGCGAGTCGTCCGCGGCGAGACCCGGACCCTCATCCGGGCCATCGTGCTCGTCGACGGCGAGCCGGCCGCAGGCCGGGTCGTCATGCGGGGCGGCGGGCAGAGCCACCTGACCCGACTCGACGACCGAGGTCGCGCCGTCGTCCGGTTCCAGCCGTTCGACAACGTCGGCCGCAAGGTCGTGCGAGTGCGCTACCTCGGCGACGACGCCACCCGCGGCACCGCCCAGAAGATCGGCTTCCGGGTCCACCGGAGGTGATCCCGACGGGGTGGGGCCGACCGGCCCCACCCCGTTCCACCGTCCGCCGTCCCCGCCACCCCACCCACTCACTGGAGACCACCATGACTTCTCGTCGTCGCGCAGTCGCGCTGACGGCCGGCCTCGGCCTGCTGGCCGGCGCCGTCTCGATCGGCGTCACGCCCGCCGTCGCCAACCCCGCCGGGACCGACCTCGTCATCAGCGAGGTCTACGGCGGTGGAGGCGGCGGCACCGGCACGCCCAGCTACACCCATGACTTCATCGAGCTCTACAACCCCACCGAGGGGGCGATCTCGCTCGAGGGCTGGTCGGTCCAGTACAAGTCGAGTACCGGTGCCACGGCCAGTTCCGAGGGCCTGTCCGGTGTCGTCGCGCCGGGCCAGCACTTCCTGATCCAGTCCGGCTCGGCCGGCTCCGCGCCGGGCACCCCGTCGCTGCCCACCCCGGACGACTCGGTGGGGCTCAACCTCTCCCAGAGCGGTGGCATCGTCTTCCTCGCGAGCACGACCACCCCGGTGGGCTCGCGCGGTGACGTGGCGGGGATCGGCACCGGCGGTCTCGTCGACACCGTCGGCTACGGGACCAGCGCCGACACCTACGAGACCGCGCGCACCGGCGTCGCCCTGACCAACGAGACGTCCGTCGCCCGTGCGGCCGCCGGGGTCGACACCGACCACAACGCGAACGACTTCACCGAGGGCACCCCGGGGCCGCAGGCATGCGGAGACGCGTGCACCCCGCCGCCCCCGCCCACCACCGAGGCCACCATCGCCGAGATCCAGGGCACCGGCGAGGAGAGCCCGCTCGACGGTGAGCAGGTGCTCACGCAGGGCGTGGTGACCGCGGCCTACCCGACCGGCGGCCTCAACGGCTTCTACCTCCAGACCGAGGGCACCGGCGGCGAGCTGGACCTCGCGACCCACCAGGCCTCCGACGGCATCTTCGTCTACCGCGGCAGCAGCAACCCCGTCACCGAGGAGCCCGGCGACTTCGTCGAGGTCCTCGGCACCGTCGACGAGTACGCCGGCGCCACCCAGATCGCGGCGTTCGACGCCGACGCGGTGACGCCCGCCGCGGGCGAGGCCGACCCGGTCACCCCGGTGGTGTCGGAGTGGCCCGCCACCGATGTCGCCAAGGAGACCCTCGAGGGGATGCTGGTCGCCCCGCAGGGGGAGTTCACGATCACCGACAACTACAGCACCAACCTCTACGGCGAGCTGGTCCTGGCGCTCGGCGACACCCCGCTCGTCCAGCCGACCCAGGTGGCGCGGCCCCACACGGCCAAGGCCGCGCGGGTCGTCGCCGACAACGCGGCGCGGCGGATCGTGCTCGACGACGCGTCCTCGCGCGGCTACACCTCCAGCGCGAACCGCGGCCTGACCCCGGCGTACGTCTCCAACGAGCAGCCGTTCCGCATCGGTGCGACGAGCACGTTCGACGACGACGTCATCCTCACCGAGGGTGGCTCGCCGAGCTCGCCGACCTACCGGTTCCAGCCGCTGGCGCTGGTCGAGGGACCCGACAACGCCACGACCCCGATCGTGTTCCCGAACACGCGGGAGGACGCCCCGGACGCCGACCAGGTCGCTGCCGAGGGCACCCCGGAGATGACGGTCGCCTCGTTCAACGTCCTGAACTACTTCACGACCCTCGGTGACGCCGACGACGACAACGTGGGCGACGGCGGCTGCCAGGCCTACAACGACCGGGCGGGCGACGGCAACAACGTCCGCACCGGGTGCGACCAGCGCGGCGCCTGGGACCCCCAGGACCTCGACCGGCAGCAGACCAAGATCGTCGCGGCCATCAACGCCCTCGACGCCGACGTCGTCGGCCTGATGGAGATCGAGAACTCGGCCGCCCTCGGGGAAGAGACCGACGAGGCGCTCGAGTCGCTCGTCGCCGCCCTCAACGCCGACACCGGCACCGACACCTGGGCGGCGAACCCGTCGTCGACCGAGCTCCCGCCCGCCGACCAGCAGGACGTGATCACCAACGCGATCATCTACCGGCCCGCGGCCGTGGAGCGGGTCGGCGAGGCGCGCGCCCTGGGCGACCAGAGCGACGGCAACGGCTCGGCCAGTGACGAACCGTTCGCCAACGCGCGCGAGCCGATCGCCCAGGCCTTCGCCCCCGTGGGCGGTGGCGAACCGGTGCTCGTCGTCGTCAACCACTTCAAGTCCAAGGGTTCGGCGGGTCCCTTCCCGGGCGACGCCGACAGCGGCGACGGCCAGGGTTCCTCCAACGAGTCCCGCGTCCGCCAGGCAGAGGCCCTGGCCGCGTGGGTGCCGACGGTCCTGGAGGACGTCGACCGGGTGCTGCTGCTGGGCGACTTCAACGCCTACGCCAAGGAGGACCCGATGCAGCTGCTCCAGGCCGAGGGCTACACCAACCTGGAGACCGCGGCGGGCCACGACGAGTACTCGTACTCCTTCGCGGGGCAGTCGGGCTCGCTGGACCACGTGCTCGCCAACGATGCTGCCCTCGCCGCGTTCACCGGCGCCGACGTGTGGGACATCAACGCCGACGAGCCGGTGGCGCTGGAGTACAGCCGCTGGAACTACCACGGCACCGACTTCCACGAGGACGGACCGTTCCGGTCCTCCGACCACGACCCGGTCGTGGTCGGTCTCGCCGGAGCAGGGAAGACGACGCCGACCATGGAGGTCGAGCGCAGCCCCCAGCAGGTGTACGCCGGCAGCACCCGGGTCCGCCTCGACGTGTTGCTGACTGCTCCCGAGGAGGAGGTGACCGGTGAGGTCCGCGTCCGGCAGGGTCGTCGCTTCGTCGACACCCGGGCCCTCCGTGACGGCGCCGTCACCTTCCGGCTGCCGGTGTTCAACCGACCGGGCCGCAAGGTCGTCCGCGTCGTCTACTTGGGCAGCGACCGGATGGAGCGGGTCACCGAGCAGGTGACCTTCCGGGTGGTCCGAGACCGCTGAACCTCGCTCAGCGCTGGTGCAGGTGGAGCGCCGCCTGCACCAGCGCGAGGTGGCTGAAGGCCTGGGGGAAGTTGCCGGCCATCCGCCGCCGGCGGGTGTCGTACTCCTCGGCCAGCAGGCCGACGTCGTTGGCCAGCCCGCAGAGCCGGTCCATGAGCGCGTGGGCCTCCTCGAGGCGGCCGACGGCGGCGTAGACCGAGACGAGCCAGAACGAGCAGGCCAGGAACGGGTTCTCGCCGCACGGGATGCCGTCGACGCCCGACTCGGTCCGGTAGCGCAGCAGCAGCCCGTCCTGCATCAGGTCCTCCTCGATCGCACGCACCGTCCCGAGCACCCGCTCGTCGTCGGCGGGCAGGAAGCCGACGAGGGGGATCATCAGCAGGCTGGCGTCGACCTCGGTGGTGTCGTAGTGCTGGGTGAAGGTGCCGCGCTCGGCGTCGTAGCCCCGCGCCAGCACCTCCTCCCGGACCTGGTCGCGCAGCTCGCGCCACCGCTCCACGTCGCCCGGGAACCCGTGCTTCTCGACGGCGGTGACGGCCCGGTCGAAGGCGACCCACACCATGACCCGGGAGTGGGTGAAGTGCTGCTGAGGACCCCGGATCTCCCACAGCCCGTGGTCGGGCTGGTCCCAGTGTGCGGCCAGGTCGTCGACGAGTGCCCGTTGCAGGGCCCAGCTGTCGACGTTCTCGGCGATCCCGGCCTCGCGAGCCTGCTGCAGCGCGATCATCACCTCGCCCAGGACGTCGGTCTGCTTCTGCTCCGCCGCGCCGTTGCCGATCCGCACGGGCAGGCTGTCCTCGTAGCCGGGCAGGTGGTCGAGCTCGTGCTCGGGCAGGTGCCGTGCCCCGTCCACGGCGTACATGATCTGCAGGTCGGACGGATCACCGGCGACGGCCCGGAGCAGCCAGTCGCGCCACTCGCGCGCCTCGTCGGAGAACCCCGCCGAGAGCAGCGACTCGAGCGTGAGGGCGGCGTCGCGGAGCCAGCAGTAGCGGTAGTCCCAGTTGCGCTCGCCGCCGAAGTGCTCGGGGAGGCTGGTGGTCGGTGCGGCCACGATCCCGCCCGTCTCCCGTAGCGTCATCATCCGCAGGGTGACCAGGCTGCGGACCACGAGGTCGCCGTGGGGGAGGTCGCGCCGGCAGCGTTCGACCCAGGCCTCCTGACGCTCCCGGGTGGCCTCGATGCGGTCGACCCACCCGATCGGCTCGGGGAGGTCGCGCCAGGACTTCACCCAGGTGGTCGAGAAGGTCAGGACGTCGCCCTCGGAGACCTCGAACTCGTCGGTGTGGTGGCCGTCCTCACGGGTGGGCAGACGGGAGCCGCGCAGCATCAGCTTGTCGGGGCCGGCGACCGCGACGACGACCTCCTGCCCGCCGACCTGGTGACGGCTCACCCACGGGCGGACCTTGCCGTAGGCGAACCGCACCACCCACTCATGGCGCATCCGCACCGTGCCGCTGACCCCGGTCACCCGGCGCACGATGTCGGCGCGGTCGTCGCGCGTCGGCATCACGTCGAGCAGGGTCACCGAACCGGTGTCGGTGGTGAAGGTCGTCTCGAGGAGCGTGGTGCCGCCGATGTAGCGCCGGCTCACGGCCGCCTCGTCCACCGGTCCGAGCAGCCAGCGACCGTGCTCGCGGGTGCCGAGCAGCGCGGCGAAGCAGGCCGGGGAGTCGAAGCGCGGCAGGCAGAGCCAGTCGATCGACCCGTCGCGGCCGACGAGGGCCGCCGTGTGCCGGTCGCCGACCAGCGCGTAGTCCTCGATGGGCAGCGGCATGCCCTCAACCGTAGCCGGGGCTAGCATCGGCGCCGTGGACCCCGCCGCGCTCCTCCGGATGCTCGAGGAGCGCAGCGCGACGCTGGCGACCGCCGAGTCGCTGACCGGCGGCCGGCTCGCCGCCCGAATCACCGCGGCCCCGGGTGCGTCCCGGTCCTACCGCGGTGGCGTGATCGCCTACGCCACCGACCTCAAGGGGTCGCTGCTCGACGTGCCCCCCGACGTCCTCGCCCGGCACGGGGCGGTCTCGGGGCCGTGCGCGCGTGCGATGGCCGCAGGGACCCGGGACCGGCTCGCCGTCACGTACGCCGTCGCCACGACCGGGGTCGCCGGTCCCGACCGGCAGGAGGGTCACCCGCCCGGCACGGTCTACGTCGCCGTGGCCGGTCCGGGGGGCGTCGACGTGGTCGCCCTCGAGCTCGCCGGCGACCGGGAGGCCGTCCAGGAGCGGACGTGCACGGAGGCGCTCGCCGCGATCGGCGAGGTCCTGCGCCGGGAAGAACCACTGCTCGGGTAGCGTTGGGGCACCATGCGACCTGACCTGGGAGGTGACCGGCGGTGACCGAGATGGTGCTCTTCAGGCGGCTGCTCGGCGACGTGCTCCGCAGCAAGCGCGTAGCACGCGGCCTGACCCTCCGGCAGGTCTCCGCCGAGGCGCGGGTCTCCCTCGGCTACATCTCCGAGATCGAGCGCGGCCAGAAGGAGGCGTCGTCGGAGCTGCTCGCCTCGCTGTGCGGCGCCCTCGACGTCCCGCTGTCGGAGGTGCTCCAGGACGTCTCGTCCCTGGTGGCGGTCGCCGAGGCCGCCGGCGGCCCCGAGGTCGTCGCCTCGGCCGCCTGAGCCGACCGCCACGGTCGCCCGTCAGGGCGTCGGCGCCGGCTGGCAGGACGGGCACCAGTACGACGCCCGCTCGCGCCCGGCCTCTCCCCGCATCGCCACGCTGATCGGGGTCCCGCACCGCAGGCAGGCCTGCTTGTCCCGCCGGTAGACCCACAGCCGCCGCCCCTGACGCAGGTCGCCGGTGGTCGTCTGCTGGGCCCGTTCCTTGTTGAGGTCGAGCATCTGGTGGGCCCGGCGCACGAGCCGGCGCAGGTCGGGGACCTCGCCCACCCGGGTCTCGGGGTGGAGGCCGTGGACGAAGCAGAGCTCGGCCATGTACATGTTGCCGATGCCTGCCAGCCTGGTCTGGTCGAGCAGTGCCTCGGACAACGGCTGGTCGGGGACGGCCTGCAGCCGCCGCAGTGCCTCGTCCTCGTCCCAGTCGGCACCCAGCAGGTCGGGTCCGAGGTGGCCCACCGCCTGCGGCTCGAGCTCCCGCGGAAGCAGGTCGACGATGCCGAGCGAGAACCCCACCGCGATCCGGTCGCCGGCGGTGAGGACGACACGGGCAGTGTGGGCGGGGCGGCGCCAGCGCTGGCCGGGCAGGTAGCTCTGCCAGGCGCCCTCCATCTTGAGGTGGGTGTGGAGGGTCCAGGCGCTCGTCGTGTCGATCCGGGTCAGCAGGTGCTTGCCCCGTGACCAGGTGCCGAGCACCCGGCCGCCGGTGAGGTCGGCGGTGGCGAGCTGGGGCACCCGGAAGTCACACGCCGTGAGCTCGTGACCCTTGAGGGTGCGGTCGAGCAGGCGCGCGGCGCGGTAGACGGTGTCGCCCTCGGGCATCTGCTCACCCGTCCCGCTCGTAGACCGCCAGGTGCCAGACGAGGCGCACCCGGCGGTGGCGGACCCGGCGCAGGCCCACGGCAGCCAGCCGCCGTTCGAGCGCTGCGACGTCGTGGACGAACGCCCGGTAGTCGCCGAAGCGGCGCCGCCGCAGCCGGAACACCAGGTTGCCCGTGCCGATCGCGACCCGCGCCACCAGGCCGGCCAGACCCTCCGAGCGGGGCAGCACGACGCCGTAGGTGGTCCGTGCCGCCGCAGCGGTGTGGTCGACGAGGGCGGCGGCGTCGGGGAAGCAGCAGATGACACGGTTGAGGACGACCACGTCGTGCTGCTCCAGCGGCGCGACGGAGCCGTCGGCGACCACGAAGCGGGCGCGGCCGGCGCGCCCGCGTTCCTCGGCGAGCCGACGCGCCTGGTCGACCGCCTCCCGACTGAGGTCGGTGCCGGTGGCACGGTCCGCGCCCCGGTCGAGGCAGGCCAGCGTCAGCTCGCCGACCCCGCAGCCGACCTCGAGCAGCGACCGGTCGCGGAGGCCGACCTCGGCCAGCGCGTCGACCAGAGCCCCGGTCACCCGGTCGGGACCGTCGCGCCGGCGTGCCCGCCGGGCGTCGTGGCGGGCCCAGTCGTCGAAGCAGCAGCCCTCGCCGTCGCTCATGACGCGGCTCGCAGCCGGAGCCCGCGCGGGGTGGCGACGAACCCGGCCGCGGAGAGCGCTTCGCGCAACGGTGTCGAGCCCGACCCCAGCAGCTGCGTCCCGTCGGCCCGCTCGACGGTCAGCCGGCCCAGCTGGCCACGGCGCGCGGCGGTGGCGAGGGCCTCGGCGGCCGGGGTGAGGATCTCGCCGTCCTCCGACCAGGTCAGCAGGGTCCGCCCGCCGCGCTCGACGTAGAGGACGAGCTCGCCGTCGACCAGGACGACGAGGCCGCCTGCCTTGCGCCCCGGGCGGTGGCCGCTCTCACCGGCGGTCCCGGCCGGAGCGGGCCACGACAGCGCCGCGCCGTAGGGGTTGGCCGGGTCGGTGGCCGCCAGGGCCACGGCGACCGGCTTGTCGTCGGCGCGTACGTCGGAGAAGGTACGGAGCCGGTCGACGGCCCCCGCGGTGCCGAACTGGGCGGCACCCAGTCCGGCGACGAAGTAGCCGCGGCGGCACCGGCCCGACTCCTCGAAGGCGGACAGCACCTTGTAGACGGCCGCGAAGCCGCCGGGCGTCCGCTCGCTCTGGACCGCCCCCCGGGTCACGACGCCGTGGCGGTCGAGCAGCCGCTCGGCCGCGGCGTGGGCACGCCGGGTCGGGTCGGTGTCGAGGGCCGGCAGCATCGCCCAGCGACCGGCGGTGTGGGGTGGCCCGCTGCGCAGCACCTGGGGTCCCGGCCGGCGGGTCCGGTGGGTGCCGCGCCCGCCACCGATGAGCGAACGGAGCGGGGCGAGCGTGTCGTTGTGGACCCGGCCGGCCCACACGAGGTCCCACAGCACGCCGGCGAGCTGCTCGTCGTTGCGGATCTCCGTGGCCTGACCGAGCTGGCGGAAGAACCACGCGCCGCCGGGGGCCAGCGCGTCGAGCACCGCCTGGTGGGCCTGGGAGTGCTGGAAGGGCTCCGGCTCGGGAAGGGTCAGCGGCGCCTGGTCGGCGAGGTGGAGGGAGACCCAGCCGTCCTTCCCGGGCAGCGTCCCGTGACCGGCCCACAGCACCTCGCCGGCACTGGTGAGCTCGTCGAGCTGGGCGGGTTCGTAGTCGCGCACCCGGGCGTTGAGCACCAGCGGCTCGAGCGCGCTCGCGGGGACCGGGCACCCGGCCAGCTGCCCGATGACGGTGAGCACGCCGTCGACCCCGCGGGGCCGGCCGCCGACGTGCTGCCAGGCGCCGAGGAACCGGGCGAGCGCGGCCGGCTCGACCGGTTCGATCTCCTCGCGCAGCCGGGCGAGGGACCGGCGGCGCAGCCTGCGCAGCACCTCGGCGTCGCACCACTCGGTGCCGGCACCCGCCGGGCGGAACTCGCCGTCGAGCACCCGGCCCTGGGCCGCGAGCCGCTGGAGGGTGTGGCGGACCACCGCCTCGCCGAGGCCGAGGCGGGCGGCGACGTCGCCGGTCGTGAACGGGCCGTGCGTCCGCGCGAAGCGCGCCACGAGGTCGGCGAGGGGGTCCTCGACGGGGTCGGTGAAGACGTCGGGCGTACCGGGTGGCACGGGCACCCCCAGCCCGTCACGGAGCCGGCCGATGTCCTCGATCGCGGCCCAGCGCTCCTCGCCCGCGACGCGCACCTCGACGATGCGGCGGGTCTCGCCCAGCGCGCCGACCCAGCCCGACACGTCGGCGTCCTCGACGGCCCGCTGCCGGACCTCGTCGGTCGTGAGGGGGCCGAGCAGGCGGAGCAGGTCGGCCAGCCCCTCGGCGTCGCGCGCCCGCCGGTCGGGGGCGAGTCGCTGCAGCTCCGCCTCCACCTCGGCCAGCACCTCGGGGTCGAGCAGCTCGCGCAGCTCGGCCCGGCCCAGCAGCTCGGCCAGCAGGCCCTGGTCGAGGCTCAGTGCGGCCGCGCGACGCTCGGCGAGGGGGGAGTCGCCCTCGTAGACGAACTGGGCGACGTAGCCGAACAGCAGGCTGCGGGCGTACGGCGAGGGCTGGGTCGTCGAGACGTCGGTGACCGCGACCTCGCGCCGGTCGACCCGCTGCATCAGGCGCACCAGCCCCGGCAGGTCGTAGACGTCCTGCAGGCACTCGCGAACGGCCTCGAGCACGATCGGGAAGGAGGGGTAGCGGGCCGCGACCTCGAGCAGCTGGGCCGACTTCTGCCGCTGCTGCCACAGCGGGCTGCGGCGTCCCGGGTCGCGGCGGGGGAGCAGCAGCGCCCGGGCCGCGCACTCGCGGAACCGGGACGCGAAGAGGGCGCTGCCACCGACCTCGGTGGTGACGATCTCCTCGATCTCGTCGGGCTCGAAGGCGACCAGCTCGCCGGTGGGTGGCTCGGCGTCGGTGTCGGGGACCCGGACCACGATGCCGTCGTCGGAGGCGACTGCCTGCCCGTCGATGCCGTGGCGCTCGCGCAGCCGTGCGTTGATCGCGAGCGCCCAGGGGGCGTGGACCGGGGTGCCGTAGGGCGAGTGGACCACCAGCCGCCAGTCGCCGAGCTCGTCACGGAACCGTTCGACCAGGATCGTCTGGTCGCTGGGCAGGATGCGGGTGGCCTCGACCTGCTCGGCGAGGTAGGCGACCAGGTTGCCGGCGGCGTACTCGTCGAGGCCGTGGCTGCGCGCGGTCGTCACGGCCTTCGCCCGCGGCAGGGCCGCCAGCTCGCGCGTGAAGGCACCGACGGCCTCGCCGAGCTCGGCGGGCCGCCCGAGGCTGTCGCCGCGCCAGAAGGGCAGCCGGCCCGGGACGCCGGGCGCGGGGGTGACAATGACCCGGTCGTGGGTGATGTCCTCGATGCGCCAGCTGGTCGCCCCGAGCGCGAAGACGTCACCGACCCGCGACTCGTAGACCATCTCCTCGTCGAGCTCACCGACCCGACGACCTGCGCCCTCGCCGGCGAGGTAGACCCCGAAGAGTCCCCGGTCGGGGATGGTGCCGCCGCTGGTGACGGCCAGGCGCTGCGCACCCGGACGACCGGTGAGGATCCCGGTCACCCGGTCCCAGACGATGCGGGGCCGCAGCTCGGCGAACTCGTCGGAGGGGTAGCGGCCGGCGAGGAGGTCGAGCGTCGCGTCGTAGGCGCTGCGAGGAAGGGTGGCGAAGGCGGCGCTGCGCCGCACGAGGGCGTAGAGCTCGTCGACGTCCCACGGGTCGAGGGCCGTGGCCGCGACGACCTGCTGGGCGAGGACGTCGAGCGGGTTGGTCGGCACGCGCAGGCTCTCGATCGCGCCCTCGCGCATCCGCTGGACCGACACCGCGGTCTGGGCGAGGTCGCCCCGGTGCTTGGGGAACAGCACCCCGCGGCTGACCTCGCCGACCTGGTGGCCGGCACGGCCCACGCGCTGCAGGGCGCTGGCGACGCTGGGTGGCGACTCGATCTGGACGACCAGGTCGACCGCGCCCATGTCGATGCCGAGCTCGAGGCTGCTGGTGGCGACCACCGCCGGCAGCCGGCCCCGCTTGAGGTCGTCCTCGATCAGGGCGCGCTGCTCCTTGGACACCGACCCGTGGTGGGCCTTGGCGATGACCTGGCTCGCAGCCCGGGAGGAGCCGGACTGGGCCATCACCTGGGCGGGCGGGCCGGTCCCGTCACCGTCGGCCTCGTCGTCGACGCCGGACGCGATCTCGTTGAGCCGCGCCGTCAGCCGCTCGGCCAGCCGCCGGCTGTTGGCGAACACGATCGTGGAGGAGTGCTGGCCGATGAGGTCGGCGACGTGCTCCTCGACGTGGGGCCAGATCGACTGGCTGCGTCCGGCGTCGGCGCCGCCCTCGGTGGAGTCGTCGTACTCCTCCGGGGAGGTCATGTCCTCGACCGGGACGACGACGCGGAGGTCCCACTCCTTGTCGGTCGGCGGGGCCACGATCTCGACCGCGGCCTCGCCACCCAGGAAGCGCGCCACCTCCTCGTGGGGCCGCACCGTCGCGCTGAGGCCGATCCGCTGCGCCGGCCGCGAGAGCAGGGCGTCGAGGCGTTCGAGGCTGAGGGCGAGGTGGGCGCCCCGCTTGGTGCCGGCGACCGCGTGGACCTCGTCGACGATGACCGTGTCGACCGTGCGCAGGGACTCGCGCGCCTGGCTGGTGAGCATGAGGAACAGCGACTCCGGCGTGGTGATCAGCACGTCGGGCGGCGCACTGGTCAGTCGGCGCCGGTCGGCCGCGCTCGTGTCGCCGCTGCGCACACCGACCGAGACCGCGGGGAGGTCGGTGCCCAGCCGTTCGGCCGTGTGGCGGATGCCGGCGAGAGGAGCGCGGAGGTTGCGCTCGACGTCGACGGCCAGCGCCTTGAGCGGGGAGACGTAGAGGACCCGGACGCCGCGGGGTGCGGCGCCCTCCTCGGTCGCGCCCCTCTTCCCGGTGAAGAGCTGGTCGAGCGACCACAGGAAGGCACTCAGCGTCTTGCCGGAACCGGTGGGCGCGACCACCAGGGCGTGGCGGCCGTGGCTGATGGCATCCCAGGCCCCCGCCTGGGCCGGGGTCGGCTCCGCGAACGCCGCCGCGAACCAGGCCCGCGTGGGTTCGCTGAAGCGCTCGAGGGCGGTCACCTGCCCATCTTGTCACCGGGGTCCCACAGGTTCCCTCGGCGAACGCGGCGGAGGAGACTGGAGAGGAGCCCGTACGACGGTCGCACGGTGCACGCGGAAGGACGTGACGAGCATGACGACCAAGACCTGGACGGTGCAGGTCCACCTCGACGAGCAGGGCGACGACACCTTCGCCGACGCCGTGGTGGAGATCGAGGGTAGAGCCGAGATGCACGGCCGGGGGACCAGCCGGCGCAACCCCGCCGACGAGGCCTCCCCGCGGATCGGCGACGAGCTCGCCGCCGCGCGGGCCCTCTCCGACCTCGCCCACGAGCTGCTGTCGGTGGCCGCGAGCGACATCGAGGCCCGCACCCACGAACGCGTGAGCTCGCTGGAGCTCTGACCCCCGGGGTCCCGCTGCAGCGCGAAACCCGGTCGCGGCCGCCGAGCGGCGTACGTGAGACTGGCGCGGTGCGATTCCCCGACGACGTCCCACGCCTCAGCGACGGGGTCGTGACGCTGCGTCCCCACGTGCCCGCCGACATCCCGCGGGTCCTGGAGCAGGCCACCGACCCCGAGGCCGTGGCGTGGACGACCGTCCCGACCCCGTACGCCGAGGCCGACGCCGCCGCCTTCGTGCAGCAGATGGTGCCGGCGGGGTGGGTGCAGGACTCCTCCTACGGGTTCGCCATCGAGTGCGACGGCCGCTTCGCCGGGTCCGTCGACCTGCGGGTGCGGGGGAGCGGTGAGGCCGAGGTCGGCTACGCGCTGCACCCCGACGCCCGGGGCCGCGGCGTGATGCGTCGGGCGCTCGACCTCGCGCTCGACTGGGGCTTCGGCGAGCTCGGGCTGGCCGTGGTGCAGTGGCGCTCCCACGTCTGGAACTGGTCGTCACGTCGCGCCGCGTGGGCGGTGGGGTTCCACTTCGGTCCCACCGTGCCGGGGCTCGTGGAGCAGCGCGGTCGCCGGGTCGACGCCTGGACCGCCTGGATCGCGGCCGGTGACCAGCGCGAGCCGGTGGAGCCCTGGCTCGAGCCCCCGGTGATGGAGGCGGGGCCCGTCCGGCTCCGGCCGTGGGCCGACGCCGACGCCGAGCGGCTGGTCGAGGCCGCCAACGACCCGGTGATCCGCGAGTGGATCCCGGAGACGCCGCTGCCGCGCTCGGCCGAGGACGTGCCGGCGTACCTCGACCGCGTGCGCCTCGGGATGGCGACCAACGGCCGGCTGGCCTGGTGCGTCGCCGACGCGACCACCGACCTGGCCCTCGGCAACGTGGCCATGTTCGAGTTCGAGGAGGGCACGGGCGAGGACGACCTCACCGCCCAGGTCGGCTACTGGTCACACCCCGCGGGCCGTGGCAGCGGCGCGATGTCGGCGGCGCTGGGGGCGGCCTGCGACTGGGCCCTGCGGCGGCGCGCCGACGGCGGGTTCGGTGCCCGCCGGCTCTACCTGCTCACCTCGGCCAGGAACGCGGCGTCGCGCGCTCTCGCCGAACGCGTCGGCTTCGAGCACGTCGGGACGGAGCGTGCCTCGGCGCCGCTGCCGGACGGCGGCTACGAGGACAACGCGCTCTACGACCGGGTACGCCGCTGAGCGAGCCGGTCGGAGTCCGCCGTCGTCAGTAGGTGAGGACGCGGTCGGCCTCGAAGGTGAGCTGCACGAGCCGGTTCGGCATCGCGAACTCCGCCGACTTGCCGGCCAGGTCCTCCTCGGTGACGCCCCGTGCCTTGCTGGACATGCCGGAGACGAAGAGGCGTCCGCCACCCCCGACCACGGCGTCGAAGGACCCGCGCAGCTCCCCGGTGCCCAGCCCGGCGAGCGAGTCGAGTGCGGCGTCCCGGATCAGCTGGACGGCGTCGCCGGCCAGGAAGACGGTGACGTCGTGTCCCTCCTCGACGCCGGCCTTCGCGACCAGGAACCCCAGCGCAGCCCGCGTGGGCGCCTCGGGGCCGGATGTGATGTGGACGAGCAGTGTGCCCATGGTGACCTCCCCCTCAGGCCATCACTGTGCCCCGAGCTGCACGACCGCGTCCACCTCCACCTCGACCAGCCACCGCGGGTCCAGCAGACCCACCACCACCATCGTCGACGCCGGGCGGACCTCGCCGAAGACCTCGGCGTGCACCCGACCGACCGGGTCCGCGAGTTCGGCGGACACGACGTACTGCCGGGTGCGGACGACGTCGGCCACCGTCCCGCCGAGGTCGGCGAGGGCGGCCAGCGCGATCTCCCAGCAGCGCCGCGCCTGGACCGCCGGCTCGGGGTCGACGTGGCCGTCGGGCCACACCGGTGCCGTCCCCGACACCGAGACGAGGCTCCCGGAGCGCACGGCGCGGCTGAAGCCGATGGCCTGCTCGAAGGGCGATCCGGACGAACTTAGCTGAACTGCCACGGGGTGAGGGTAGGGCCCTGATCATGGTGGGGATGAGCGGCTGGCACCTGGTGGACGGAGACGTCACGGTCGTCGACGGCCTCGTGCTGCGCCCCGAGCGCCCCTGGACCGCGGCCGTGCACGCGCTCCTCGCCCACCTCCGTGCCCAGGGGCTGACGTGCGTGCCCGAGCCGGTCGGCGTCCGCGACGGCGTCGAGGCGGTCACCTACCTCGAGGGCGACGCGGGTCAGTCCGCGTTCCGTCACCAGTACGACGAGTCGGGGCTGCGCTCCGCCGCGGTCCTGCTGCGGGCGGTCCACGACGCGGCCACCGGCTTCGTCGCGCCGGACCCGTCCGTCTGGTCCTTCCCGCCGGTGCCCGGTGCGACCACGGTCTGCCACGGCGACCCCGGTCCGTGGAACTTCGTCTGGCGCGACGGCGAGGCCGTCGGGCTCATCGACTGGGACCACGCCTCGCCCGCGCCGGTGGTCCAGGACGTCGCCTACGCCCTCGACACCTTCGCCCCCTTCCGGCCCGACGAGGTGGTGCTCACCGAGCACGGCTTCCCGGAGGCGCCCGACCGTGCGGCCCGGGTGCGTGCCTTCGCCTCGGCGTACGGCCTCGAGGACACCACGGGGATCGTCGACCGGGTGATCGAGCGACAGCAGCAGACCGTGGAGAGGGTGCTGTCACTGGCCGATCGCAGGATCGAGCCGTGGGCGGCCTGGGTGCGCGCGGGCTACCTCGGGGACCTGCAGGGACGCGCCCGGTGGACCCGCAGCCACCGCCACCTGGTGGAGTGAACCGATATCCGGTGGGAGGTTGTCGGCGGTAGTTCCTAGGATGGCGTCCCGTGACAGAAGCCATGATCTCGGCGACGGGCCTGCGGAAGTCCTTCGGGACCTTCGAGGCCGTGCGCGGCATCGACGTCCACGTCCAGCGCGGGGAGGCCTTCGGCTTCCTCGGCCCCAACGGCGCCGGCAAGTCCTCGACGATGCGGATGATCGCCGCCGTCAGCCCGGTGAGCGCCGGTGACCTGCGGATCCTCGGCATGGACCCCGCCGTCGACGGCCCCGCGATCCGCGGCCGGCTGGGTGTCTGCCCGCAGGAGGACACGCTCGACAACGAGCTCAACGTGTTCGACAACCTCTACATCTACGGCCGCTACTTCGGCATCGACCGCGCCACGGTCCGCGAGCGGGCCGAGGAGCTTCTCGAGTTCGTGTCGCTGACCGAGAAGCGGGCGTCCAAGGTCGAGGACCTCTCGGGAGGGATGAAGCGCCGGCTGACGATCGCCCGCAGCCTGGTCAACCGCCCCGACCTGCTGCTCCTCGACGAGCCGACTACCGGGCTCGACCCCCAGGCGCGCCACGTGCTCTGGGACCAGCTGTTCCGGCTCAAGCAGGCGGGCGTCACGCTGGTCATCACCACCCACTACATGGACGAGGCCGAGCAGCTGTGCGACCGGCTGGTGGTGATGGACAAGGGCCTGATCGTCGCCGAGGGCAGTCCGCGCGAGCTGATCGAGCAGCACTCCACCCGCGAGGTGGCCGAGCTGCGCTTCGGCGTCGGCGAGCACGAGGCGCTCGCGGAGAAGGTCGCCGACCTCGGCGACCGGGTCGAGGTGCTGCCCGACCGGCTGCTGGTCTATAGCCACGACGGCGAGGAGGTCATCGCCAAGACCCACGAGCGTGGTCTCGAGCCGGTCGCCGTGCTGGTCCGCCGCTCCACGCTGGAGGACGTGTTCCTCAGCCTGACCGGCCGGACGCTGGTCGACTGATGGCCACGCTCACCCTCGCCGAGGGCACCTCGCGCCAGCTGGACTACTGGTGGACCGTCTACAAGCGGACCTGGAAGGCCACGATCGTCAGCAGCTTCATCAGCCCGATCTTCTACGTGCTGGCGATGGGTGTGCTGCTGGGTGGCTTCATCGCCGGTGACCCCGACCGGCTGGAGGGTGCCACCTCCTACCTGACGTTCGTCGTACCGGGCCTGGTCGCCGCCCACGCCATGCAGACCGCCGTGGGGGAGACGACCTACCCCGTCATGGGCGCGATCAAGTGGCACAAGACCTACTACTCCCAGATCGCCACCCCGCTGGAGCCGCTCCACCTGGTCGCCGGCCACCTGATGTACGTGCTGTTCCGGCTGATCACGACCTGCGGCGTCTACATGCTGGTGCTGGCGCCGTTCGGTGTCTTCGCGACCTGGTGGGGACCCTTCGTCGCGTTCGCGGCGCAGGTGCTGGTCGGCATGGTGTTCGCGGTGCTCGTCTTCGGCTGGAGCGCGCGGCTGCGCAGCGAGGCAGGCTTCGGCGTCCTGTTCCGTCTCGGGGTGATCCCGCTGTTCCTGCTCTCCGGTGCGTTCTTCCCGATCACCAACCTCGGCGAGGTGGGCGCCTGGCTGGCGCGGCTCACTCCCTTGTGGCACGGGGTCAACCTGTCGCGCATGTTCAGCGTCGACGCCGTCGACTGGCCGGTCGCGGCCGCCAACGTGGTCGTGCTGGTCGTGCTCCTCGTCGTCGGCTGGTTCTGGTCGGTGTCGGGCCTGAGCAGGAGGCTGGTGCTCTGATGGCGGTGCAGACCTTCGAGCGCACCGAGACCGTCGCGCCGCTCACGCCGCTGGCGGCGCTGCGGCTGCTGGTGCTGCGCAACTACGTCACCTACAAGACCTACTGGAAGCTGTTCCTCACCGGCTTCCTCGAGCCCGTCCTCTACCTGTTCTCGATCGGCATCGGCGTGGGTCAGCTGATCGAGAGCTTCGAGTTCAACGGGCAGCCGATCTCCTACGCGGCCTTCGTGGCCCCGGGCATGCTCGCGGTGTCGGCCTTCAACGGCGCGATGATGGACTCCACCTTCAACGTCTTCTTCAAGCTGAAGTACGACAAGCTCTACGACCAGATGCTGGCCACGCCGCTCACCACCGGCGACATCGCGCGCGGCGAGATCGCCTGGGGGCAGCTGCGCGGCGCCGCCTACGCGGCCGCGTTCCTCCTGGTGATGGTGGCGATGGGCCTCGTCGAGTCGTGGTGGGCGGTGCTGGCCCTCCCGGCGACGATCCTCATCGGCTTCGCGTTCAGCGCGGTGTTCATGGCGATCACCACGTGGATGACCTCGTGGCAGGACTTCGACAAGATCACGCTGGCGCAGCTGCCGCTGTTCCTGTTCTCCGCAACGTTCTTCCCGCTCACCACGTTCCCGACCTGGCTGCAGTGGGTGGTCGAGGTGACCCCGCTCTACCGCGGCGTCGTGCTCTGCCGCGAGCTCACCACCGGGTCGATCACCTGGGCCTCGGGGATCTCGGTCGTCTACCTGGTGGTGATGGGCCTGGTCGGCCTGGCCGTCGTACGCCGCCGGCTCGACGCGCTGCTGCTCACCTGACTCTCCCCCCGCCCACCCTGCGCACCGATCGGCTGCGGCTGCGCCCCGTCGCCGACGAGGATGCCGGCGACCTGTTCGCCCTGCACAGCAGCGCCCACGTGCTGCGCTACTGGGACTCCCCACCATGGACGGGGCGGGAGCGCGCCCAGCGGTTCATCGCTGTCTGCCGCCAGATGGCTGACGACGGCACCGGGAGGCGACTGGCCGTGGACCGCTTGAGCGACGGCGCCTTCGTGGGGTGGTGCGGCCTCAACCGCTGGGACCAGGTCCACTGCAGTGCCTCACTCGGCTACTGCTACGCCGAGAACGCGTGGGGACACGGTTTCGGGCGGCTGCGCCGAGGATCCCGGTCACCTGGTGACTGCACGGCTCGGCGCAAAGCCACCCGCAGCGCCGGCTCCACCTCGTGCCTGTGCGGTCGATCGGTGCCACCCGGTGACACCGATCGACCGCACAGTTGCCATGCCCCGCGAGGATCCGGTCAGAGCCGGCGCTGCCACCACTCCACGTCGACCCAGCGGTCGAGCTTGCGGCCGACCTCGCACATGACGCCCACGGGCTCGAAGCCGTGCGCGCGGTGCAGCGCGCGGCTGGCGTCGTTGGGCAGGGCCACCCCGGCGAGCGCCAGGTGGATGCCGTCCTCGGCGAGCCGGGGGAGCAGCTCGGCGTACAAACCGCTGCCGACTCCGCGGCCCTGCGCGCCGGGAGCCACGTAGACCGTCGTCTCCCGGGTGGTGTCGTACCCGGGCTTCGGGCGGTAGGTCGAGGAGTAGGCGAAGCCGAGGAGCTCGTGGTCGACGGCCACGAGGAAGTGGTCACCCGGTCGGCATGACTCGAGGTAGCCGCGCCAGGTGGCCGGCGAGCGACCCTCGGTGTCGAAGGTGGCCGGCCCCTCCCTCGCCTCGCGCTCGTAGATCGCTGCCACCGACACCAGGTCGGACTCGCGCGCCGGGCGGATCTCCATGCTGGAAGGATGGCAGCCATGACCATCGAGCCGGACACCAAGGACTGGACCTGGGTGCTCGAGCGCCCGTGCCCGGAGTGCGGCTTCGACGCACCCGACCTCGACCGGGCCCGGATCCCGCAGGCGATCCGCGACAACGCGACGCTCTGGGAGGTCGTGCTCGGGACCGACGACGCGGCGGTTCGCCCCGCGGCCAACGTGTGGTCGCCCCTCGAGTACGCCTGCCACGTGCGGGACGTCAACGAGCTCTTCGCCGAGCGGGTGCGGCTGATGGTGGAGCAGGACGACCCGCAGTTCCCGAGCTGGGACCAGGACGTCACGGCCGAGGAGGACGACTACGGCAGCCAGGACCCCGCCGTGGTGGGGCCGCAGGTCACCGAGGCTGCCGAGGCGGTCGCCGCGACCTACGAGCGGCTGGACCCCGACGCCTGGCAACGACCCGGCACCCGCAGCAACGGCGACCGGTTCACCGTCGACACGCTCGCCCGCTACCACCTCCACGACCTGGTGCACCACGCCCACGACGTCTCCCACATCACCAAGCGCGTGACCGTGGCCTCCTACGACGAGTCCGCCCCAGCGTATGTCGAGCAGCAGGAGCCGGTCCCGGCGTCGGTGCGTGACGTGATGGGTGGCTTCGTGGCCCTCCTGTCGTCGGGCGCACGGGTGCTGGAGGTGGGCAGCGGCTCGGGGCGCGACGCGCTCGAGCTGGAGGCTCGTGGGGTGGAGGTCCGTCGCACCGACATCACCCCGGCGTTCGTGCGGATGCTCCGCGAGGCCGGCCACGAGGCCGACGTGCTCGACCCGCTCACCGACGACCTGGCGGCACCGGACGGCGAGCCCTACGACGGCGTGTGGGCGGCCGCGAGCCTGCTGCACGTGCGTCGGGAGGACCTGCCGGACGTCATGGACAACCTCGCCTCGGTCACCCGTTCCGGCGGGCCGCTGCACCTCGCGGTCAAGGAGGGCGACGGCGCGCGCTTCTCCACCCACGGCCGCGTGGCCGGTCCCCGTCACTTCACCTTCTGGCGCGAGCCAGGGCTGCGCGCCCTGCTCGACGAGGCCGGGTGGGACGTGCGGGACGTACGCCGCAGCACCGGTCAGCGGGACGAGACCTGGCTCGACGTGCTGGCAGTGAGGCGATGAGGCACACCGAGTTCTGGGACCGGATGGAGCACGCGCTGGGTGAGGCCTACGCGCGCAGCTGGGCGACCCAGCACGTGATGGGCTCGCTCGGCGGGCGGACCGTGATGGAGGCCCTCGACGCCGGCTACGCGCCCAAGGAGGTGTGGCGCGCGGTCTGGGAGGTGCTGGGGCTGCCGCCCTCCGAGCGATGAGCACGCCGGACGTGCTCGCCGTCCACCGTCGCACCTTGGCGACGCTGGTCACCTCCCAGGCCGTCGGCGCCGTCGGCATCACCATCGGCGTGGCCACCGCCTCGCTGCTCGCCCGCGACGTCAGCGGCTCGGAGAGCCAGGCGGGGCTCGCGCAGACCGCCCAGGTGCTGGGTGCGGCCGTGGCGGCGTACGCCCTGGCGCGCGGCATGGCCCGCCGCGGTCGCCGGGTCGGTCTGGCCACCGGTCTGCTCGTGGGGGCGGCCGGCGCCGCGCTGTGCGTGGTGGCGGGCGTGGTCGGGTCCATGCCGCTGCTGCTGCTCGGGGCGCTGATGCTGGGGTCGACGTCGGCCGCCAACGCCGCGGCGCGGTACGCCGCCACCGACCTCGCGCCGGCCAGCGGCCGCGCCCGTGCGCTGTCGCTCGTGGTCTGGGCGACCACGCTGGGCGCCGTCGTCGGTCCCAACCTGGCGGGGCCCGCGGGGGCGCTCGCGGCCCGGCTCGGCATCCCCGAGCTGACCGGTCCCTTCGCACTGGCGGCCGTCGGGATGGCGCTGTCGGCGCTCGTCCTCCTCGTGCTGCTGCGGCCCGACCCGCTGCTGCTGGCACGCGAGCTCTCCGGCAGCGGGGGAGTGGTTCCCGAGGGGACCTCAGGTGGGCGCGCGCTGGCGGCGCTGCGGGCCGACCCGGTCCTGGCGGCCGCCGTCGTCGGCCTGGCCAGTGCCCACGCCGTGATGATCTCGGTGATGATCATGACCCCGCTCCACATGGAGCACGGCGGCGCCGAGCTGCGGGTCATCGGCTTCGTGATCTCCGGCCACGTGCTGGGCATGTTCGCCTTCGCGCCCGTGATGGGGTGGCTGACCGACCGCTGGGGGCGCTCGGCGGTGATCCTGCTCGGTGCCGGGCTGCAGCTCTCGTCGCTGCTGCTGGCCGGGGCGTCGCCGGAGGGCTCGTCGTGGCAGATCACCGTCGGCCTGTTCCTCCTGGGCCTCGGGTGGTCGGCGGCGACCGTGGCGGGGTCGGCGGTGGTCGCGGACCGGGCGCCGCTGAGCGCGCGGACCGACGTCCAGGGCGTCGCCGACATGACGATGTGGCTGGTCGCCGCCGGTGGCGGTGCGTTGTCGGGCGTGATCGTCGGCGGCTTCGGCTACCCCGTGCTCAACGGCTTCGCCGCGGTGCTCTGCGGCGGGGTGGTGCTGGCCGGGGTCGTGACCGGGGGAGAGCGCCGCGACCGCGAGGCTGACAGGGTGGGTGCATGAGCCAGGCAGACATCGCCGTGATCGGAGGGTCGGGCTTCTACGCGTTCCTGTCCGACGCCGAGGAGCACGTGGTCGAGACGCCGTACGGCGACCCCTCGGCGCCCGTGGCCATCGGGTCGGTGGCGGGTCGGCGGGTGGCCTTCCTGCCCCGGCACGGCCGCCACCACGAGTTCCCGCCGCACCGGATCAACTACCGCGCCAACGCGTGGGCGCTGCGCTCCCTGGGGGTGCGGCAGGTGCTCGCGCCGTGCGCGGTCGGGTCGCTCACCCCCGACCTCGGCCCGGGGGACGTCGTCGTGCCCGACCAGCTGGTCGACCGCACGCTCAGCCGCACCCAGAGCTTCGTCGAGACCGGTGCCTGCCACGTCCCCTTCGCCGACCCCTACTGCGCGTCGACGTCACGGGCCGTGGCCGGCGTGGCCGACGACATCCGGACGGGCGGCACCATGGTGGTGGTCGAGGGCCCGCGGTTCTCCACCCGCGCCGAGTCCCAGCACTACGCCGCCCAGGGCTGGTCGCTGATCAACATGACCGGGCACCCCGAGGCGGTGCTCGCCCGTGAGATGCGGCAGTGCTACGTCGCCATCGCGCTCGTCACCGACCTCGACGCCGGGCTCGAGGTCGGCAGCGGCGTCGGGCAGGCGGAGGTGTTCCGGCGGTTCTCGGAGAACCTCGACCGGCTGCGGGGGCTGTTGTCCGACGCGATCGCGGGACTGCCCGATCCCACGGGCTGCACCTGTGAGACCTGGGCGGACGACCTCGAGCTGACCTACGACGTCCCGTGAGGGTGCTGCTGACCGGCTCGGCCGGTTTCATCGGCTCCGCCGTCGCCGCGGCACTCGAGGCGCGCGGCGACGAGGTCGTCCGCGCCGACCTGATGCTGCCGCAGGCCCACGGCAGCGCCGAGCCGCCCTCCGGGACCCACCGGCTCGACGTCGCCGACCCCGCCGGCTGGGATCGGCTGCTGCGGGGCGTCGACGCGGTGTGCCACCAGGCCGCCCTCGTCGGAGCGGGGGTCCGGGTCGCCGACCTCCCCGGCTACGCGCGCCACAACGACCTGGGCACCGCCACCCTGCTGGCCGCCATGCACGACGCCGGCGTCGACCGCCTGGTGCTGGCCTCCTCGATGGTGGTCTACGGCGAGGGGCGCTACGCCTGCGCCGACCACGGGGACCAGGTGCCCTCGCCGCGAGAGCCGGCGACCCTGGATGCGGGCGACTTCGACAACCACTGCCCGGTGTGCGGAGCGGTCCTCGACTGGCGGCTCGTGGAGGAGTCTGCTCGGCTCGAGCCGCGCAGCGCCTACGCCGCCAGCAAGGTCGCCCAGGAGCACTACGTGGCGGCATGGGCCCGGCAGGCGGGTGCTGCGGGGGTTGCGCTGCGCTACCACAACGTCTACGGCCCCGGGATGCCGCGCGACACGCCGTACTCCGGCGTCGCGGCGATGTTCCGCTCCTCCCTGGAGCGGGGCGAACCGCCGCAGGTCTTCGAGGACGGGAGGCAGGCGCGGGACTTCGTGCACGTCAGCGACGTCGCGGCCGCCAACCTCGCGGCGCTCGACGCCGTCCTCGACGCGCCCGTGGGTGGCCTGACCGCCTACAACGTCTGCTCCGGGACCCCGGTCTCGATCCTCGAGGTCGCCGAGCTGGTGGCGCGGGGGAGCGGTGTGGACGTGGCCCCCGAGGTGACCGGTGGCTACCGCCCCGGCGACGTGCGGCACGTCGTGGCCTCGCCGGAGCTGGCCCGGGCCGAGCTCGGTTTCACCGCCGCGGTCCCGCCGGAGGTGGGGCTCCCGGAGTTCGCCACCGCACCCCTGCGCGCGTGAGCTACCAGGTCGTGTAGAGCAGGTGCTCGAGCACGACCGCCGTGGCCAGCTGGAGCGCGAGCATCGGTCGGCGCCACCGCTCGGGCAGCAGTGCGGTGCTGACGAGCAGCCACGGCACGAAGGGCAGCCAGATCCGCTCCACCTCGGCGCGGCTCATCTGTGAGACGTCGGCGAGCAGCACCGCCGTCGCCGCGGCGCCGACCAGCCACAGCACGACCCGGTCGGCGCTGCGCCGCAGCTGGGCCAGGCCGGCGCCCAGCACCGGGCCGGCGGTGATCACCAGCGCGGCGAGGTTGCCCCACATCCAGTACGCCGCCGGCCGCTGGCTCGCCAGGCCGCGCCAGTAGCGCTCCCGGAGCTCCAGCAGGCCCTCCCACCAGGCGAAGCCGGCCGCCGCGAAGCCCAGGACCACGGCGGTCGCGGCGGCCGCGGCCACCGGCAGCGGCCGCCAGGACCGGGCGATCGCGAGCACCGCCAGCGCCAGCGGACCGAGCAGCACCAGCCCGTAGGACATCATCACCGTGGCACCCAGCAGCAGGCCGGCGACGACCGACCAGGCCAGGGCCGGCCCGCGGTCGCGGCGGGTGGCGGCGACGGCGAGCGCCGCCAGCCCCCAGGCGCCCACCGCGGCGAACACCGCGTCGCCGGACACCGCCATGAAGAGGGCGGCGGGACCCAGCACCAGGAACGGCGCCGCCCGACGGGCCGCGACCTCGGCGTCCAGGGCACGCATCGCCACCATCACCGCCAGCGCGGTGGTCGCGGCCACCGCCGCGATCGCCACGCCGCCGCCGTAGCCGCCCAGCCCCAGGCGCACCAGCCCGACGACGAAGAGCAGCGCGAGCGGAGGGTGGCCGGCCACGTGGACGGTCCAGTTGTCGGGGTGGTCGGCGTCGATCCGCGGCACGAACTCGCCGAGCAGCACGCCGACGTCGGTCACCTCCCGCGCGGTCTCCAGGTAGTCGTAGGGGTGCTCCAGCACGTGGGATACCCCGCGCATGCCGTTGACGTGGGCCAGCGCCAGCAGCCACACCAGCCCGGCGGCGTAGGAGACCAGCAGCAGGTGCGACCACCGGAGCCGGGCGGCCAGCCCGCCGGCGTACCGCAAGGCGAGCAGCGCGAGCAGCACGGCCGGCACGGTGCCGGGGCCGAAGAGGTCGGGGCTCCACGTGCCGTGGAGCGGTGGCACGGAGATGCCACCCGCCCGCGCCGAGCGGGCCCGGACCTCCCAGTCGAGCAGGCGCGGGACCAGCACGGCAGCGGCGACGAGGACCAGGCCCGCGACCAGGCCGGCCCGCGCCCGGGAGCTCGACGTCACGGCAGCGAGGCTAGGGCACCGACGGTGGGCCGGGCCGAAGCGTCACAGCTCCGTAAGGCGCCGGGCTCCCCACGGCTTGGCGGCGGCGCCTAGCGTGGCGAGGGTGGAGGCCGACTGCGACCTGATCCTGCCGTGTCGGGACGAGGCGGCGGCCCTGGCCGGCCTGCTGACCCGGGTGCCGGACGACTTCCACGTGGTGGTCGTCGACAACGGCTCCCGCGACGGGACTGCGGAGGTGGCCCGCGACCTGGGCGCGGAGGTGGTGACCGAGGCGACGCCGGGCTACGGGGCGGCAGTCCACGCCGGCCTGCTGGCGGCCTCCCGGCCCTACGTCGCGGTGATGGACGGCGACGGCTCCTTCGACCCCGAGGACCTGCTCCCGCTGCTGACCGAGGTCCGGGACGGGCGCGCCGACCTCGCGGTCGGTCGGCGGCGACCGGTCGCCCGCGGGGTCTGGCCCTGGCACGCCCGGCTCGGGACCTGGCTGGTGGTGACCTGGCTGCGCCGGCGCATCGGGTTCCCCGCCCACGACATCGCCCCGATCCGCGTCTGCCGGCGCGACCGGCTCCTGGCGCTGGGGGTCGAGGACCGGAGGTTCGGCTACCCCGTGGAGCTGATGCAGCGCGCGACGCGGGCCGGCTGGCGGGTGTCCGAGCGGGACGTCGACTACTCCCCGCGGGCTGCGGGCACGCGGTCGAAGGTGTCGGGGTCGGTCCGGGGGACCGTCCGGGCGGGGCGCGACTTCTGGCGGGTGCTCTCGTGAGCGCCGTCCAGTGCCTCGTCGTGGCCAAGGCCCCGGTCCCGGGCGAGGCCAAGACCCGCCTGGCCGCCGACATCGGGCCCGCCGCGGCGGCCGAGCTCGCCGCTGCAGCGCTCCTCGACACGCTCGACGCCTGCCGTGCCGTGTTCCCGGTCGAGGACTGTCACCTGGCCCTCGCGGGTGACCTCGCTGCGGCGCCGTGCGGCCCCGAGGTCCGCAGCCGTGCCGCCGACTGGAACGTCTTCGCCCAGCGCGGTGGTGACTTCGCCGCGCGGCTGGCCGACGCCCATCGCCGGGTGGGCGGGCCGGTCGTGCAGATCGGCATGGACACGCCCCAGGTCACGGGCGAGCAGCTCGCGAACGCCGCCGGCCTGCTCCGTGACCACGACGCGGTGCTCGGGCCCGCCGAGGACGGCGGCTGGTGGCTGCTGGGCCTCCGCGACGCCGCACACGCGGCGGTCCTGCGGGAGGTGCCGATGTCGACGCCCGAGACCGGCGACCTGACCCTCGCGGCGTTGCGGCGGTGTGGCCTGGACGTCGCGGCCACGGCGACGCTGCGCGACGTCGACGAGCTGCCCGACGCGACGGTCGTGGCCGGCTCCGCGCGCGGGGGGCGGTTCGCGGCGACCTGGGCACAGCTGGTGAGGGAGGCGGCCACGTGAGCGAGGTGATGCGGGACGACCGGCCCTTCGCCACGGTCTACACGGCGGCACTCCGGGGTACCGGCTGCCACGTCGAGTGGCTCGACGACGACCTCACCCCGCTGCCGGTGACCGAGTGGCGGCGTACGGCCGACGGGTCGGACCGCGTGCTGCTCGACCACTGCCTCGGGGACACCCTCGACCTCGGCTGCGGGCCGGGACGGATGGGGGAGTACCTCGTCCGGCGCGGACACCGCGTGCTCGGCGTGGACATCGTCGCGGAGGCCGCCCACCAGGCGACGAGCCGCGGGTTGGAGACCTGGGTGGGTGACGTCTTCGACCCGCTGCCACGGGAGGGCAGCTGGCAGACCGCGCTGCTCGCCGACGGCAACATCGGCATCGGTGGTGACCCGACCGCCCTGCTCCGGCGGGTGCGGGAGCTGGTGGCGCCCGGCGGCCGGGTCGTGGTCGACCTGCGGCCGCCCGGCCGGGGCGTCCGGCACCGGTGGGCCAGGATCCGCACCGACCACGCGACGAGCCGGCCGTTCCGGTGGGCGCTGGTCTCGGCCGACGCCGTCGCAGCGCTCGCCGCCACCGCCGGCTTCCCGGGAGCCGCGGTCCGCGTCCACGAGGGGCGCTGGTACGCCGTGCTGGGTGACCGCCGGTGAAGATCCCGGCCGAGACCGACTTCGGCTCCCGGCTGCGGAGCCCGGCCGTCGCGTCCCGCGTCGGTCTCTGGCTCGGGGTCTGCTTCGGGCTGTGCTTCGTGACGGGCCTGGTCAGCCACTACGCGCAGGCCGGGTCGCAACCGGTGCCGTTCCCCACCAGTCCGGCGTGGGGCTACCGGGTCACCCAGGGAGTGCACGTGCTCGCCGGCACGGCGGCCGTCCCGCTGCTGCTGGTCAAGCTCTGGTCGGTCTACCCCCGGTTGTTCCGGCTGCCGGCCCGCCGGCCGAGCCGGGCCCTGCTCCTCGACCTCGCCGAGAAGGGGTCCATCGCGGTGCTCGTCTCCGCCGCCGTGTTCCAGCTGGCCGGCGGCCTGGCCAACTCCACGCAGTGGTACCCGTGGGCCTTCTCCTTCCGCTCCACCCACTACGCGATGGCCTGGGTCGCGGTCGGCGCCCTGCTGGTGCACGTGGCGGTCAAGCTGCCGGTCATCCGCGAGACGCTCGCCGGAGACATCAACGACGCGGAGCGGGACCGGGTGTCCGCGACGGAGCCGGGCGCCCTGTCGCGCCGCGGCCTGGTGCGCACGACCCTCGGCGCGTCGGTCGTCGCCGTCCTCGCCACCGCCGGCGCGACGGTGCCCTTCCTGCGCCGGGTCTCGGTCCTCGGAGTCACCACGGGCGACGGGCCCGGGGGTGTGCCGATCAACCGCACCGCGGCCGAGGCCGGTGTCGACCCCGCCGCCACCGGAGCGGAGTTCCGGCTGACGGTGGTGCACGGCGACCGGGAGGTGCAGCTCTCCCGGGAGGAGCTGCTGGCGATGCCTCAGCACACCGAGGAGCTGCCGATCGCCTGCGTGGAGGGCTGGAGTGCCAGCGGCTCGTGGACCGGCGTCCGGGTGCGTGACCTGCTGGCGCTGGTCGACGCGCCCCCCGACTCCGACATCCGGGTCAGCTCGCTGCAGACCCGGTTCGCCTTCGGCACCTCCCGGCTGTGGGGCAACTTCGTCGAGGACGAGCGGACCCTGCTGGCGCTCGCGCTCGCCGGCGAGCCGCTCTCCCTCGACCACGGCTTCCCGTGCCGGATCATCGCCCCCAACCGCCCCGGGGTCCGGCAGACCAAGTGGGTCGACCGGTTGGAGGTCCTGTGAGGACCCGGGTCGCGGTCGGGGCCGTGGGCGCGCTGGCGGCGGCGTACGGCGCCCTGCTGCTGCTGGACGACCCGCTGCCCGCCCTGGTCTCGCTCGTCGTCTGGCTGGCCGGCGGGGTGCTGCTGCACGACGCCGTCCTCGCCCCGGCGGCCCTGGGGCTGGGCTGGCTGGGGTCGCGGTTCGTGCCCGAGGTCGCCCGCGGACCGGCGGTCGTCGGCGGGGTGGTCCTCGGGTCGGTGACGCTGCTGGCGATACCGGTCCTGGGACGGTTCGGCGCCTCTCCGGGCAACGACACCCTGCTCGACCGGAACTACGTGGCAGGCTGGTTGTTGCTGGCAGGACTCACGGCCCTCGGCGTGGCGGCGGCAACCCTGGTCCGCAGCATGAGGAGGCGGCGTGGCGTGCGTGCTGGTGGTTGACGACGACCCCACGGTCCGCGAGGTGGTGGTGTCCTACCTGCGTGCCGGTGGCCACGACGTCCTCGAGGCGGCCGACGGCGGGGCGGCACTGCGCCACGCCGGCGAGCGGGACCCGGACCTGGTGGTGCTCGACCTGATGCTGCCCGACGTCGACGGCCTCGAGGTCTGTCGCCGGCTGCGGGCCTCGCGCGACGTCCCGGTCATCATGCTCACGGCGCTCGGCGGCGAGGCCGACCGGGTCGTGGGGCTCGAGCGGGGTGCCGACGACTACGTCACCAAGCCGTTCAGCCCGCGCGAGCTCGCGCTCCGCGTCGACTCGGTGCTGCGCCGCTCCGGCGAGCGCACGGAGGCGGTCCCCGAACGCCTCGTCGACGGCGACCTCGTCGTCGACACCGCGCGGCACGAGGTAACCCTGGCGGGCGAGCAGCTCGCGCTGACGGGCCGGGAGTTCGACCTGCTCCGCTTCCTGGTCGCCAACGCGGGCCGGGTCTTCACGCGGGAGCAGCTGCTGGCGGAGGTGTGGGGGTGGTCCTTCGGCGACCAGTCCACCGTCACCGTCCACGTCCGGCGGCTCCGGGAGAAGGTGGAGCCCGACCCGACCCGACCCTCGCGGCTGCTGACCGTGTGGGGCGTGGGCTACCGGTGGGAGGCGGCGGCATGAGCGAGCTCGTGCAGATCGCGCTGGTGGCCGGTGCCTGGGCCGGTGGTGTCGGGCTGGCCGGCCTGGTGCTGGCCTGGGTGCTGCGGCGCGGGTCGCTCCGCTGGCAGACCGCAGCCGTCGCCCTGGTGGCCGTGGCCGCCGTGGTGGCGGGGATGCTCGGCACGGCACGGGCGATGTTCATCTCCGAGCACGACCTCGGCGTGGTGCTCGTGGTGGGGCTCGTCGCCGGGGTGGTCGCGCTGCTGGTCGCCATGGCCGTCGGCGGAGCCTTCGCGCGGTGGTCCTCCCGGCTGCAGGAGCAGGCCCGCCTCGTCGGGCACGAGTCCGGCGTACCACCCGGGGCCGGGGGGCCGGCCGAGCTGCGCGAGCTGGCCGACGAGCTGGCCCGCACCAGCGCCCGGCTCGCCGAGTCGCGCACCCGCGAGCAGCGGCTGGAGGCCGCCCGGCGCGACCTGGTGTCGTGGGTCTCCCACGACCTGCGCACGCCGCTCGCGGGGATGCGGGCGATGACCGAGGCGCTCGAGGACGGGCTCGCCGAGGACCCGGCGCGCTACCACCGGCAGATCCGCACCGAGGTCGACCGCATGGTGCGCATGGTCGACGACCTCTTCGAGGTCTCCCGGCTGCACGCCGGGGTGATGCTCCTCTCGCCCGAGCCGTTGGTGCTCGGTGACGTCGTGAGCGACGCGATCGCCGCCGCCGACCCCGTCGCGCGCGAGCACGGGGTCCGCCTCGGCGGCACCGTCGCCGACGGTCTCCGGGTCACGGCGGATCCCGACGGGATGTCACGGATCGTGGCCAACCTCGTCATGAACGCGATCCGCCACACCCCGGCCGACGGCGTGGTCGAGATCCGGGGCGGGGCGGTCGACGGCGGGGTGGAGCTGACGGTGACCGACGGCTGTGGCGGGCTGCCCGAGGAGGTGCGTGACCGGGTCTTCGACGTGGCGTGGCAGGGCGAGTCGGCCCGCACCCCGGCGGCGCGGCCGGAGGAGTTCGGCGCGGGCGCGGGGCTCGGGCTGGCCATCGTCAAGGGTCTGGTGGAGGCCCACCGCGGCCGGGTGGAGGTCGAGAACCGGCCACCGGGCTGCCGCTTCCGCGTGGTGCTGCCGGCGGCGCCGGGCTGAGCGGCGACACGCCGCGCCGCCCTGCCGGTGGTCGAACGTCTGTTCGGCTAGCGTGCTGTCCACAGGTACGACGCAGGCGGAGCTGTCCACAGGCTTCGGCGTCCTTGATCAGGGGATGTCGGTGGCCCGCCCTAGCGTCGACGGTGTACCTGGCACGCGACGACCACGAAAGGACCGGCACATGGCTGGTGGAGACCGCGAGAAGGCGCTCGACGTAGCGCTCGCAAGCATCGAGAAGCAGTTCGGCAAGGGGTCGGTGATGCGCCTCGGCGACGAGACCCGCGCACCCCTGGAGGTCATCCCCACCGGGTCGATCGCGCTCGACGTGGCGCTGGGCCTCGGCGGCCTGCCCCGCGGCCGGGTGGTCGAGATCTACGGCCCCGAGTCCTCCGGAAAGACCACGGTCGCCCTGCACGCGGTGGCCAACGCCCAGCGCGCCGGCGGCATCGTCGCGTTCATCGACGCCGAGCACGCACTCGACCCGGAGTACGCCAAGAACCTCGGCGTCGACACCGACGCCCTGCTGGTCAGCCAGCCCGACTCCGGGGAGCAGGCGCTCGAGATCGCCGACATGCTGGTCCGGTCCGGGGCGCTCGACCTCATCGTCATCGACTCGGTGGCAGCCCTGGTGCCCCGGGCGGAGATCGAGGGCGAGATGGGCGACAGCCACGTCGGCCTGCAGGCCCGGCTGATGAGCCAGGCGCTGCGGAAGATGACCGGCGCCCTCAACGCGTCCGGCACCACCGCGATCTTCATCAACCAGCTGCGCGAGAAGATCGGCGTGATGTTCGGCTCGCCCGAGACCACGACCGGCGGCCGGGCGCTGAAGTTCTACGCCTCGGTGCGCCTCGACGTCCGCCGGATCGAGACCCTCAAGGACGGCACCGACATGGTCGGCAACCGCACCCGGTGCAAGGTCGTCAAGAACAAGGTCGCCCCGCCGTTCAAGCAGGCGGAGTTCGACATCATGTACGGCAAGGGCATCTCTCGCGAGGGGGGCCTGATCGACGTGGGTGTCGAGGCGGGGCTGGTGCGCAAGGCGGGCGCCTGGTTCACCTACGAGGGCGACCAGCTCGGCCAGGGCAAGGAGAACGCCCGCACCTTCCTGCGCGACAACCCCGACCTCGCCAACGAGCTCGAGAAGCGGATCCTCGAGAAGCTCGGCGTCGGGCCGCAGGTCGACACCCCGTCCGACGACCTGTCCGACGAGCCGATCGGGATCAATGACTTCTGACCGCCCAGCGGGCCCCGAGGTACGAGGGGCCCGCGTGGGGGCGGTCAGGTCGAGCAAGCGCTTGCCCGAGCCTGCGAGGGCGAGAGCGCGTGTCGAGACCACCGAGCCCGTGCAGCAGAACGAGGAGCGCTGGCGCGGTGACGTCCGGCTCGGGGTCGAGGCGTGGGTCGGCAGCCAGCCGCCCCCCGAGGACCCCGAGGCGGCCGGCCCCGACGCCGACCCCGAGTCGGTGGCCCGGAAGATCCTGCTCGACCAGCTGACTGGCCGCGCACGCTCCCGACAGGAGCTGGCCGACAAGCTCGCCCAGCGCAACGTCCCGACCGAGATCGCGACCCGGCTGCTCGACCGCTTCGAGGAGGTCGGTCTGGTCGACGACGCCGCCTTCGCCCGGCAGTGGGTCGAGGGACGCCAGGCCGCCCGGGGCCTCGCGCCCCGGGCGCTGGCCCAGGAGCTGCGGCGCAAGGGAGTCGACGACGGAGTCGCGCGGGAGGCGATCGACCAGATCGACCGTGACGCCCAGGACGAGGCTGCGCGGGCCCTCGTGCGCAAGCGGTTGCGCAGCCTGGCCCGGTTCGACGAAGCGACGCGCACCCGCCGCCTGGTGGGGATGCTCGCCCGCAAGGGGTACGACGCGGGCCTCGCGCACGCCGTGGTCCGCGACGAGCTCGGAGCCGAGACGCCGCCGCTGGACTAGCCTGCGCGTCGTGGACGGCGCCGTGCACCTGACGATCCTCGACCGGGGTCATGAGCTCTCCGGGGTGGTGCGACCCGGTGAGTCCTGGGCGGCCGCGGCCCGGCGTACCTGCGCCAGCCTGCACGTAACCCCCGTGCCGATCGACCTGTCGGGGGAGGTGAAGCGCTTCGTCGTCGACCACGACCGGGTCGTGGCGCTGCGCGCGATGGGACGCGGTGACCTGCCCGACGTGGCGCGGTGGCGTGCCGCTGACCACGTCCGGCCCTGGTTCGACGCCGACGGTGAGCCGACGCTGGAGGCGGTCACCGAGCACTACGGCCCGCGCATCGACGGTGTCGAGCCCACCCGGATGTGGGTGGTCGAGGTCAACGGCCGCTCGGTGGGCTTCTGCCAGGACTACCGGCTGCGGGACCACCCGGACTACGCGGCCCTGAGTCCCGACCCCGACGCTGTCGGCGTCGACTACGTGATCGGGGAGGCTCACCTGGTCGGCCAAGGGATCGGCACGGTGATGCTGTGGACCTGGCTCCACCGGTCCCGCAAGCGCTACCCCGACGTGACCAGCTACTTCTCCGCCCCCGACCACCGCAACGGCGCCAGCCTGCGGGTGCTGGAGAAGGTGGGCTTCGTCCAGGGCACGTGGTTCGACCAGCCGCGCGCCGACGGGTCCACCGTCACCCTCGTCGGCTGCACCCTCGACGTCGCGAGCGTGGTCGGATGACGGCGTCCGCCATGATGGCCCCATGACGGACGTCCGCATCCTCGACGCGACCCGCGTGCCCCACGGCCCGGTCGACCTCGGCGCGATCGCCACCGACACCACCCCCGGTTTCGACGGCGACAAGGACGAGGGCAAGGCCGCCCTCGCCGAGCTCGGTGAGGAGCTCTCCGAGCTCCAGGAGCGGCTGTGGGCCGAGGGCACCGCCGGTTCGGACCGGCGGGTGCTGCTGGTCCTGCAGGGGATGGACACCTCCGGCAAGGGCGGGGTGCTCCGCCACACCGTGGGGTTGATCGACCCGCAGGGCGTGCGGATCAAGGCCTTCAAGGCGCCGACGGACGAGGAGCTCGAGCACGACTTCCTGTGGCGGATCCGCCGCGAGCTCCCGCCGCCGGGCTACGTGGGGGTCTTCGACCGCTCCCACTACGAGGACGTGCTGATCGGCCGGGTGCGCGAGCTGGCCTCGCCGGAGGAGATCGAACGGCGCTACGACGCGATCAACGACTTCGAGCAGGAGGTCACGGCCGCCGGCACGACGATCCTCAAGTGCATGCTGCACGTGAGCCCCGAGGAGCAGAAGTCGCGGCTGCTGCGGCGGTTGGAGCGTCCCGACAAGCACTGGAAGTACAACCCCGGCGACATCGACGAGCGGGGCCGCTGGTCGGCCTACCGGGAGGCCTACGAGATCGCGCTGGAGCGGACCAACACCGCCGTCGCCCCGTGGCACGTCATCCCCGCCGACCGCAAGTGGTACCGCAACCTCGCGGTCGGGCACCTGCTGCTCGACACGCTGCGGCTCCTCGCCCCGCAGTGGCCGACGGCCGACTTCGACGTGGCCGAGGAGCACCGCCGGCTCGCCGAGGAGGACCCCGTCGCGTGATCGCCACGGTCGAGGTCACTCGTTACGTCACACCGCTGCGGGAGGGCGGCTCGCTGCCCGGGATCGTCGAGGGTGACGACCTCGGCACCTACGTCTGCAAGTTCCGCGGCGCCGGGCAGGGCGTGCGCGTGCTGGTGGCCGAGGTGGTCGTGGCCGAGCTCGCCCGCCGGCTCGGACTCGACACCCCGCGCACCGTCTGCCTCCAGCTCGACCCCGAGATCGCGCGCTACGAGGCCGACGAGGAGGTCCAGGACCTGCTCAAGGCCAGCGCCGGGCCCAACCTGGGGGTCGACTTCCTGCCGGGAGCCTTCGGTTTCGACGGCGAGGCCTCGCTGGATTCGGCCGTCGCCGCGCGCGTCCTGTGGCTCGACGCGTTCTGCGCCAACGTGGACCGCAGCTGGCGCAACCCCAACCTGCTGGTGTGGCACGGCGACCTGTGGCTGATCGACCACGGCGCCTCGCTCTACTTCCACCACGCCTGGCCGGGCGGGATCGGTGACCCGGCCCGCTTCGCGACCCAGCCGTGGGACCCCACCGACCACATCCTCCACCGCCACCTGGCCGAGCTCCCGGCCATCGACGGCGACCTGCGCACACGGCTCGACGACGACGCGCTGGTCGCAGCGCTCGACCAGGTGCCCGACGTCTGGCTCGAGCCGGTGCCGGGCGCCGACTCCCCGGCGGAGCTGCGGTCGGCGTACGTCGCCTTCCTCCGGGCGCGTCGGGAGAGCCGTGCCTGGCTCCCGGAGGCCATGTCGTGACGCCCGGCCGGCTGCCCTACCAGTACGTCGTGCTCCGGTGCGTCCCGCGACCGGACCGCGAGGAGTTCGTCAACGTCGGGGTGGTGGTGTTCTGCGAGGCGACCGGCTACCTCGAGGTGGCCTGCCACGTGGACGAGGCCCGGCTGCGGTCCCTCGACCCGCGCGTGGATCTCGAGCAGGTGCGCGCCGGGCTGGAGTTCGCCGCCGGGGTCTCCGCCGGCGACCCGGCCGTCGGCGACGCCGCCCGGGCACCCCTGGGCCAACGGTTCGGCTTCCTCAAGGCCCCGCGGAGCACGGTGATCCAGCCCGGACCGGTCCACGGCGGCATCACGGCGGACCCCGCCCGCCAGCTGGAGCACCTGCTGGAGCGCCTCGTCGGCTGACGGGTCAAGGTCGGCGCCCCCTCACCCCCGGGTCACGGTGTCGCGGAGCCGGATGACGCCGGGGTCGACGACGTCGGCGTAGACGGCCAGCCGCAGGTCACGCTCCGCGCCGAGCCGCTTCAACCACCGCTCACCCTCGGCCAGGCCGTCCTGGGCGACGTCGATGGTCCGGCAGCGCTCGACGCGTTGCACCACCCGCAGGGTGACGCCCCCGACCCTGAGGGACTCACCGAGCCACGACTCCTCCTCGAACGGCTCGGCGGTCTCGACCAGCAGGTTGACGCGGAGCCGCCGGGGGTCGGCGTCCACGCCCCAGCGGTCTGCGCACCAGCGGAGCGATGCCGTGCCCACCAGGGAGACAGCACCGTCGTCGTGGTGGGGCACCGCTGCCTCCGCCACGACGGAGACCGGCGTACCGCACGCCCGGCCCAGCTCCTGGTCGAGGGCGGGGTCGCCGACCTGCCAGGACGCGGTGCCGTGCGAGACCTCCACCGCACCGTCGTCCCGCGTCGTGGCGCGGTAGCCGGCCACCGCATCGCGGCGCCGGAACCGCCGGGTGTCCTTGAGCGAGGCGAACCGGCCCTCACCGTCGGCCACGGCGAGGGCACGGTCGCCGACGAGTCCCCGGCCGTCGAGGGCCGCACGCGGCAGTGACTCGCCGACCATGGCCTTCACCGGGTAGCGCCGGATGCCGACCACCGTCCGGCTGCTCGTGGCGGTCACGCAGCGGGGTTGCGCCAGGCGGCGAGGTCGCGGCGCATCGTCGCCAGCACGGGGTGGGTCCCGGCCACGTCGGGGTTGATGGTCGGCAGGATCTCGGCCTGGACGTCGATCGCACGCAGCGCAAGCTCGCAATCGGCCTCGGGGATGCGACCGGTGAGCCGCAGCAGCACGAACGCGGCGGACGTGACGAGCACCGCCGTGTCCATCCCGTCGACACCCTCCATCGGGCCCGCGACGGTCGCGACCTCGTCGGGGTCGCATCCCAGGATCGTGGCCACCGTGCTGGACGCGCCCAGCTCCTCACGTCGCCCGGACCACTCCCACAACAGGTCCGAGCCCTCGTCGCTGCCGAACGGCGCGAGGTCCTCGCCCGCGTCGTCGTAGAGCGGGTCGGTGAAGTGGCGGGCGAAGTCCTCGTGCGGTGTCTTGTCGGACACGGTGTCCTCCCGAGACCTGGTGGGCGGAGCACCCAGTGTGCCCGAGCCGACCGCCGTCGCCGGCGACACGCGCCGGCGTCAGACCGGGACCAGCTCCACCGCACCCACGGCGTACCGCGCCAGCACGGACCGTGCCAGCTCCGGGTGGGCGCCCAGCGGGTCGGAGACCGCCACCGCCCCCGCCTCCAGCGCGAGCTCCCGTGCGCGGTCGGGCAGGAACCCCGGGGCCAGGAACAGCGACGCCACCGCGATGTGGCGGCGTCCCTCGGCGCGGAACGCGCGCACGGCCTCCCCGGTGCTCGGCGGCGAGGCCGAGGCGAAGGCCGCGGTCACGGGGAGCCTGTGGTGGGTGCCCCAGAGCCGGGCCAGTCGTGCGACCGACTGGTTGGCGACCGCGTCGGAGGAGCCGGCGCCGGCGAGGACGAGCGCATCGAGCTCCCGGACGCGCGCAGCCTTCAGCGCCTCGCGCATCCGCTGGTCGAGGATCTCCAGGAACTGCGCCTCGAGGCCGAGGATCCTCGAGGTGGTGATCTTCAGCCCCGGGTGCCGTGCGGTCGCCTCGGCCACCGCGCGGGGGACGTCGACCTTCGCGTGGTAGGCCTGTGTGAGCAGCAGCGGGACGACGACGATCTCCTCGTGGCCCTTCCGGACCAGGCGGTCCACGACCGTCTGGAATCCGGGACGCGAGAGCTCGAGGAACGCCTTCTCGACCGTCAGGTCGGGTCGCAGCTTCGTGACCTCGTCGACCAGCGCGCCGATCGTCGCCGCCGACCGGGGGTCGCGGCTTCCGTGGGCGAGTGCCACCAGTGCCGGAGCAGCCATGGTTACTTCCTTCCCATCGGGACCTCAGTGGATCCCGCACTCGGTCTTGGAGGTACCCGCCCAGCGACCGCTGCGCGGATCGTCGCCCGGCGCCACCCTGCGGGTGCAGGGCCAGCAACCGATCGACGGGTACCCGTCGTAGACCAATGGATTGACCAGGACGCCGTTGTCCGCGATGTAACGCTCCACCTGGTCGTCGCTCCAGCGCGCCAGGGGAGACACCTTCACCTTCTGCTTGCGGGCGTCCCAGCCGACCACCGGCGCGATGACCCGGTCGCGGGTCTCGGCGCGGCGGAGGCCGGTCGCCCAGGCGTCGTACGACGCGAGGGCCGCGTTGAGCGGCGCGACCTTGCGCAGCTCGCAGCACAGGTCGGGGTCGGTCCGGTAGAGGTCGGCGCCGTGGGTGACGTCCTGCTCGGCCACGGTCTGCCCGGGCTCGGCGGTCACGACGGTGACCGGCAGGGTGCCGGCGACGGCGTCGCGCGTGCCGAGGGTCTCCGCGAAGTGGTAGCCGGTGTCGAGGAAGACCACGTCGATGCCGGGCGCGACCTGCGCGGCGAGGTGGGCCAGCACCGCGTCGCCCATCGAGGAGGTGATGCAGAAGCGCTCGCCGAAGGTGGCGACCGCCCACTCGATGATCACCTCGGCCGGCGCGAGCTCGAGCTCGGCGCCGACGTGGGAGACCAGCTCGCGCAGCTGCTCGGGGGAGCGGCCGTCGGTGTGGGTTCCCCGGTTGGCGTGCGCCAGCCGGGTGGTGGCCGCGGTCACGACGACGTCCCCGGCGACCCGGTCGGCCTGGCCAGGCCGAGCATCTTCAGGCTGAAGGCCCGCAGGCACGCGCGGCACTCCCACGCCCCGTGACCCTCCTCGGAGGGCCACAGGTCGCCGTCGCCGCAGTAGGGGCAGTGGAACGGGACGCTGCGCTCGCTCACGACACGACCTCCAGTGCCCGCTCGCCTCGCAGCAGCTCCTCGTCGGCTCGCTGCACCCACGCCACGAAGGGCTCGTCGCCCTCCCGGTCGGCGAGGAAGTTGCGCACCACGGTGGTGATGTAGTCGTCGAGGCCGGCGCTGGTCACCTTGTGGGCGCGCAGCTTGCGACCGAAGTTGGCCTGCAGCCCCGTGGCGCCGCCGAGGTGGACCTGGAACCCCTCCACCTGCTGCCCCTCGTGCATCACCAGCTGGCCCTTGAGCCCGATGTCGGCGACCTGGGTGCGCGCGCACGCGTTGGGGCAGCCGTTGACGTTGACCGTGATGCCACCCGGCAGCACCTCGGCGAGGTCGGGGAACCGCCGCTCCAGCTCGCCGACCAGGTCGCGGGCGCGGTCCTTGGTGTCGACGATGGCCAGCTTGCAGAACTCGATCCCGGTGCAGGCCATCGTGTTGCGGCGCCAGCCCGAGGGCCGCGCCGACAGGCCGATCGCGTCCAGCCGGTCGAGCAGGCCGTCGAGGGTCTCGCGCTCGACGCCGACCAGCACGACCTTCTGGTACGGCGTGAGCCGGGCGCCGGCCACCCCGAACTCCTCCATCGTGTCGGCGAGCGCCTCCAGCAGGGTGCCGGAGACCCGGCCCACGGTCGGGGCGACGCCGACGTACAGCTTGCCGTCGTGCTGCTCGTGCACGCCGATGTGGTCACGGTGGCCCGTGGGGGAGGGTGGGGACGGGTTCCGCAGCAGCGGGCGGCCGAGGTACTCGTTCTCGAGGACCTCGAGGAACTTGTCCGCGCCCCAGTCGGCGACGAGGAACTTCAGCCGGGCCCGCGACCGCAGGCGGCGGTAGCCGTAGTCGCGGAAGATCGCAGCCACGCCCTCCCAGGCGTCGGGCACCTCGTCCAGCGGGATCCACACCCCCAGCTTCTGCGCGAGCATCGGGTTGGTGGAGAGCCCCCCGCCGACCCAGAGGTCGAACCCGGGGCCGAGGTCCGGGTGGACGGTGCCGACGAAGGCGACGTCGTTGGTCTCGGGGGAGACGTCGTGGCTGGGGTGGCCGGTGAGCGCGGTCTTGAACTTGCGCGGCAGGTTCGAGTACGCCGGGTTGCCGAGCACCCGGCGCTTGATCTCCTCCAGCGCCGGGGTGCCGTCGATGATCTCGTCGGCAGCGACCCCCGCGACGGGTGAGCCGAGGAACGGGCGGGGGGAGTCGCCGCACGCCTCGAGGGTGCTGAGGCCGACGGCGGCCAGCCGCTGCCAGATCTCGGGCACGTCCTCGATGCGGATCCAGTGGTACTGGATGTTCTCCCGGTCCGTGACGTCGGCGGTGTCGCTGGCGAACTGCCGCCCGATGGTGCCGAGGGTCCGGACCGTCGCCGGCGGCAGCAGGGCGCCGTCGGACCGGACCCGCATCATGAAGTACTCGTCGTCGAGCTCCTCCTCCTCGAGCCTGGCGGTCTTGCCGCCGTCGAAGCCGGGCGCACGCTGGGTGTAGAGCCCCAGCCAGCGGAACCGGCCGCGCAGGTCGGCGGGGTCGATGGAGGCGAAGCCGCGCTTGGCGTAGACGTGGACGATGCGGTCCTGCACGTGGAGCGGGTCGTCGTCCTTCTTCGTCTGCTCGTTCTTGTTCAGCGGCTCGGTGTAGCCCAGGGCCCACTGGCCCTCGCCGCGCCGGGGGCGCGGGATGTCGGTCCGGGAAGCGGGTGCCGCGGAGAAGCGGAGGTCAGGCATGGGAAGGGTGGTCCTTCTGCTGAGGCCGCGCGCATCGTCGAGCGCGGTGGGATGTTCGGGGGCGGCGGTTCAGCGAGGCCAACACATCATGCTGCGGGTGCGCCCGAGGTCCACGTGGCGTCGGGCCACGAGGTGCGCATGGGTCGCAGCAGTGATCATGGCGAGAAGTCTCAGGAGTCGGACGGGGTTGCCACAACCAGCGGTTCCGTATGGCGAGACGACGGTCCGTAGAATGAGACTGAGCCGTCGCGGCACGCGGAGGAAAACCCCTCGGGTGCGTTCGGGGTCACACCACTAGGCTGGCCGGCATGACCGACGCCGCCATCAGCACCGCCTACTCGCAGATCCTCGACGTGATCGGCTCGGTGGAGCCGCGGATCGCCGCGGCGACCCGCCAGGAGCTGGAGGACCAGCGCGCCTCGCTCAAGCTGATCGCGAGCGAGAACTACGCCTCCCCGACGGTGCTGCTCACCATGGGCACCTGGCTCAGCGACAAGTACGCCGAGGGCACCGTCGGCCACCGCTTCTACGCCGGCTGCCAGAACGTCGACACGGTCGAGAGCGTCGCGGCCGAGCACGCCCGCGAGCTGTTCGGGGCGCCCTACGCCTACGTGCAGCCCCACTCGGGGATCGACGCCAACCTCGTGGCCTACTGGTCGATCCTGGCCCACCGGGTCGAGTCGCCGGGGCTGGAGAAGCTGGGAGCCAAGAACGTCAACGAGCTCTCCGACGCCGACTGGGAGTCGCTGCGCCAGGAGCTCGGCAACCAGCGGCTGCTCGGCATGAGCCTCGACGCGGGTGGCCACCTTACCCACGGCTTCCGGCCCAACATCAGCGGCAAGATGTTCCACCAGCAGCAGTACGGCACCGACCCGGAGACCGGGCTCCTCGACTACGACGCCCTCGCGGCCAGGGCACGCGAGTTCCGGCCGCTGATCCTCGTGGCCGGCTACTCGGCGTACCCCCGGCGCGTGAACTTCGCCAAGGTCCGCGAGATCGCCGACGAGGTCGGCGCCACGCTCATGGTCGACATGGCCCACTTCTCCGGGCTGGTCGCGGGCAAGGTGTTCACGGGCGACGAGGACCCGGTGCCGCACGCCCACGTCGTCACCTCCACCACCCACAAGTCGCTCCGCGGGCCCCGTGGCGGGTTCGTCCTCGCGCAGGAGGAGTTCGCCGGTGACGTCGACCGCGGCTGCCCGATGGTGCTCGGGGGCCCGCTGTCCCACGTGATGGCGGCCAAGGCGGTGGCGTTCGCCGAGGCTCGCACCCCGTCGTTCCAGGACTACGCGCAGTCCATCGCCGACAACGCCAAGTCGCTGGCCGAGGGCTTCCTGTCCCGGGACGCGACGCTGGTGACCGGCGGTACGGACAACCACCTGGTGCTGCTGGACGTCTCCTCCTTCGGGCTCACCGGCCGGCAGGCCGAGTCGGCACTCCTCGAGGCCGGCGTCGTCACCAACCGCAACTCCGTGCCGGCCGACCCGAACGGCGCCTGGTACACCTCCGGCATCCGGCTCGGTACGCCGGCGCTGACGACCCGGGGCTTCGGGCACGCCGAGTTCGACCGGGTGGCGGAGCTGATCGTCGAGGTGCTGTCCAACACCCAGCCCGGCACCACCAAGGCCGGCGGTCCGTCGAAGGCGTCCTACGTGCTCGCCGACGGTGTCGCACAGCGCGTCAAGGACGGCTCTGCCGAGCTGCTCGAGAAGCACCCGCTCTACCCCGGGCTCGAGCTGGCCTGAGCCATCCCGCTACGCGCCACAGCGGGCGTGGGAAACCGCCGCTCGCGGCGTAGAATTTGACCTAGCCCGGCAGCTGTCGGCTGGGCGCTCGCATGTCCCCGCGGGCACCCGTCCCTCAGTCGGCGGCACCCCTGTCGGGTCGCGCCCTCCCGGCGGCGTCCTCCACTGCCCACGGTGTCGAGGATGCGCCGGGAGTGTGCGCCTCACGCGGTCGGCGTCGCCCGCTCCACCAGCGCCGCCAGGTCACCGGCGGCCAGTGCCCCGTAGGTGCCGTCGTGACCACCGAGGCGTGAGCCGCAGAAGGCGTCGGCGACCTCGGTCGGCGCGTGCCGCACCAGCAGCGAGCCCTGCAGGCACGCCGCCATCCGGCCGGCCAGCCGCCGCGCCGACGCCTCGAGCCCGGCCGCGTCACCGAGCAGGGCGAGCGTGTCGTCCACGGCCCGGTCCAGCCGCCGGTCGCCACCGCGGGCGTGGCCGACCTCGGTCACCCAGGCCGCGAGGACCTCCGGCTCCCGGGTCAGGGCGCGGAGCACGTCGAGCGCGTTGACGTTGCCCGACCCCTCCCACACCGAGTTGAGCGGGGCCTCGCGGTAGAGCAGCGGCATCCCCGACTCCTCGACGTAGCCGTTGCCGCCCAGGCACTCCAGCGCCTCGGCCACCATGCCGGGGGTCCGCTTGCACACCCAGTACTTGGCGAGCGGCAGCCCGATGCGCCGCAGCGCGGCCTCGTGCGGGTCGTCGGCTCGGTCGACGGCTGCTGCGAGCCGCACCGCGACCACGGTCGCCGCCTCGGCCTCGACGGCCAGGTCGGCCAGCACGTTCTGCATCAGCGGCTTCTCGGCGAGCAGCGAGCCGAAGGCCGACCGGTGCGATGCGTGCCAGGCCGCCTCGTTGAGCGCCCGGCGCATCAGCGAGGTGGAGCCGAGGACGCAGTCGAGGCGGGTCGCGGCCACCATCTCGATGATGGTGCGGACCCCGCGGCCCTCGTCGCCGAGCCGGACCCCGAGGGTTCCGTCGAGCTCGAGCTCGCTGGAGGCGTTCGAGCGGTTGCCCAGCTTGTCCTTGAGGCGGACGACGTCGAGCCGGTTGCGGCTGCCGTCGGGCAGCACCCGCGGGACCACGAAGCAGGTGAGACCACCCTCGGCCTGCGCCAGCACCAGGAAGACGTCGTTCATCGGGGCCGAGGTGAACCACTTGTGGCCGTGCAGCGTGTACTCGCCGTCGTTCCCGGTGGGCACGGCACGGGTGAGGTTGGCTCGCACGTCGGAGCCGCCCTGCTTCTCGGTCATCCCCATGCCCGCGAGGGCGCCGCGCTTCTCGGTCGTCGGCCGCAGTCCCGGGTCGTAGCTGGTGGAGGCCAGCAGCGGCGTCCACTCCTTGGCGAGCGCGTCGTCGGCGCGGAGCGCCGGCACGGCGGCGTACGTCATGGAGACGGGGCAGCCGTGGCCGGGCTCGGTGTGCGACCACGCCATGAAGCCGGCTGCCCGACGCACGTGTGCGTACGGCGAGTCCGACTCCCACGGCGCAGCGGCGAGACCGTGGCCGATCGCCCGCTCCAGCAGCCAGTGCCACGACGGGTGGAACTCCACCTCGTCGATCCGGTTGCCGTAGCGGTCGTAGGGGAGCAGCCGGGGCGGGTGCTGGTTGGCCAGCATCCCGTGCTCGCGCGCCTCGGCCGAGCCGGCCAGCTCACCGATCCCGGTGAGGTCGTCGACCACCTCCGGCGCGGCGTGCCGGAGGACCGCCTCCACCAGTGCGGGATCGGAGGTGACCACGTTGTGGCCCACCAGCGGCGGCGCCTGGTTCGTGCTGGCGCGCAGGTCACCTGCCGGATTCCGGGGTGTCATGTCAGTACCGTAGGCGCATGCGGGAGGTCCTGTGGCGACTGGTCGTCACGACGGTCGGATCCTGCATCAAGTACCGCGTCAGCGGGCTCGCGGCCGAGGCGGCCTTCTTCGCCATCCTCTCGGTCCCGCCGCTGATCTTCGCGCTGGCCGGCGCGATCGGCTACGTCTCCGACCAGTTCGCCCCGGCCGACGTCGCCCAGGTCAAGCAGGCGGTCATCGACTTCTCGGCCCAGGGACTCACCGACACCGCCGTACGCCGGGTCATCGAGCCGACCATCAACGACGTCCTCGACGGCGGCCGGTTCGACGTGATCTCGGTGGGGTTCATCCTGTCGCTGTGGTCGGGCTCGCGGGCGCTCAACGTCTTCGTGGACACCATCACGATCATGCACGGGCTCGGCGGGCACCGGGGGATCGTGAAGACCCGGGCCATGTCGTTCTTCCTCTACATCCTGGCCATCGTGACCGGCGTCTTCACGCTGCCCCTCGTCGTCGCCGGACCATCGCTCGTCGGTGACGTGATCCCGGACCGACTGGCCTTCGTCATGACCTTCTACTGGCCGGCCGTGATCGTGCTGTCCATCTGCTTCCTGGCGACGCTCTACCACGTGTCGGTCCCGGTCCGGACCAAGTGGAGCTTCAACCTGCCCGGCGCCACCTTCGCGCTGGTGGCGTGGATCATCGGGTCCTTCCTGCTGCGCTGGGTGCTGACGGTCACCGCCGCCGACTCCCGCTCGATCTTCGGCCCGCTGGCGGCGCCGATCGCGGTCCTGCTGTGGCTCTACCTGCTGTCGGTGGCGGTACTGATCGGGGCGGCCGTCAACGCTGCCTTCGACTCGGTGTTCCCGCAGAGCTCCACGGCCAGTGCCCGTCTGGAGCTCGTGCAACGCCTGCGGGAGCGGATGACGCCCGGCGCGCGGGTGAGCGACTAGATTCGCCCCGTGGCCGACGATCTGCTCGACAAGGGCGACGCCAACGCCTTCGGCAACGTGTCGCTGCCGGAGCGGATCCGGTCTCCCTGGTGGGAGCTCGGGCGCCGGGTGCTCATGGCCGTCTCGATCCTCGTCGGCACGGTCCTGCTGGTCTACTTCGACCGCCACGGCTACGTCGACAACAACGACCCCACGCGTCAGGTCTCCTTCGTCGACGCGATCTACTACACGACGGTCACGCTCAGCACCACCGGCTACGGCGACATCGCACCGGTGTCGGTCGAGGCCAGGCTCGTCAACGCATTCATCATCACGCCGGCCCGCATCGCGTTCCTGGTGCTGCTGATCGGCACCACCCTCGAGGTGCTCGCCTCGCAGGGCCGCGAGATGCTCCGTGTCGCCCGCTGGAGGAAGAAGATGGGGAACCACGTCGTCGTCGTCGGCTACGGCACCAAGGGCCGCAGCGCCGTCGAGACGCTCGTCAGCAACGGGCAGGACAAGGAGCAGATCGTCGTCGTCGACACCGGCTCCATCGCCCTCGAGGACGCGCACGCCGACGGGCTGGCCGTCGTGACCGGCGACGCGACTCGGCGCGACGTGCTCCGCCGGGCCGGTGTCGCCCGGGCGGACCAGGTCATCATCACCACCGACCGCGACGACTCCAACGTGCTGGCGACGCTCACGGTGCGGCAGCTGAACCCCGACGCTTGGATCGTCTCCTCCGTCCGCGAGCACGAGAACGCGCCCCTGATGAAGCAGTCGGGCGCCGACTCGGTCATCACCTCCTCCGACGCGGTGGGCCGGCTGCTCGGGCTCTCCTCGCTCTCGCCCACGCTGGGCTCGGTCATGGAGGACCTGCTCACCTACGGGGAGGGGCTCGAGGTCGCCGAGCGCGAGCTCCTGGTCTCCGAGGTCGGCCAGCCGCCGCAGACGCTGCCCGACCAGGTGATCGCCGTCGTGCGCGACGAGAAGGTCTACCGCTACTTCGACCCGGTGGTCACCCAGCTCTCCCGCGGCGACCGGCTCATCGTCGTCCGGCCCGCCAGGGAGCTGCCGTGGGCACCTCGCCCCGGCACCCACGACGAGGACTTCGCGGCCGACGACGCCTGAGCCCGCTAAGACGCTCCGGAGCGAGACCCCGCCTGGCGCGGCCTCACCCTTAGGGGTGGGTTTGGGGGGTGCGGGGTCGGGCATATCAGGTGAGGCGGGTCCCTCCGCCGCGTTCCCGACCAGGAGGTCTCCATGAACGAGCAGGACGGTCTGACACCCGAGGAGCTCGAGGCAGAGGGCGCGACCGCGCTGCCCGACAAGGAGGTCGTGTCGATCCTTGACCTCAACGCCGACCTCGACCTCGCCATCGACGCCGCGGCGCCGATCGACCTGGCGGTGGCGGCCAACGCCAACGTCGCCGCGCCGATCAACGCAGCCGCCTCGGCCAACGTGCTCTCGGCCGACTCCACGGCCCAGGCGCTGGGCGACCAGGGCGCCATGGTGTCGCAGAACATCGTCGGCGACGCCTCCGCGGCCGCCGACCAGGACAGCAACCTCGACCAGAGCAACGACACCGTGGGTGGCGAGCAGCCCGCGACGGCGGCTGCCCCGGCTGCAGCCTCGGCGGCACCCCCGGTCGGCGGTGAGCCGACGGTCGAGCCCGGGCCCGACGGCGGCACCGGTGGCGCCGTGGGCGACGCGGTCGGTGGCGCGACCGGCGGTGCCGGTGGTGCTGTCGGCGATGCGGTCGGTGGCGCGACCGGCGGTGCCGGAGGAGCGGTCGGCGACGCCGTGGGCGGTGCGGCGGGCGACGCCGGTGGGGCTGTGGGCGACGCCGTGGGTGGCGCTGCCGGCAACATCGACACCGGTGCCCTCGACGGCAACCTGCTCAACGTCAACGTCGACCTGGCCGCCGACGCCGACATCGCGGCGCCGATCAACGGTGCGGTGGGCGCCAACGCCAACGTCGCCGCTCCCATCAACGCCGGCGTTGCCGCCAACATCGGCTCGATCGGCAGCGACGCGGTGGCCGTGGCACAGCAGGACGCCATCATCGAGCAGAACATCGAGGGTGACGCGACCGCCGAGGCCAACCAGCAGTCCGACATCCAGCAGTAGTCGGGAGCGGTAGATCACCGTGACCGACACCCAGGACCGCCCCGTGCCGGGCGATCCAGCCATGCCCGCTGCCACCACCACCGGTGACGGCGTGCTGCAGCGCGCCGAGGGCATCCAGCTCATCGGGGAGATGGCGGGGTCCGGCTACCGGACCCCGCCATGGCTGGCGCGCCGCTCGGACGGCCAGACCGTCCAGCTCACCCCGCTGCTCTACGCCGTGCTGTCCGCGGTCGACGGGCGGCGGGACGCCACGGAGATCGCCGCGGCCGTCTCCGAGGCCACCGGGCGTCGCGTGAGCGCCGACAACGTGCGCACCCTGGTGGACGAGCAGCTGCGGCCCCTGGGGCTCCTGACCCGCCCCGACGGCACCCAGCCCGAGCTGAAGCGGTCGAACCCGCTGCTCGGCCTCCGACTGCGCTGCGCGGTCACCGACCCCGACCGCACCCGTCGGCTCACCGCGCCCTTCGCCCGGCTGTTCCACCCACTGGTGGCCCTGCCACTGCTCGCGGCCTTCGCGGTGGTCGTCTGGTGGGTCCTCTTCGAACGGGGCCTGGCCGGCGCGGCGTACGACGCCTTCCAGCGGCCGGGCCTGCTGATGCTCGTCTTCGCCGTCACCATCCTCTCGGCCGGGTTCCACGAGTTCGGCCACGCGGCGGCCGCCCGCTACGGCGGTGCCACCCCCGGTGTCATGGGGGCCGGGTTCTACCTGGTGTGGCCGGCCTTCTACACCGACGTCACCGACTCCTACCGTCTTGGCCGCGGCGGCCGAGTGCGCACCGACCTCGGCGGCCTCTACTTCAACGCGATCGTGGCGGTGGCCATCACCGGGGTGTGGTGGGCCACCGGGTTCGACGCGCTGCTGCTCATCGTCGCGACACAGCTGCTGCAGATGGTCCAGCAGCTCACGCCGATCGTGCGCTTCGACGGCTATCACGTGCTGGCCGACGTCACCGGCGTCCCCGACCTGTTCTCCCGGATCAAGCCGACGCTGCTGGGTGCCCTCCCGTGGCGGTGGGGTGACCCGGAGGCCCGGTTGCTCAAGCCCTGGGCACGCATCGTGGTCACGACGTGGGTGTTGCTGGTGGTGCCCCTGCTGCTGCTGGCGCTGACCGGGATCGTGCTCACCCTTCCCCGGATCCTCGGCACCGCCTGGGCCCGGCTGGGGGAGGAGCAGGACCTGCTCGCCCAGGCCGCCGATGCCGGCGACCTGCTCCAGCTCTCGGCGCGCGTGCTGACGATGGTGGCCATCACGCTGCCCGTGGCCGCGGTCGTCTACATGCTGGCCCGGTTGGGGCGACAGATCTCACTCGCGACCTGGCGCGCCACCGCGGAGCGCCCGCTGCGGCGTACCGTCGCGGTGATCACGGCCCTGGCGCTGCTGGCGCTGCTGGTGTGGGCGTGGTGGCCACGGACCGACACCTACCGCCCCATCGAGCCCGGCGAGCGGGGCACCATCACCGACCTCGTCCAGCCCGTCTCCGCGCTGGCACGGCCGGCACCCGGCGCCTGGCAGTCCGGTGAGCGCGGCAACGTCCAGGCGGTGTGGGACACCCGCCAGGACCTCCCGACCGAGGCGGAGCCCCAGCTCGCGGTGGTCCTGCAGCCGCGGGATCCGGACGGAACCTCATCGACCGACGGATCGGGTGGTTCCGGCGTCTCGCCGGACGCGTGGATCTTCCCCTTCGACCAGCCACTCGCACCCGAGCCGGGAGACAACCAGGCCCTGGCGGTGGCGACCGAGGACGGCACCGTCGAGTACGACGTCGCCCTCGCCCTGGTGTGGGTCGAGGACGGCGACGCCGCCCTCAACGCCAACGAGGCCTACGCGTTCGCCAGCTGCGAGACGTGCGCCTCGGTCGCGGTCGCCTTCCAGGTGGTGCTGGTGCTCGACGACTCCGACGTCATCGCACCCCAGAACATCGCGGCCGCCGTCAACTACGACTGCGTCAACTGCCTGACCTACGCGCTGGCCCAGCAGCTGATCGTCACCCTCGACGGTCCGCTGTCGGAGGAGGCGATGCAGCAGCTCGACGACGTCTGGGCCCAGATCGCTCAGTTCGGACAGGACATCACCTCGATCCCGTTGGACGAGGTGGCGGCGCAGCTCGACGAGTTCGAGCAGCAGATCCTCGACATCATCGAGGCCGACCAGCCGGGGACCGTGCCCTCCGAGGGGGAGTCGAGCACCGGTGGCAGCAGCCCTTCGCAGGAGCCGTCGGCCGAGCCGTCCGAGAGTGGGACGACCTCCTCGGAGCCGTCGGGCGAGCCCTCGGGGTCGAGCAGCACCCGCAGCTCTCCGAGCCCGTCCGCGTCGACGAGCCCGTCGCGGTCCCCCGAGCCCTCTGGGAGCCCCACGAGCTCGCCCTCGTCGTCCGGCTAGGGCTCGCGGTCGCCCACCAACATCCCCCAGAGGCCGATGAGACCCCTGTCGGCCAAGGGCGCCAGGGTGCCGTCGTCACCGTCCTCGCGCCGTCGGAAGCGGCCGGGAGGCGAGAGGTAGACCGACGCGAACCGCTTCGAGAAGTGATACGGGTCCGCGAACCCGTGGAGTCGCGCGATCTCGGCGATGGAGAGGTTGCTGCGCTGGAGCGCCATGGCGGCACGGCCCAGCCGGACCAGCTCGAGTGCTGAGACCGGCCCACATCCGAACGTCTGGCTGAACGATCGTGAGAAGTGTCCGGACGAGGTGCTGGCCGCGTGGGCCAGCTCAGCGACGCTGACAGCTCGAACCCCCTCGGCCTCCCACACGCTGCGGACATGGCGGAGGGCCGGGACGACGACCGGGGAGACACGCACCGGTGACAGGGCGCGGGGGAGGGGGCCGGAGACGAAGAGGTCGAGCACCAGCTCGACGATCTGATCGCTCCGGGTCCGCTGCGCAGCGCCGATCGAGGCAAGGTCGAGGAGGTACCGGCACAGCGCCTCCAACGGGGCGTGGCCAGCGAATGGCCGCGTCAGCGGCCACGTCTCGGGATCAGCGGCGGTCGCGTGGTCGACCTCGAAGTGCACGAAGGCGTGAGCGGATGGTCGCAGGTCGTCCCAGCGGTAGACGTCCACCATTCCCGGACGGGCGAGTGCCAGCGAGCCCGGTCGCAGGTCGAGCTCTCGAGCCCCGCCGTGGGAGTCGGTCACGGTCCACCGGGCCGACCCCCGCAGGACCCACACGAGCTCGAAGTCCCGCAACGGCCGAGGGCCGTAGCTGGAACCCGGCGGGTAGTGAGCCACCTGGGCCAACCCTCGTGGGCGCACGCCCCAGTCGAGAGATGTCATGATCAGACAATACGGCGACGTGGAACGACATTGTTCCATTCCCGTATCGGCTGGAGACTCAGGAGTCCAGGTGTCATGAACAGACAAGGAGCTTCCGTGACCACGCCCAGTCTCACGCGCCGGCCGGTCCTGCACCACGAGGTCACCGACGAGCTGATCGCCCAGATCCGCGAGGACGGCTACGGGGTGCTGCTCGACGCCATCTCGCCCGCGGAGGTGTCCTCCCTCCGGGAGGAGGCGGTGCGGCTCTGCAGCGGAGAGCTCGCCGAGATCGCCGGAGGCCCTGCCCCACGACCTGGGGAGTCGGCCGACGAGCTCATGCGGCGCTTCCTGTGCATCCACTATCCCCACAAGGTGTCGGACGTGGCCCTCCGTGCCCTCATGGCCCCCCGGGTCGTGGACGTGCTCACCCGGGTCATCGGACCCAACGTCAAGGCGATGCAGTCGATGCTCTTCATCAAGTCCGAGGGCAAGCCCGGACAACCGTGGCACCAGGACGAGTACTTCATCCCCACGCGCGACAGATCCCTCACGGCGGCCTGGATCGCGCTCGACGACGCGACCGTGGAGAACGGGTGCCTCTGGGTCCTCCCCGGCTCTCACCGTCGGGGGATCCTCTACCCCGACCGGGAGCAGGACGACGATCGGTTCGACTGCTCCATCGAGGCCTACGACTTCCCTTACCGAGATGAGGATGCCGTGCCCGTGGAGGTGCCCGCGGGAGCGGCCGTCATCTTCAACGGCTACCTGCTCCACCGGTCACTGGAGAACTCCGGGAAGCACGGCTACCGGCGTGCCCTGGCCAACCACTACATGAGCGCCGAGTCGTTGCTCCCGTGGCGGGACCTTCCGGAAGGCGTCCACGTCGGCAAGCACGACTTCCGTGACGTCGTGCTCGTAGCCGGCGAGGACCCCTATGCCTACAAGGGAACCCCGGACCTCTCGCGTCCACTCTCCCGCCCGGACAAGAACGGCGGCTGCGACCGCTGATCAGCAGGGCCGGCTCACCACGGGTCGGCCAGGCCGAGCAGCTCCAGGCAGGCGACGGCGACGACCGCTACGGTCAGCGCGAGCGCGGAGCGGCCGCCTCGGAGCGGGCTGTCCGTGCCGGGAGCGTTCCGCTGCCGGTACCGCGCCCGTCCGTGCCAGAAGACCCAGCAGCACGCCGTCACGCCCGCGGCCGAGACGATGACAGCGGCAGGTCCCAGCCGGTCGTAGGTCAACCGGGCCGTGACCGCGGCCGCCACCAACAGCGCCAGCGCGGTGCGCTGCCACGCCAGGGCGGTGCGTTCGTTCTGCAGCCCGTTGTGCGGCACTGCTCGTCACGCCATCAGGACGAGGACCACGGCACTCGCGAGCACGATCCCGACGGCGAGCACGGGAGCGAAGTCCTGCGCCGGGAGCGGCTCCGCGCGCCTGATGGCGCGTTCGGCCCGTGCCCACCTGACCCAGGCGCTGACCGCAGCAAGAAGCCCGAGCACGACGAGGAAGGCAGCCAGCGCGTCCTCGACGACACCGGGGAACGACACCTCCACAGCGTCGAGGGCTACACCGGCGGCCACCAGCGCCAGCGACGTGCGGATCCAGGCCAGGAAGGTCCGCTCGTTCGCGAAGCTGAAGCGGTAGTCGGGTTCCGCGCCGGTCCCGTAGACCGAGGTCGGCCAGCGTCGAGGCCCGGGCATCAGGTGGCCTCCATCCGGTCGATCGCGACGTTCGCTCGCAGCGGCAGGTCGGCGACCGACGTGCCCACCAGCACAGTGAACACGCCGGGCTCGACGACCCAGGCTCCCGACGCCCAGTGCCGGAACGCCTGCCGGGGCAGCGGCACGGTGACGCGCCGCTCCTCACCTGGGGCGAGGCGGACGACGGCGTGGTGGGCGAACCAGCGCGTCGGTCTCTCGACGCCGCTCTCCGGCCGTGAGAGATAGACCTGGACCACCTGCTTGCCGAACCGGCTTCCGTTGTTGTGCACGGTCACGGAGACCTGGCCGTCGCCAGCATCGTCAGGCGCATGCACCGCGAGGTCGTCCAGGCGCCAGGTCGTGTAGCCGAGCCCGTGCCCGAAGGGGTACGCCGGCTCGCGGCCGCAATGGAGCCACGCCCGGTGGCCGACGTGGATCTCCTCGGAGTACTCCAACCGGCCGTCGATCGGTGTGACGTCGACGACGGGTGGGGTCTCCTCGTCGGGCCAGGTCATGGGCAGTCGACCGCCGGGTTCCTGCTCGCCGAGCAGCACGTCGGCCAACGCGTTCCCCATCTCCTGCCCGCCGAACCAGGACACCAGGATGGCGTCGACCTCGTCCCGCCACGGCAGCAGCACGGGGGCGCCGGCGTTGACGACGACCACGGTCGGCGTGCCCGTGGCGGCCACGGCGCGGACCAGCTCGTCTTGACGACCGGGCAGCTGCAACGTGGTGCGGTCGAACCCCTCGGACTCCACGTCCGGGCTGGTGCCGACGACCACCACCGCGACGTCCGCCGCGGCAGCCGAGGCGACGGCCGTCTCCAGCTGGACCTGGCCCGACGCGGTGTCCGGCGCGACGCCGACCCGGATGGAGAGCAACCCCGCGGCCCCCAGCGAGTCCGCGGTGATCTCCAGCCGCGCGACGACCCGGTGCGGTGAGCCGGCCACGACCGCGAGCCGTCCGGTCAGCGACGGCGGAGCCAGCGGGCTCGCCCCCAGCCGGCGGGTCGACAGGGTGCCGGTGCCCGCCGCGATGCACCTGTCGTCCACGTGCAGGGTGCCCGGCCCGATGGCCGCGAAGCCGGTGTCGACCGTCCCGGTCTCCGACGGCGTCCAGGTGAAGGCGACCTCGAGGACAGCCGTCTCCCGCACCGGTGCGTCACCGCCGAACCAGACGAGGTCGGTGGTCCGTCGCACCTCGCGGTGCAACAGCCGACCGTCGGCACCGAGGAAGCTGACCCGGACGCCGTGCTCCACGCCGTCCGGGGTCGTCAGCTCCGACAGAGGGAGCGCGGCCACCCCCTCCTGCACCACCGCGCCCACGGCATGGTCCACCTCCGTGTCGGTGAGGGCGGCCCGCAGACCCATGAGCGGGTCGACCACGCGGTCGGGCAGGACCGTTGCCGAACCGCCGCCCTGCGCGCGGGCCTGGGTCGCGTTGTGCCCGATGACCGCGACCCGACGCAGTGTCTCGCGTGCCAGCGGCAGGACACCTTGGTTGCGCAGCATGACCGTGCCCTCGGTCGCGACACGTCGGGCGAGCTCCCGCTTGTCAGCGGGATCGAGGCGAGGTGGCCGCTGCTCCGGGGCGCCAGCCAGGGCCCCGACTCTCGCCGCGAGGAGCAGCAGCCGCCGCACCTTGTCGTCCACCACGCTCTCCGCGATCTCGCCCCGTCGGACCGCCTCGACCAGGGCGTCACCCCACGGACCGTCGGGGCCAGGCATGACCAGGTCCTGGGCGGTGGCGGCGGACGCCAGCGTCCGGACCCCCATCCAGTCACTGACGACGACACCGTCGAAGCCCCACTCGTCCTTCAGGGGGTGCCTCAGCAGCGGGTTCTCCGACATGGTCACGCCGTTCACGGCGTTGTAGGCCGACATGACGCACCAGGCGCGCGCGGAGACGACCGGAGCCACGAATGCCTGCAGGTAGAGCTCGCGCAGGGCCCGGTCGCTGACCTCGGTGCTGGCGGTGAACCGATCGGTCTCGTAGTCGTTGGCGACGTAGTGCTTGACGCAGGCGGCGACGCCCGCTTCCTGGAGGCCCGTGACGAGGGCGGCCCCGATCTCGCCCGTCAGCACCGGGTCCTCGCTGAACGCCTCGAAGTGGCGTCCGCCCAGGGGTGACCGCTGGAGGTTCACCGTGGGGGCGAGCACCACGTCGACCCCCTTGGCGCGCGCCTCGTCCGCCAGCACTCGGCCGTACTGCCACGCCAGAGCGGGGTCCCAGCTCGAGGACAGCGTGGTGGGGGAGGGCAGGTTCAGGGACGGACGGCGCTCGTCCCAGGCTTCGCCACGGACACCCACGGGACCGTCGGAGAAGACCATCGACCGCAAGCCGATCGAGGGCAGTGGCCGGGTCCGCCAGAGGTCCTGGCCGGTCAGCAGGGACACCTTCTCGGCGAGCGTCAGCGCGTCGAGCAGCTCCTCGTTGCCGCGGCCGGGGGAGAGCCCGGCCGTCACTCCGCCCCGCCCTGACGGGCCTGCAGAGCAGAGATGTCGTGGCGGACGCGCTGCACGTGGGACCGGGCGGCGTCCTCGGCCGCGGCAGCGTCCCGGGCCAGCACCGCGTCCAGGATGGCCTGGTGCTCCACGATCGCCTGTTGCGACCACACCACGGGGTTGCCGCCGAGGATGGCGATCGCGATCCGTCCCTGCACGCGCTCGAGATACCCGTGCAGCTCCGGGTTGTGCGACGCCTCCCGAAGCTGGGCGTGAAAGGCCATGTCCAGGCCGGCGTGGTGGGAGGCCTCGCCCCGCTCGAGGGCCTCGGCGTGGGCACGGTGGGCTGATGCGAGACGGTCGAGCTCCTCGTCGGTGGCGTGCTGGGCGGCCAACCGCGCCGCCAGTCCCTCGAGGACCTCGCGGATCTCGTAGAGAGGGACGAGCTCGTCGGGGTCCAGGACGGCGACCCCGGCGCCACGCCGCGGCTCCTCGGTGGCCAGGCCCTCCTGGACCAGTCGCTGAACGGCTTCGCGGACCGGGCTGCGGCTGACCTCGAGCTGCTGGGCCAGCACCGGGACGCTCAGGCGGCTCCCGGGCGCCAGCTGGCCGCCGATGATGGCCTGCCGGAGCGTGTCGTGGACGCTGTCGGCCACCCTCCGTTGCTGGGGCAGGGCGGGGAGCGCCAGCGGGCTGTCGGCGTGCGGCACCGCATCGGGGGTGAGTTGCGCGTCGGTCATCGCTCTGCTCCCTTCGGGGGCTCCCAGAGCACCTCGTCGCTCGCCTCGAACCCTAGTCGCCACGCAGCCACGGACACGGGAACCGCCGGCGGCCGGAACGGCCCGGTGTAGAGGTGCCAGCGGCGTCCGTCGTCCTCGGGACTGCCGATGAGGACCTCCACCTCGGTGCGCTCGAGTGGCGTCCCCGGCTGGTCCGTGGTCCACCCGATGGACGCACCCGGGGTCTCGCACGTGACCGTGAGCTCCCCGTCCGACTCGAGGACCACCGGTGTGGCCGTGGTCTGCGGCACGCCTCCCGGACGCCACTGCTCCAGCAGCGCAGCCTCCGGGATCGGCCAGGGATCGGCGTACCTCGACTGCCACTGGTCCAACAGCTCCCGGAGCCGTTCCAGGTCCGCGGCGTGGGCGGGATCGTCCACGAGGTTGTGCAGCTCGTGGGGATCGGCCTCGAGGTCGTAGAGCTCCTCGGCCGAGCGGCCGGCCAGGTACGTGGACCGCTGCTCGTCGGTCAGGTTGACAGCTGGTTCGCCGCGAGCGATCGCCTTGGCGTCCTCGAACGCGAGGCGGCGCAGCTCTCGCCAGGTGGCGAACCGTTCGGGGTACTCGCTGTGCTGCATCGGCGATCGGTCGGGGTGGGCATGTCGCACGTAGCGGTAGCGCCGGTCGCGAACCGTGAGCGAGGAATCGTCCTGCTCGTCGATCCTGGCCCGCGCGCCGTACACCGCCTCGTTGGGTTCGAGATGGCGACCCTCGGCGTCGAGGAAGGCGCGGGCGTGCATGGACGGGGGGACAGGGATGCCGCAGACGGCGAGCATGGTCGCGGCGAGATCCATCGTGTGCACGAGCTCCTCCCTGAGGGACGGGGACACCATGCCCGGCCAGCGGAGGATCAGCGGGACGCGCAGCCCCGCCTCGCGCAGCCACCGCTTGGCTCGTGGCATCCCCACACCGTGGTCGCTCCAGAACACCACGACGGTGTCGTCGGCCAGCCCGTCGTCCTCCAGCTGCTGCAGCAGGTCCCCGACCCAGTGGTCCATCTGGGTGACGAGATCGGCGTAGCGGGCCCAGGTCTCCCGGAAGGCCTCGGTGTCGGGGTAGTAGGGAGGGAGCGGGGCCGCGGCGGGGTCGTGCCGGAACTCCTCGGGCACGTCGGCGGTGGCGCCGGCGAACTCCTCGTCCGGCACGTAGAGCCGCGACTCGTGGGTGATGCTGCTGTGGAAGGAGGCGAAGAAGGGCGTGTCCGGGGTGGGTCGGTTGCGCCAGTGCGCCTCGTCGCCCCAGTCGTCGAAGGCAACTGGCGGCGTCTGGACCTGGAAGTCGGTGAAGGTGGTGCAGGTCGTGTAGTAGCCGGCCTCACGGAAGTACTCGGAGAGGAGCCGGACGTCAGGCGGGGGCACGGCCTTCGTGCGCATCGGGAGGGTGCCGACTGCGGAGGGGTGGCACCCGGTCATGATGGCGGCCCGGGAGGGGGCGCAGACGGGGGCGCTGCTGAAGGCGTGTGAGTAGACCGCACCCTGGGCGGCCAGGTCGTCGAGGTGGGGCGAGTCGGCGTACTCCGCCCCGGGCCAGACGCCGCGGTAGGCCCCGAGGTCCGGGTTGATGTCGTGGGTGGAGATCCACACCACGTTCGGTCGCTTCGCCGCCGGCGTGGCGGGGTCCGGTGGGATCCGCATGTCCCTATCGTAACGGAACATGTTGCATGTAATGTGCACAGCCCAGCGTCACGTCACCGGTCGCCCGACCGGCCTCGCGGACGTCTGATGGAGCTGGAGTCGAGGAATGGAGACACGGATGAAGGGGACGAGGACACGCCGCGCGGTGGCGATGGCCGTGGCCGTCGCGACGCTGACGGCGGCCGGGTGCACGTCGCAGGGCGGGGCGGCCGGTGACGGGGGAGGCGACGAGGGTGACGCGCTGGTGGTGGGCGCTCGCGTCGACAACAACTCCTTCGACCCGGCCGACCTCGAGATCGGCAACCGCGTGCAGTACTGGCAGCCGGTCTACGACACGCTGCTGCGCCTGAGCCCGGAGGCAGAGCCGGAGCCGAACCTGGCGACCGAGTGGTCCTACAACGAGGACCAGACCGTCCTCACCCTGCAGCTCCGCGACGACGTCACGTTCACCGACGGCGAGCCGTTCGACGGGGAGGCGGTGAAGGCGAACATCGAGCACATCAAGGCTGGCACGGGCCAGAACCAGTTCATGGTCGCCGGCATCGACGAGGTGGTCGTGAACTCGGAGACCGAGGTCGAGCTGCGACTCTCCGAGCCGGTGCCCGCGCTCCTCTCGTACCTGGCGTGGGTCGGTGGGGTGATGGCCTCGCCCGCCGCGCTCGACTCGGGCGACATCGCGCAGGAGCCGGTGGGTTCGGGCCCCTACGTCTTCGACGCCGAAGCCAGCACCCCTGCCACGAAGTACGTGTACACGCGCAACGAGGACTACTGGAACCCCGACCTCTACCCCTACGACTCGGTCGAGGTCCGGCCGATGAGCGACATCACGCCGACGGTCAACGCCCTGAAGACCGGGCAGATCGACGCTGCGCTGCTCACGCCGGCGGTCGCAGAGGAGGCAGAGTCTGCCGGCGTCACCGTCGACACCCTTGCTGTGGCCTGGGCGGGACTGATCATCGCTGACCGGGAGGGCAAGGTCGTGCCCGAGCTCGCCGACCCCCGGGTCCGACAGGCGATCAACCACGCCTTCGACCGCGAGGCCATGGTCGAGTTCATCCTCAGCGGCTACGGAGCGCCGACCTCGCAGGTCTTCTCCACCAGCAGCGAGGCCTACGACGCGGCGCTCGACGACGCGTACTCCTACGACCCGGACAAGGCCCGCCAGCTGCTCGAGGACGCCGGCGTCGGTGACTTCACGATCACGCTGCCTCAATGGGACGGCCCGTGGAACGACCTGTTCCCGATCATCAGCGACCAGCTGGGCAAGGTCGGGATCACCGTCAAGTACAAGCAGATCCCGCCGGACCAGGCCATCGCGGAAGTTCTCTCGGGCCGCTACCCGGTCGCGTTCTTCCCGCTGGCCTCCGCCAGTGCCTGGCAGGACCTGCAGACGTGGGTGACGCCCGAGGCTCCGTGGAACATGCTCGGTGCGCAGGATCCCGAACTGGACCGGCTCATCGAGGCCGCACAGATGGCTCCCGCGGAGGAGCAGCCGGAGGCCTTCCAGGAAGTGAACCGGTGGCTCGTCGAGCAGGCCTGGTTCGCACCGCTGTTCCGGCCCGACCAGGTCTTCGGCACCACGGAGGGGACCGCCACGACGATGCAGGCGCAGAACGCCGTACCGTCCCTCTGGTCGTTCCAGCCAGACCAGGGCTGAGCCGTCACGGGTGGGGGCGGCGCCCCCAGGGGGCGCCGCTCCTCCCACACCCATCGTGAGAAAGGAGGAGCTGCCGGCGTGTTCGCCTTCGTGCTCAGGCGTCTGGCCTTCGGGGTGAGCCTCATCCTGTTCGCGACCACCCTGACGTTCTTCCTCGTCTACAGCGACTCGTCGACGATCGCCCGCAACATCCTCGGCGAGAACGCGAGCCGAGCCCAGGTCGAGGCGCGGGCAGCCGAGCTGGGCCTGGACCGTCCCCTGCTCGTCCAGTTCCTGGACTGGCTGCGCTCAGCCGTGACCGGGGACCTCGGGACGTCGTACTTCACGACCGAGAGCGTCTCCGCGATCCTGGTGACGCGGGCGCCCGTCACCTTGTCGATCGTGCTCGGCGGGGTGCTCGTGACCGCTCTGCTCAGTGTGGCCCTCGGGATGCTGGCCGCCGTACGTCGCGGCTGGATCGATCGCGCCGTCCAGGTGCTGTCCGTGACCGGGATGTCGTTGCCGAACTTCTGGGTGGGGTTGATGCTGGTGGTCCTGTTTGCCGTCACGTGGCAGCTCTTCCCGGCGACCGGCTACGTGTCACCGGACCTCTCCGTGACCGGATGGCTGGCGAGCATCGCGTTGCCGGTCGCGGCTCTGGCCCTCAGCGGAGTCGCCGCCGCGACCCAGCAGGTCCGCGGTGCCGTCATCGACGTCCTCGAGGCGGACTACATCCGCACGCTCCGGTCACGGGGTCTGTCGGAGCGGTCGATCCTGTTCCGCCACGCTCTGAAGAATGCTGCCTCACCGGGCCTGACGGTGCTCTCGCTGCAGTTCATCGGACTGCTCGGGGGTGCCATCGTCATCGAGAAGGTCTTCGCACTTCCCGGCCTGGGTTCGACCGCGGTGGAGTCGACCATCCAAGGAGACATCCCCGTCCTCCTGGGGGTCGTCGCGGTGACCGTGGTGATCGTGGTGGTGGTCAACCTGGTCATCGACCTGGCGAACGGATGGGTCAACCCGAAGGTGACGATCCGATGACCGATGTCGCAGCCGACGTGGCCAGCACCCCCGCCGTCCCCCTGCGCCGCGGGGTCCTCGGCCTGATCCTGCGCAACCCGCTGGCGTTGAGCGGCCTGGTCGTCCTCGTGCTGATGGTCCTCGTGGCGCTGTTCGCCGGGCTGCTGGCGCCCATGGACCCGCTCCAGCCTGAGCTGCGGTCCCGCAACGCGCCTCCCGGCACCCCCGGTCACCCACTCGGCGCGGACGGGGCAGGACGCGACATCCTCTCCCGACTCATCTACGGAACCCGGCTCACGCTGCTCGGTGCCGCCCTCGCCGTCGTGGTCGCCGTTGCCGTGGGTGTGCCCGCGGGACTGCTGGCGGGCTACTACGGCGGCTGGTTCGACGGGGTGGCGAGCTGGTTGGCGGACGTCGGCTTCTCGGTGCCCGGCAAGGTGGTCCTGCTGGCGGTGATCTCCGCCTTCGGCCCGTCGGTGCTGATCACCATGACCGCGTTCGGCGTCATCCTCGCGCCGGGCATGTTCCGCCTGGTGAGGTCGCAGACCATCGGCGTCCGGAACGACCTGTACGTGGATGCGGCGAGGGTCGCAGGCCTCTCGGACCTGCGGATCATGGCCCGCCACATCTTCTACGTGGTGCGCGCGCCCGTGATCATCCAGGGCTCGATCCTGGCTGGCATCGCGATCATCGTGCAGTCCGGCCTCGACTTCCTGGGGCTGGGCGACCAGAGCCAGGTCACGTGGGGGTCGATGCTGGGGAACGCGTTCGCGGTGATCTACCTGGCGCCCACGGCCATGGTGTGGCCGGGCATCGCCATCGGCCTCGTGGTCGCATCCCTGGTGCTGCTCGGCAACGGGCTCCGTGACGCAGTGCAGGGGACCTCGACCGTCCGCCGTCGTCGGCGGGGCGCTGCACCGGCACGTCAGCCTGCGGAGGGACGCCCCGCCGCTGAGGCGGTCCCGGTGGGCGGAGCAGACGGTGTCGACGCGGTGCTGGAGGTCCGCGGGCTGCGCATCGGCTACCCGCAGGCGGACGGCGAGACCATCGTCGTGGTGCACGACGTCGACCTCACAGTCAGGCGCGGGGACGTGCTCGGTCTGGTCGGCGAGTCCGGGTCCGGCAAGACCCAGACCGCCTTCGCCGTCCTCGGCCTGCTCCCGCAGGGCGGGGAGGTGCTCGGCGGCTCGATCACCGTCGACGGGACCGATGTGCTCGACCTGCCCGGACCTGCCCGGAGGCAGCTGCTCGGTTCAAAGATCGCCTACGTCCCCCAGGAGCCGATGTCCAACCTCGACCCCGCGTTCCGCGTGGGGCAGCAGCTCGTCGAGCCGCTGCGCGCGGCGGGTCTGTCGCGCAGCGAGGCCCGTACCCGGGCCCTCGAGCTGTTGGCGGACGTCGGCATCCCCGACCCTGACCGCACCTTCCGGTCCTACCCCCACCAGATCTCCGGTGGCATGGCCCAGCGGGTCCTGATCGCCGGTGCGATCGCGGGCGACCCGGTGCTGCTCATCGCCGACGAGCCCACGACGGCTCTCGACGTGACCGTGCAGGCGGAGGTGCTGTCCCTCCTCCGGCGCCTGCAACGTGAACGGAACATGGCGGTGCTGCTGGTGACCCACAACTTCGGGGTCGTGGCGGACCTGTGCGACTCGGTGGCGGTCATGCAGTCGGGACGGATCGTCGAGTCGTCGTCGGTGCGGGAGATCTTCGCCACGCCCCAGCACCCGTACACCCGGATGCTGCTCGAGGCGAACCTCGACGACACCGAGCCGCGGGCTCCGCTACGACCCGCTGTTCCACCCGTCGCGGCCGCCCGGGAGTCGTCATGACACTGCTCGACATCAGCGATCTCGTGGTCGAGTACCCCGGCAGGGGCTGGCGCGCGAAACCGTTCCGGGCGCTCGACAGCGTGAGCCTGGACGTGTCCCGGGGCGAGACGGTGGGCCTGGTGGGGGAGTCGGGCTCCGGCAAGACGACCCTGGGTCGCGCGGTCCTGGGTCTGGTTCCGGTCACGTCCGGCACCATCCGCTACGACGGACGTGAGATCCAGGGCCTGGCCCGCCGCGACCGACGTCGGCTCGCCTCGGAGATCCAGGTCGTGTTCCAGGACCCCTACTCCTCGCTCAACCCCGCTCTCACGGTCGAGGACATCCTCAGCGAGCCGTTGCGAGCCCAGGACGTGCCCGCCCCCGAGGCGCGACAGCGCATTGGCGAGCTGCTCGACCAGGTCGGCCTGCCCGCCGGGTCCGGCCGTCGTTTCCCCCGCGAGTTCTCCGGGGGCCAGCGTCAGCGTGTCGCCATCGCCCGAGCGCTCGCACTGCGGCCCCGCCTCATCGTGTGCGACGAGCCGGTCTCGGCGCTCGACCTGTCCACGCAGGCCCGCGTCCTCGACCTGCTCATCGACATCCAGGACGCCACCGGCATCGCCTACGTCTTCGTGTCGCACGACCTCGCCGTCGTGCGCCACATCAGCCACCGGGTGGCCGTGATGTACGCCGGCGAGATCGTCGAGTTGGGCGACTGCGACCAGGTGACCGCGCGGCCGGAGCACCACTACACCCGGACCCTCCTCGGCGCGGCGCCCGTCGCCGACCCGGACCGACAACGGGCCCGCCGGGAGCGGCGCGAGGCCGCGCTCGCGGCCACCGCAACGACCACCACGAACAGGAAGGGATGACGATGACCGAGCACGTGGGGGTCCTCGGACTCGGAGCTATGGGCGGACGCGTGGCGGAGAAGGTCGCGGCGGCGGGCCACGACGTGGTCGGGTTCGACCCCGCGCCGCAGGCCCGGTCTCGTGCGGCCGCTGCCGGGACCTCCGTCGTCGACGACGCGGCAGCCGTCGTGGCAGGCGCCGACGTGATCGTGGTGTCGGTGCCGAAGCCCGAGCACGTGGCGGAGCTGGCTGGAGGCGCACTGCTCTGCGGCCGTCCCGGCACGGTCGTCGTCGACATCTCGACCATCGACCCTGCGACGGCGCGGGAGGCGGCCGCGGGCCTGGCGCGTCAGGAGATCTGCTACCTGGATGCGCCGGTGCTGGGGAGACCCGCGGGGTGTGGGTCGTGGACGCTCGTGACCGGTGGCCCCCAGGACCAGGTCGCACGCGTGGCGCCGCTGCTCGAGTCGACCATCGCGGGTCGCGTCGTCCGGATCGGGGACGTCGGAGCCGGCAGCGTGGTCAAGATCCTCAACAACCTGATGTTCGGCGCCATCAACGCGGTCACCGCCGAGGCGATCCACCTGTGCTCACGTGCCGGCATCGACCCCGCGGTCTTCGTCGACGCGGTGGTCGACTCAGGGGCCGCGACGGTGTCCAACCTGTTCCGTGACATCGGTCCTCGCATCGCCGAGGGGAATCACGCCCCGGTGTTCGCGCTGGACCTGTTGGCGAAGGACAACCGGCTGGCTGCCGACCTCGCGTCCGGCGCGGGTGCGATTGCGCCGCTGACGGAGCTGATCGGCAGGATCAACGACGCGGCCCTCGCCCTCGGCCACGGTGCCGATGACACGAGCGCGGTCATCCACGCCTACGACGAGCAAGCCCTCCGGTGAGGATCGAGCGGGCTGTCATCTCCGTGCTGTCGGCGCCGGTCGACGAGCCGGTGGAGATGTCGTTCTCCCAGCTCGACACCCGCGACGTGGTGCTGGTCGAGCTGGAGGCGGACGGCGTCACGGGTGTCGGCGAGAGCTGGGTGAACTACCCGGCGTGGGCGGCCGCCGAGCGGATCGCGACCCTGGAGCACGGGGTCCTGCCCAGGCTGACCGGTCTCGACGTCAGCGACCCGCGTCGGGTCCAGCGCGAGCTGGCCGAGGGACTGGGACGCGTGGCTCGGCAGTGGGGTGCGCCGGGCCCGGTCTGGCAGGCGCTGAGCGCCGTCGACGTCGCGCTGTGGGACTTGCTGGCACGTGCCCGCGGGGTGCCGGTGGCGAACCTCCTGACGACCGGCGAGCACCGCTCTCGCGTCCAGGTCTACGCCAGCGGCGTGGGTCCCTCGGGGGTGGAGGAGCTGTGCGAGGCGGCGACGGCGGGCGGGTTCGCCGCCGTGAAGGCGCGTGTCGGCTTCGGTCGTGAGCGCGACGAGGAGACCTTGGCCCGGGTGCGAGCCAGCACGGCCCCGGCAGTCGCGCTGTTCGTCGACGCCAACCAGGCGTGGTCGGTCGCCGAGGCCGCCGACTTCTGCCGCTGGGTCGAGCCCTACGACGCAGCCTGGCTGGAGGAGCCGGTCGCCGGGAACGCGCTCGAGCAGCTGCGCGAGCTGGCGTCGCGGGTCGACCTGCCGCTGGCCTGCGGTGAGAACCTCTACGGTCTCGACGACTTCCTCCGCTACGCGCACTCCGGTGCCGTGGACGTCATCCAGCCAGACCTCGCCAAGTCGGGCGGCTTCACGCTGGCCACGGGCCTGCTGGACCAGCTGCCCCCGGGCGTCGTTGCGTCGCCGCACTGCTACGGCGGCGCGATCGTGACGGCCGCGAGCGTGCAGCTGGCCGCGGCCTACCCCGCGCAGGTCCCGTGGCTCGAGCTCGACGTCCAGCCGAACCCGCTTCGTGACGCCCTCGTGGGGAACTGCTTCCGCGCCCGGGACGGGCATGTCGCGGTGCCGTCCGGCCCGGGACTGGGCGTCGAGATCGACCGCGACGTGATGGAGACCTACCTGGTGGACAGAAGGGAATGTGAGCTTCGTGCAGTGGTCTGAGCTGGGACTGGAGACGACCGATGGCGGGAGCCTCGGGGCGGGACGCATCGGAGGCACCGCCCTTCCGGGCGGCGGTCGGCACGTGTGCGACGCGGCCACGGGCGACACGGTCGGTGTCGTGGGCTGGGCCGAGGAGGACGCCGTCGATGTGGCCGTGCAGGCGGCCAGGACGGCGATGCTCGACTGGTCGGCCACGGATGTCCGGGAGCGTGCCTCGGCGCTGCGGAGCATCGCGGCGGAGCTGCGGACGCTCGCCGAGCCACTGGGTTCGCTGATCTGTGCCGAGTCGGGCAAGCGGTTGGAGGAGGCCGTCGCCGAGGTGGGCTTCTCAGCCCGCTACTTCGACTGGTTCGCCGATGCCTGCACCCGGGTGGACGACGGTTACTACGAGACTCCGCAGCGACGGTTCCTCATCGGGCAGCGCCCAGCGGGGGTGGCTGTAGCGGTCAGTCCCTGGAACTTCCCGCTCTCGATCCCCGCCCGCAAGATCGCTCCCGCGATCGCGGCAGGCTGCGCTGTCGTCCAGAAGCCGTCCGAGCTCACGCCGCTCTCGTCCCTGGCGCTGACCGCGGTGTGCGAGCGGGTCCTGCCCGTCGGCCTGGTCAACGTGCTCGTGGGTGACGGCGCGGTTCTGACACCCGCACTGGTCGACCACTCCGACGTCCGCGTCGTGTCCTTCACGGGATCGACCCAGGTCGGGAGATCGGTGGCCGAACGCGCCGGGAGGGCACTGACCAGGTCGGTGCTGGAGCTCGGCGGTCGTGCCCCGTTCATCGTCTGCGACGACGCCGACGTTCCCGAAGCGGTCGAGGCGCTGATGGTCGCCAAGCTGCGCAACAACGGTGCGTCGTGCCTGGCCGCGAACAACGTCTTCGTGCACGCGGACGTGTACGACGAGGTCCTGGACCGACTGCGGGAGAAGCTCGAGACGATCGTCATCGGCGACCCGCGGGATCCCCAGACGGGGCTCGGCCCGTTGATCCAGCAGCGCGAGGTCGGACGCCTCGAGCAAGTGGTGGCGGAGGCGCGCGACTCCGGTGCGAAGGTGACGACGTTCGGCTCCTTGCCGGACACGGGGAGCTACGCCCCGGTCGCCCTGGTCGAGGATCCTGCAGTGGAGAGTGCGGCGTGGGCCACCGAGCTGTTCGGGCCGGTGCTGAGCGTCCGCCGGTTCACCGACGAGGCGGCTGTCGTCGAGGAGGTGAACGGCTGGTCCACCGGCCTCGGCGGGTACGTCGCGTGCGCTGACCCGGAGCGTCAGATCAACCTTGCGCAGCGCCTGGACATCGGGGTCATGGCGGTGAACAACGGGGCGCCCAACACGCCGGAGGTGCCGTTCGGTGGCCGGGGGGACTCCGGTCTCGGACGCGAGGGCGGCATGAGCGGTCTGCGAGAGTTCATCGCCGAGCAGACGGTCTCCATCGCGCGATGAGCCAGGCCGGGAGCGGGCGGCCGTGCTGTGCGCCCCGCCGGTCAGGCCCGGCACGACCGGCCGCCGTTCCCGGGGCCAGCCCGCCCCGGAGAGACGACGGCGACCACGCGGTCGAGCAGGTGAGGATCCCGGGGGGCCGTTTCCTCATGGGCGACGCGGCGGGCGACGGCGTCCCCGGCGACGGCGAGGGCCCGGTCCGCGAGATGGTCGTGGAGGACTTCACCATCGATGCCACCACGGTCACGAACACTGACTGGGCCGCCTTCGTCGACGCCACGGGTCACCGGACCGAGGCGGAGGAGTTCGGGGTGTCGGCAGTGGTGCGGTGCTTCCACACGGGGAGCGCCGCAGACGTGGTGGGCGTACCCCCTCAGGCGCCGTGGTGGCTGGGGGTGCGGGGAGCGTCGTGGCGCCAACCGGAGGGTCGCGGCTCGGATCTGTCGGGACGCTGGGACCACCCGGTGACGCACGTCAGCTGGAACGACGCGGTCGCCTACTGCCGCTGGTCGGGCCGGCGACTCCCCACGGAGGCCGAGTGGGAGTACGCCTCGCGTGGCGGGTTGGTGCAGCAGCGCTACCCCTGGGGCGACGTGCTCCTGGCGGACGGCGGAGGCTGGCGATGCAACATCTGGCAGGGCGACTTCCCGGACGTCAACACCGGCGACGACGGGTGGTTGACCACCGCGCCGGTTCGTTCCTACAAGCCCAACGGTTACGGGTTGTGGCAGACGGTCGGCAACGTGTGGGAGTGGTGCTCCGACACGTTCACCTTGCCCGGTGTTGAGACTGAGGGCCGGGGCCGTCCCTCGGTCGTTGCCGAGCCGACCCGGGTGATGCGGGGTGGCTCCTTCCTCTGTCACGACTCGTACTGCAACCGGTACCGGAACTCGGCCCGGACGGGGAACACCCCGGACTCCTCCACCGCCAACACCGGCTTCCGGACCGTCGCTGGTTGACGACCCGTCGACTCGAGCGAGACTCTCACCCGCCGTCGTGACCGGCGGCCGTGCGGCGCGTGCGCGCGTAGTGTCGACGGGACCGGTTGCGGGCCCCGCAGTCCCCGGCCACGCACCACCGCCGGTTGCGGCGGGGAGAGGTGTCCAGGAAGACCCAGCCGCAGGCGTCGTCCGCGCACTGGGAGACCCGGCCACCGTCGGACGAGGCCAGGAAGTCCACCGCTGCCCGCGCCACGCGTTGCCGCAGCGCCTCCACCACGTACTGCGCCCGGCAGCGGGCAGGGAGGAGACGACGAAGGCCTCTGGTCTGCGGGTCTGCAGCTCAGGGGCCTCGTCGTGCTGGTGGGCGATACTGGGTTTGAACCAGTGACCTCTTCCGTGTCAAGGAAGCGCGCTACCACTGCGCCAATCGCCCGTGGGTGTGACTGTCTTCAGTTGTGAGGTGGGTGGTGGAGGTGGGTACGGGATTTGAACCCGTGTAGACGGATTTGCAGTCCGTTGCCTCGCCTCTCGGCCAACCCACCGTGGAGGCCAACGCCGGGGACCTCTCCGAGCGGACGACGAGGCTCGAACTCGCGACCTCAACCTTGGCAAGGTTGCGCTCTACCAACTGAGCTACGTCCGCTTGCGCCCTGCCCTGGGGGCCGGTGCGGTCAGAACAGTAGCCCATGCCCTGATCGAGACAAAATCACCCCGGACCCGGAGTGTTCGGTCCTTAGAGTGGCCTTGTGCGCGCGTGGTTGAACGGGGAGATCCTGGCTGATCCGACGGCTCCGGCGGTGGCCGTCGACGATCACGGCTTCACCGTCGGAGACGGTGTCTTCGAGGCGATCAAGGTGGTCGACGGGACCCCGTTCGCCCTCACCCGGCACCTCGACCGGCTCGTCCGCAGCGCCGAGGGCCTCGGTCTTCCGAGGCCTGATGTCGCCGAGGTTCGCCGGGGTGTCGCGGCCGTGCTGGAGGGCGACCCGCTCCCGCTCGGCCGCATCCGGATCACCTGGACCGGCGGGCCCGCGCCGCTCGGCTCCGGCCGTGGCGACGGCCGACCGACGTTGGCCGTCGTCGCCGACGTCATGGAGCCCGCACCACCGACCACGGCCGTGGTCACGGTGCCCTGGCCGCGCAACGAGCGTGGCGCGCTGGCCGGCCTCAAGACCACGTCGTACGGTGAGAACGTCCGTGCCCTCGCCCACGCGCAGCGTCACGGCGCGAGCGAGGCGGTGTTCGCCAACCTTGCCGGCCACCTGTGCGAGGGGACCGGGACCAACGTGTTCTACGTCGTCGACGGGGAGCTGAGGACCCCGACGCTCGACAGCGGCTGTCTCGCGGGAGTCACCCGCGGGCTGGTGCTGGAGTGGTTCGGGGGAGTGGAGGTCGACGAGCCGCTCGAGGTCGTGGACCGGGCGAGCGAGGTGTTCCTGGCCTCCACCACGCGCGACGTGCAGGGCGTCTCCCGCTGGAACGACCGCGAGCTCGAGGCCCCGGGGCCCGTCACCCGGGAAGCCATGGCCACCTGGCAGACACGCGAACGCGAGCACCTGGACCCGTGACCGTCAGGTCGATCTGAAAGAGTCAGGACATGACCGACGTCGCCAAGCGTGTCGTCCTCGAAACCCTCGGGTGGATGTTGCTGGTGGCAGGCGTCGCGGCGATCTTCCTCCCCGGGCCGGGGCTCCTCGGCATGTTCGCGGGCCTGGCCCTGCTCTCGCAGCAGTACGACTGGGCCGAGAAGCGGGTGGAGCCGGTCAAGCTCCGGGCCCTCAAGGGAGCCGCCGAGGGGGTGCAGACCTGGCCGCGGATCTTCGCCTCGCTGGGCGGCGTGGCCGCACTCGTCGCCGCCGGGGTGCTGTGGATCATGGACCCGCCCGCACCTGGCTGGTGGCCGGTCAGCGACACCTGGTGGCTGCCCGGGGGGCTGTGGACCGGCGTCACCCAGATCGCCTCAGCCGTCATCGCGCTGGCGCTGATCGTCTACAGCTACCGGCGCTTCCACGGCGAGCCCGAGGCCGTCGCGCGGATCGACCGCGCCATCCGGCGGGAGGCCGAGGAGGCGGATTCGTGATCGCCCCCACGGCGTTGTAGCATTCCGGCGCGACGGGCGATTGGCGCAGTGGTAGCGCGCTTCGTTCACACCGAAGAGGTCACTGGTTCGAACCCAGTATCGCCCACCGTCTTCCTCCGGCAGACCCTCGGGCGCGAGCGCCGGCGGTGCCGATGCCCACCGACAAGCTCACGCGACCAGGCGCTCGATCTCCTCTGCCACGGCCAACGCCGACCCGGGACGGTTGCCGGGGTCGGGCGCAACACAGCTGCTCACGAGCTCCGCCTCGCGGGGTGCGAGCTCGGAGGACACCTGCGGCGGCGCGGTGAGCACCCGGCGTACGGCCAGCAGAGCGTCGTGGGTCGGTAGGTCGCCGTAGAGGCCGGTGCCCGTCAGGACCTTGTGCAGAGTTACCCCGAGCGACCAGATGTCCGACGCGGGGGAGGCGGTCTCGCCCGCGAGCACGGCCGGGTCGATGAACTCGACCGCGCCGGCGGGACCGAGTCCCGTGACCGACGTGGTCGGGTCGAGGACGTCCGCCAGCCCCAGGTCCGCGAGGCGGGCGCCGTCGTCGGTGAGGAGGATCGAGCCCGGGTGGATGCCGCGGTGGACCATGCCCGCCTCGTGGAGGGCGTGCGCGCCGCGCGCTGCGCGCCCGATGGCCGCGAGCTGCTCGGGCCTGCCCAAGGGCCGCGTGGGTGCCGCGAGGGAACCGCCGGGACAGTGCTCCGTCGCGTAGTAGAACCAGCTGCCGTCGCGCCCGGCGTCCAGCAGCTTCACCAGGTAGGGCGACGAGACGGCAGCGAACGCGCGGAGCTCGCGTGTCGCCCGACGCAGGGTGTCTTCGTCGGTGGCCTGCTCGAACACCTTGACGCCGACGAGTGGCGTCTCGAGCCCCAGCCGCTGCGGCGTGTGGGCGAGGTAGAACTGTCCGTGCCCCATCTCGCCCAGCGAGCTCACGAACCGGTAGTCGGCCACTCCGTCCACGGTGCCTCCCTCACGCTCCGGGCAGCAGGATGACACCCACATTGGGGATACCGGGAGGGTTTCGGCCTGCCGGAGCTCTGCTGACTCCTACATTCGGGACGATCTCGAGCCGAACCGGAGAGTGCCGCCGTGGAGGGTCACGACCTGCATCAGACCATCGCCCTGGTCTTCATCGACATCGCTCTCATCGTCGTCGTGGCGCGGCTGCTCGGGCTTGTCATGCGTCGGATCCGGCAACCGGTCGTCATCGCCGAGATCCTGGCCGGACTGGCGCTCGGACCGTCGCTGCTGGGCCTGCTGCCCGGTGACCTCACCGAGACGCTGTTCCCCAGCGACGTCCGGCCCTACCTCGCCGTCATCGCCGCTCTCGGCCTCACGATCTACATGTTCGTGGTCGGGCTCGAGCTCGACCTCGGGCTGATCCGGGGCAAGGGCGCCACCGCCGGCACCATCTCCGTCGTCTCGGTGACGTTGCCCTTCCTGCTGGGCTCCGGGCTGGCGGTGTGGCTCCACTCCCGGCACGGCACCGTCGAGGGCGAGGAGGTCTCGCTGCTGCCCTTCGTGCTGTTCATCGGAGCCGCCATGTCGGTGACGGCCTTCCCGGTGCTGGCCAGGATCCTGTCCGAGCGCGGCCTCAACCGGACCTCGCTGGGGGCCATCACGCTGGCGTGTGCGGCCGTCGACGACGTCCTGGCCTGGATCATGCTGGCCGCGGTCCTGGCCGTCGTCCAGTCCTCGGGCGGCATCGACCTGCTGCTCATGGTGTCCGAGTCGGTGGCCTTCGTCGCGGTGATGTTCTGGTTCGTGAAGCCCCGGCTGCGGTTGCTCGTGGCCCGACGCGAGCGTGCGGAGCGCCTCACGCCCGACATCTTCGCGGTCGTCCTCGTGGGGGTGCTCGTCTCGAGCGTGATCACCGACAAGATCGGCATCCACGCGATCTTCGGCGCGTTCCTCTTCGGGGCCATCATGCCCCGCCAGGGCGCGGAGAAGCTCTCGAGCGAGATCCTCGAACGCGTCGAGCAGATGACCGTGCTCCTGCTGCTGCCGGTCTTCTTCGTCGTGACCGGGCTCAGAGTGGACGTGACCGACCTCGGCCGGGAGGGCCTTCTGGAGTTCGTCGCCGTGCTCACGGTCGCCTGTGTCGGGAAGTTCGCGGGTGCGGCCGCGGCGGCCCGGTTCATGGGGGTCCGGCCTCGGCGCGCGGCCTCCATCGGCGTCCTCATGAACACCCGGGGGCTGACGGAGCTGGTGGTGCTCAACATCGGGCTCTCCGTGGGAATCCTCGATGAGGAGCTCTTCACGGTCATGGTCCTCATGGCGATCGTGACGACGATCATCACCGAGCCCCTGATGCGGTTGATCTACCCCGACCACGAGGTGGCGCGTGACGTCGTCGAGGCCGAGCGGGCGGCGCTCGGGCTGTCCGCCGAGCACCGGGTCTTGGTGCTCCCGGAGCCCGCCACGGCCGAGTCCCTGGTCGACTGTGGCGTCGGGCTGCTCGGGAGGCGGGAGGACGCCGAGCTGCTGGTGACCCGTATCGAGCGCCGGGACGCGTCCTCGCTCGAGGTCGGCTCCGGACTGATCTCCGACTTCGCCGCGGTGGCCTCGGCCCTGGAGGGTCTCGAGGTGCTGGCGGGCCGCGCCCGCGCGGCAGGAGCGGTCGTGCACGTCACGTCCCGGCTCTCCGACGACCCGGGCAGCGAAGCCGCCGTGCACGCCGAGGCCACGGGCGCCGAGGTGGTCCTGGTCGCCGCGGGGTCCGATCTCGCCGATGCCGTCGCGGGTGACCGTGACCGCGTCGTGGTGGAGCTCGTCCCGTTTCCCGGCGGCTCTCCCGTCGAGGTTGACGGCGTACGCCGCGTCGCGGTCTGGCCGGGCGTCACGACGGACGGGGTGGCTGCCGTCGAGCAGGCGATCCGTCTCGCCGAGCGCCTCGGAGCAGAGCTCCTGCTGGTCACGGAGGGGCAGCGTCGTGCCGAACGCCGCGCCGGCATGCTCGAGCGGAGGCTGACCGGCACCGGCGTCGCTGCTGCTCGCACGGACTCCCTCGTCCCGGACCCGACGACGGTGCTGGTCACCGGACGCGCTGACGCCGTGGTGACACCGGACGGCGGCGCCGGCGTGCTGGTGGTCCGGGGCCGCGGCGACGACGACGAGCGCCTCGAGCGCATGCTCGCCCGGCGGACGCCGGAGGCCGTGGGCTGAGGCTGAGTGCCTCAGCCCGGGCAGCGGTAGACCACGGGGTGGCTCGCGGTCAGGCCACGGTCCTCGACCGCGACCACCACGTCGCCGCGCACCGGCTGTCGCCCCGCCAGGGTGAGCGTCAGCCGGGACTCGACCTGCCGCTGTCCCGCGGACGTGTCGATCTGCCGCCGCGCCAGCGTCGAGCCGTCGGGTCCGGTCCACACCAGAGTCAGCCTGCCGCCGGCGCCATTGGTGTCGACCACCGCCGCCAGGCGCACCTCGGCGCGGGGGCACTCGACCCGCGTGGGGGAGGGGTCACCGGTCACCCGGACCGAGGTCACGTCCAGCTCACCAGGTCCGCCGGCCCGGCCGGCGGCCCACGCCACGGCGGAGCCAAGCACGGCGACCCCGGCGACGGCCAGCAGCACCCATGAGCGGCGCCTGATGGTCCTGCGCTTCAGGCGCGGGGTCGGCGGGACCGAGTCCGAGCCCACGTGCACGCGTGCCGTGGGGGCGGCCCGGAGGTCGGGACGCGGGCGAGGCGGTCGGCGCTCCACGGTCGGCCAGGCATCCGGGGGGATCTTGGCGAGGTTCGAGACGAGCTCCTGAGGAAGCATGCGTGAAGCGGGGTCCTTGGCCATCCCTGACAGCAGCGTGTCGGCCGCGCGCCGCGGCAGGCCGGGCAGCAGCGACCGCGGGTCCGGCGGCTCCAGGCGCCAGTGGGCTGTGATGAGGGCGATGGCATCGGCGTGCTCGTACGGTCGCCGGCCCGTGAGCGTCTCGTAGGCCACCACGGCGAAGCTGTAGGCGTCCGAGCGCTCGTCCGGTTCCCCCTCGCCCTGCCCCAGCTCCGGTGGGAAGTAGGCCGGTGTGCCGAGCGTGGTGTCCGCAGCGGTGCGGAACACGCCCGGGTCGGAAACCGCTCGGGCGAGCCCGAAGTCACCGAGCTTGGCGCGACCGTCCGGAAGGACGAAGACGTTGTGCGGCTTGATGTCGCGGTGGACGATCCCGCGGCTGGCCGCCGCGGCGAGGGCATCGGCCACGTCACGGAGCACGACGACTGCCTGGGAGCCGGGGAGCGGCCCCCGGCTGACGAGCTCCGACAGCGGCTCCCCGGCGACGTACTCCATGACCAGGTGGGCGCCGTCAGGGCCGCGGACGAGGTCGAAGACCCGCACCACCGACGGGCAGTCCATCGTGGCCAGCAGCCGGGCCTCGCGTCGGAAGCGTTCGAGGCTCTCGGTGTCCCCCAGGGCCGCGGCGTGGATGCGCTTGACCGCGACCATCCGGTTGAGGCGTGTCTGCCGGGCGAGGACCACCTCGCCGAAACCGCCGGCGCCCAGGACGCGGATGAACTCGTATCCGTCCGGCACGGTGGCATCCACTCCGTGATGGTCCCGGCAGCCCTCGGGGGGTGGGACCGGTGCGCCGGCGACGTACCGGGAATTGGGGTATGTGGTGGCGGCGATCTGGACGGGTTCCGGCGCGGCCGTACCTTGAGATGCCGTTCCACTGGGGCGGCATCGTGCGAACCACGGGGGTGCCCCATGTCAGACGAGTCCTTCGGCCCGTACCAGGTCCTCGACCGTGTCGCGGAGGGGAGCACGAGCACCGTGTTCCGCGCGCGCCACCGCGAGCTGGAGCGCACCGCCGCGATCAAGATGCTGCATCCGGCGGTCCTGGACACGCCCGGGATGCGGGAGCGGCTCCGCGCCGAGGCGGAGACGCTCGCGGGGCTCGAGGACGACCACATCGTGCAGGTCTACGACTACGTCGAGGAGTCCGACCGGGCCTGGATCGCCGAGGAGTGGGTCGCGGGGGCATCCCTCGAGCAGATCCTCGAGGCGCATCGCACCCTCACTCCGGAGCAGTCCGTGGGCGTCGTGCGCGGTGCCCTGCTCGGCCTTGCGCACGCCCACGATCGCGGGGTCCTGCACCGCGACGTCTCACCCGGGAACGTGCTCGCGGACACCGAGGGGGTGTCCAAGCTCGTCGACTTCGGACTGGCTGCGCCGATCGGCTCCTCGGGGGTCTCCGGGACCCCGGCGTTCCTGAGCCCGGAGGCCGCCCGTGGTGAGAGCCTCGACAAGCCCAGCGACGTCTACTCCAGCGCGGCAGTGCTCTACACGCTCCTGGCCGGCGTCCCACCCTTCGCCGGCTCCGACGTCGCGACGACCATCCGACGTCACCTGGAGGAACCCGCGCCCCTGCTCGAGGGCCACGGTCACGACCTCCAGGACCTGCTGCGTCGGAGCCTGGCCAAGGACCCGTCGGAGCGCCCCCGGGACGCACGAGCGTTCCTGGAGGAGCTGGAGGAGGCCGCACGCCGCAGGTTCGGTGCCACGTGGCTCCAACGCGCCTCGATCGCGTCCCTGGTGGGCGCGGCGGTGCCGGCCGCCGGAGGCGGCGGAGCGGCGGCTCCCACCGTCGTGGTGGACGCCGCACGGGTCGTCGGCAGCCCTGTCGCGGAGACCGTGAAGCGCGGCACCCGCCGTCTGGTCGCCATCGGCGCCGGCGCGGTCCTCGTCGTGGTCGGTGGCACCGCCGCCACGATCGCGTTGACCGGCGACGACGGCGACGCCCCGGAGGCGGTGGCGCCGGTGGCGGCGGGGGAGTCGGCAGCCGCCGAGGAGGAGGAGCCGCCCACCCTGGAGGAGCTGACGCCGAGCGGACGGTTCGCCTTCACGCGGACCCGAGTGGCGAGCACCTACGACCCGCCCGGACAGAAGCAGGAGACCACTCGGTGGGCGCTCGACGTGAGGCGCTGCCAGGGGGAGGAGGTCTGCTCCGGCAGCATCAAGTCTTCCAGCGGATCGACGTTCAAGTACACGTGGAACGGCAAGCGGCTCGACGTCACGCCACCCAAGAACGGGCGGGACGTTTATGAGGGGCTGTGCGTCGACACCGTGACGGGCGAGGAGAGCCCCGGCACGTGGGGGCGCGCGACCACCGTGGTCACGTGGCTACCCCTCCGCACGGTGAAGGTCGACGAGTCGGGGTTCCCGGTGCGACTCACAGGCACGCAGAAGTGGCGCACGACCTACGAAGGCCTCACCGATTGTGACGACTCGCCCGCGGACACCGCCACCTACAGGATCGTGTTGGTACGTCGCTGAGGGGCCCGATCGCTGAGGGCCCCGGATCGGTTGTGGCCCCGGCTCAGACGCGGTGGTGCGACTCGAAGGCGAGGACCCGGGACCCCAGCCGCAGCCGGGCGCCCGGCGTGATCGTCGTGGGCCGTCCGGCCTCGAGCCGGGACCAGTCCTCGGAGCCTGCCTCCGCCAGGAACGTGCCGTTGACCGAACCGGCGTCCTCCACCCGGACTTCCCACCCGTCGAGCACCAGCCGCGCGTGCGTGCGTGACACCGACAGCTCAGGATCGTCGAGGGCCAACGGCGCACACCGCCCCGAGCGGACGTCCTCGGCCTCCTCCGGCGCGCGACCGATGACGACGTCCCCGGCCAGGGTGTGGACCGTTCCGTCGTCGAGGACGAGGACCCCGAGCGGCGGCCTGAGCCCGGTGACCAGGCTGTGCGTCTGGTGGACGGTCGAGATGCCGCACCGTTCGCAGAAGCGGGCGTCGGGTGGGTTGAAGTGTCCGCGGGAGCAGACGATCCCCCGGACCCGGACACCCTGCTCCTGCGCGTCCGGCGAGGGCGGATCCTCGGGCCGCGCCTCCTCGAGGTCCGGTCCGGAGTCGCGCCCGTCGTCGAGCTCGCCCGTCGCGACCGGGTGGTCCACCGGCTCTTCTGCCGCGGTGGGATCCGGCGCCGGCTCGCGGTGCGCAGGCGGGCTCTGCTCTTCCTCGGGCTCGGGGTCGTGGAGCGGGAAGGTCACGAAGGTGGGAGGCGCGGTGGCCTCGACGGGAGGTGGGGGTGGGACGAGGTCGACCAGGGTCTCGGCCGGTGGTACCGGCCCAGCCGCGCGGTTCCCGGGCTCGAGCAGCAGGCCGCCGGCGCGGACGACCCCGCCCGAGAGGTTGCTCCGACGGTCCACCTCCAGCGTCTGTGGGTCGGGCGCAAGCGCCACCGTGCCGGCACCGCTGGCCAACACCCGGCTGACCGGCAGCACGGAGTCCTCCGCGTCGATCACGTCCACGGCCCCGGTTGCGTCGGTGAGGGCCAGTCGCATGCCGCGGGTCAGCGTGACCAGCAGGTCGTCGCCCTCGACCGCCACCAGGGCCAGGGCCGGGACCTCGTCCGACGCCGATCCGGTGAGCAGCGCTGCGGCGGCTCGCACCAGCTCACGGCCAGCAGGCGGCGGGCCACCCGTCGTACCCGCGCACAGGTCCAGGAGTCGGTCCGTGACGGCCTCCTGGTCAGGGCCCTCGGGGTTCGCGACCAGCAGCCCCGAGCCCTCCCGCGCGACCAGGAGGTGGCCGGGGCTGAGCATCACGCGCATCGAGCTCCAACCGAGGCTCTCCGGCTCGTTCACCGCCGTCGTGGTCATGCCAGTCTCCCTCCCCGGAAGCGCCAGTGGACGCTCAGGACGCGCATGGGGCCGCTGACGAACAGCCAGGTCACCAACCACGTCGTGCCGAAGCCGACGGCGAACGCCGCCGGTGTCACGTCCGCCGCCCACGGCAGGACCCCCGTGCGCGCCACCGCGTAGGCGAGCAGACCCTCGGGTATACCCACCAGCAGGGCGAACAGCGTCGGCCAGTCCTTCTCCCACCGGAACTGCTGGAGCAGGTGGTAGACCACCTCCCAGCCCAGGCCCAGCACCAGCACGATGGCCAGCACGGCGTAGAGCGCCCGGTAGTTGTCCGCGGTGCTGCCACCGCCGGGCAGCAGGGGTGCTACCACGACGGCCCACAGGCCACCGATGACCGCGATGAGGAACACCCGGGTCTGCAGGCGTCCGTTCAGTGTCGGGAGCATCGTCAGATCCTCTTTCCCCGCGCCCAGCGGAGCCACTGGGCGATGGAACGAGCCGGTCCGATGCGTCTGCCGAACCCCTGGCGTGCGAGGTCGTCGGCGATCTCCTGCGCGGCGATCTGGAGCCCCAGGAACGTGTCGACGCCCGGGAAGTAGCCGCCGAGAGTGGCGGTGCCCGAGGCGTACATGCGGCCGTCGCCGTTCGCGGTGCCGCGCACCTCGAAGCTGCGCTCCACGTCGAGCCTGCCGAGTGGGTTCCTCCCGGCCCCGCTGTGCTGCAGCAGGTCCGCGAGCATGCGGTGCTCGGAGATGTCCGCCTCCAGCCCGGTGCAGTCGATGACGTAGCTCGCCTCGACCTCGAGCACACCCTTGCCGGTGTCGATCCGGGTGATCGTGCCGCCGCCGGGGCGCGGCACCACGGACTGCACCTGTCCCGTGATCGTGCGGTACCACCCCTCCGTGCGGCCCCGAGCCAGCTGCTCCTGCCAGAGCCTGCGGATGGGCGTGTTCGTCCCACCGATGGTCTTGTAGAGCGCCGCCCGGTCCTCGCCCTCCAGACGCCGCATCCGGCTCTTGAGCTGGCCGCCCCACACCGACTTCGGGTAGTTGAAGCCCTGGTAGGCCCACCCGTCGCCGCCCCGGCGGCGCATGAAGATGCTCGGACCGTGGGCCCCGCTCACGTAGGTGCGGAAGACGTGGACGATCTCGGTGGCGGCGCCGTGCTTGTCGCGGTCGTCGACCAGCCGTTGCAGGATCCGGGACGCGACGATGCCACTGCCCCGGATGATGACCGTGCTCGGGCGCCTCACGAGCTCGGCGTACAACCCCTCGTGCGGCTCGTAGGCATTGACCACACTGGCGTAGTCGTTGTGCGTCTCGCGATAGGTCTGCAGGTCCGGCAGGAACTTGAGTCCCGGGTAGCCGACCGCGAGGTGGACCCACCGGCTGCGGTAGGCGACCCGCTTGGTGGCTGTCGTGCCCTCGGGCGGGGTGAGGATGGTGAAATAGCCGCCGCCGGAGCGTCGGCGGGACATGCGTACCAGGCCCTTCACGAAACACTCCCGGTACCCGATGCGGTCGGCTTCCTTCTCGAGCGCCTCGAAGACCTGGCCTGCCCGTGGTGTCCAGTAGTCGGCGAGGATGGGTTCGGTCGCGACGCTCCACAGCGGCGCCACCTTGGCGCGGAGGCCCTTCGCGTTCCAGGCCTCGCGCAGGGCATAGCTCGGGAAGCCCCAGATGCAGTCGGGCGTCGAGGCCGAGTCGGACCTCAGCCGCTCTCCGCGCGGGATCTGGGAGTTGCGGGTCAGGTACTCGTAGGTGGCCCAGGGCAGGTCGTTGGCGCCGAGCACCTTGATCTGCGAGGTCGGCACGCCGGCGATCCTCAGGTAGTCGACGGTGACGAACGAACCGATGCCGCCGCCCACGCTGACGAACGGCACGTCGTAGACGGGGATGCCTGCCTGCGCCAGGTCGGCGTCGGTCCAGAAGTCGGCCGCCAGCAGCGCGTCGTTCAGGTCGCCCGTCGGTGCGTGGCCCGGTGCTGCCGCGGCCGGCGCCGCGGCGACAGGAGCGGTCTCGTCGACGGACATGCGGCCTCCTCGCGCGGCTCGGTGGTCCTCGCCGGATCACGGTGGCACAGCGCTCGCGCGACGCGGTCAGCTTGCCCGACAGCCTCCCCTAAGTTGGGGAGACGCGTGCCCGACGGGCCCGTCCGCACCATTGCGGCGCAGGCCTGGCGAGGGCTGCCCGGAGTAGCATCGGTCCACCAGGTCGTCCGATCGTCGGGGGCGTCGACATGGAGTGGCTGCTCCTCCTGCTGACCGGCGGCGCCGGGACCTACGCCGTGTGGCGGGTCCGCGAGGTGCGTGCCGACCGTCTGGTGCATGCCCACAAGCTCGAGCAGGCGCGTCACATCGCCGAGGAGGACGTCACCGTGTTCGGCGAGCAGCTGCAACGCCTCGACGCGGAGGTAGGGGACAGGGAGCTCGGCCCGGAAGCACAGGAGTCCTACCGCCTGGCCCTGCACGCCTACGAGCGGGCCGCGTGGGACGCATCGCGCCTGCGTGACCCCGACCAGATCAGCGCGCTCGTCGACACGCTGGGGAGCGGCCGCTACGCCATGGCCTGCGTGCGGGCGGCGCTGGAAGGCCACGAACCGCCGGAGCTGCGGGTCCCGTGCTTCTTCAACCCCCAGCACGGCCCGTCGGTCAAGGACGTCCAGTGGACGCCGCCCGGCCGGGGGACGCGGATGCTGCCCGCGTGCCGCCGCTGTGCGGACCAGGTCGCCTCGCGCGAGCGACCGGAGATCCGCATGGTCCGGATCGGCTCCCATCGCGTGCCCTACTGGGAGGCCGGCACGGTGACGCTCCCGTACAGCTACGGCTACTTCGCCTCCGGGCAGGCGACCGGCCCGATCATCAACTGGGTCGGCGAGACGGCCCTGCAGGGAGACTGGGAGATGGGCCACTACGGCGACTACGGGAACGGCAAGGGCCGTCGCCGCTGAGCGATGGTGCGAGAACGGCTGACGGGGGACCTGGGTGGAGTGGTTGCTCCTGCTGGTGGCGGGCGGTGGCGTCGGCGGCTTGGCCTGGACCAGGGTCCGGGCGGTCCGGGGGGCACGCCGCGAGCGCGACCAGCAGCTCGAGCACGTGCGACGGTTGGCCGAGGAGGACGTCACCGTCCTCGGTGAGCAGCTTGCCCTGCTGGACGCGCAGCTGGGCGGGCGGGACCTCGACCCCGCGGCCCGGGAGGACTACCAGGCGGCGCTGGACGGCTACGAGCGTGCGACCCGCGAGGCCCCGCGCCTCAGTGACCTCACGCACGTGCGCCCGCTCACCGAGACCCTCTCCGGCGCTCGCCACGCGATCGTCTGCGTGCAGGCCCGGATGGCCGGGCAGCCGGTGCCCGAACGCAGGGTGCCGTGCTTCTTCAACCCCCAGCACGGGCCGTCGACCACCGTCGTCGAGTGGCGCTTCCCTCGCAGCGGCACCCACCGCTACCCGGTGTGCGGACAGTGCGCCGCGCGGGTACGGGCGCACGAGCCGCCCGACGTGCGCACGGTGGAGGTCGGTCGCCGCCGGCTGCCCTACTGGGAGGCGGGCACGACGTACGCGCCGTACACCCAGGGCTACTTCGACGAGGCGCAGGCGATGGGTGTCGCGATGACCTGGGCCTGGACGGTCCAGGCAGACCGCATGAGCGGCCAGCTCGGCCTCCACGGCGGTGCCTCGTTCGGCGGTGGCTTCGACGTCGGGGGAGACGGCGGCGGGGGCGGCGACTGACACGGACGGCGGAGGAGCCCGGTCCTCCGCACCGGGCTCCCGTCATCTCGTCGTCAGGCCATCTCGGGGACGTGCAGGTGCGCGATCGCCACCTCGTGCTCCTGGACGTCGAGTATCTCGGCTCCGACCTCGTCGGCGATCTGCGTGCGCAGGGTCCGGGCGGTGTCCCGGGTGGCCTCCACCAGCGACATGTCGTCGAAGGCGACCGTCGCCACGAGCCGGCCGTTGTCGCGGTCGACCATCAGCAGCGCGCTGCAGAAGCCGTCCAGCTGTTCGACCTTTTCCAGCACCACCATCCGGAACACGTCGACGGCACGGTCGACCTGGTCGGGCGGCATCCCCAACCACGTGGACCGGGTGGCGCCCCCTTCCGGCGTGTGGTGGGCCCGGTGCATGACCGCTACCTCCCACTCGTCGACCTCGTAGGCGCCGCCGAGCAGGTCGGAGGCCCGCTCCCGCAACGGAGCGGCCACCTGCTCGGTCGCGTGCATGGCGTCGAGCGACTCCCACGACGTGGTGACGATGCACTGTCCCGACTCACGCGACACCAGCATCGACAGCCCGGCGCACCCCTCCATGGAGGTGATCTGCGGCAGTACCTCGTCCCGGACCATGGCGATGCCCTGGTCCACGGCCTCGGGTGAACCCCGGACAGTGGTTGAACGTGCGTGCACGATCGGCTCCTTCCCTCGGGGCGGCGCCCCGGTGGCGCCACCGGCACCTGTCAGCCTCGTCCTGATGCGACAGGGGAGCAATGGTCATTCCGCACCAGCCCCCACCTGACCGCTGGCCGCGGAGCGGGCGTGCCGACCGCACGGATATCGGCGTGAGCACGCCGTCAGGTGGCCGATAGGCTCGACGGGTCCGATCCCACCCGACCGAGGAGCCCGTCGTGCCCGACATCAAGATCGCCGTACTCGCCGCCGAAGCGCGCGAGGAGCGGACGGTCACGACCGGCACCAAGGCGTGGGAGCTCTTCACCGACGACGCGGCCGTGATCGCAGCCCGGATCGATGGCGAGCTGCGCGACCTGTCCCACGAGCTCGCCGACGGTGACGAGGTCGCCGGTGTGGCCATCGACAGCCCCGACGGCCGCGACATCCTGCGCCACTCGACCGCCCACGTCCTCGCCCAGGCCGTGCAGCAGCTGTGGCCCGACGCCAAGCTCGGCATCGGCCCGCCGGTCGAGAACGGCTTCTACTACGACTTCGACGTCCCCGAGCCGTTCCACCCCGACGACCTCGACAAGCTCGAGACCGCGATGCGCAAGATCATCAAGGAGAACCAGCGCTTCGAGCGTCGGGTCACCGACGACGCCTCGGCGCTCGACGAGCTCCAGGACGAGCCCTACAAGGTGGAGCTGATCGGCCTCAAGGGCGGGGTCTCGACTGGCTCGACCGACGACCTCGCCGAGGGCGCCTCGGTGGAGGTCGGCGGCGGTGAGCTCACCATCTACGACAACATCCGCCGCAACGGCGAGGTCGCCTGGTCCGACCTGTGCCGCGGGCCTCACCTGCCCACCACCAAGCGGATCCCGGCCTTCAAGCTGATGCGGGTCGCCGCGGCGTACTGGCGAGGCGACGAGAACAACCAGCAGCTGCAGCGCATCTACGGCACGGCCTGGGAGTCCAAGGAGGCGCTCGCGGACTACCTCCACCGGCTCGAGGAGGCCGAGAAGCGCGACCACCGCAAGCTCGGTCGCGACCTCGACCTGTTCTCGTTCCCCGACGAGCTGGGATCGGGCCTGCCGGTCTTCCACCCCAAGGGCGGGGTGATCAAGCGGGAGATGGAGGACTACGTCCGCCGGCGCCACATCGAGGAGGGCTTCCAGTACGTCGGGACGCCCCACATCAGCAAGGACGGGCTGTTCCACACCTCGGGGCACCTGCCGTACTACGCGGACACCATGTACCCACCCATGAAGATGGAGGGTGCCGAGTACCGCCTCAAGGCGATGAACTGCCCGATGCACAACCTGATCTTCGCCTCGCGCGGCCGCTCCTACCGCGAGCTGCCGTTGCGGCTGTTCGAGTTCGGCGCCGTCTACCGGTTCGAGAAGTCCGGCGTGGTCCACGGCCTCACGCGGGTGCGGGGCATGACCCAGGACGACTCCCACTCCTACGTCACCAAGGAGCAGGCTCCCGGGGAGGTCAAGCATCTGCTGGCGTTCGTGCTGTCGCTGCTGCAGGACTTCGGCCTCGACGACTACTACCTGGAGCTCTCCACGCGCGACGACCGGAACAAGGACAAGTTCATCGGCTCCGACGAGGACTGGGCCGACGCCACGGCGGTCCTGGAGCAGGTCGCGTCCGAGACCGGGCTGGAGATGGTGCCCGACCCGGGCGGCGCCGCGTTCTACGGGCCCAAGATCTCCGTCCAGGCCCGCGACGCGATCGGCCGGACCTGGCAGATGTCGACGATCCAGTACGACTTCAGCCAGCCCCAGGGCTTCGGGCTCGAGTACCAGGCGGCGGACGGCTCCCGGCAGCAGCCGGTGATGATCCACTCCGCGAAGTTCGGCTCTATCGAGCGCTTCATCGGCGTCCTCGTCGAGCACTACGCCGGCGCTTTCCCCCCGTGGCTCGCGCCGGTGCAGGTGCAGGGCATCCCGATCGCCGAGCGGCACCACGACTACCTCCGTGAGGTGGCCGACCAGATGCGCGCGCTGGGGATCCGGGTCGAGGTCGACGACTCCGACGACCGGATGCAGAAGAAGATCCGCAACGCCCAGCTGCAGAAGGTCCCGTTCATGGTGATCGCCGGCGACGACGACATGGCCGCCCACGCCGTGTCGTTCCGCTACCGCAACGGTGAGCAGGAGAACGGCGTACCGGTCGACGAGGCGGTCCAGCGGGTCCTCAACGCGATCGCGACCCGGGGGCAGGTCTGAGCCGCGTGAGCGAGGAGCACCGTCAGGACGGCGTCGGGGAGCCCGACCAGCTGGACCGGCTGTGGACGCCCTACCGGATGGCCTACATCCGCGGTGAGGAGCGCCCGAGCGGCACCGGCGCGGACGAGTGTCCCTTCTGCCGGATCCCGGCGCTCTCCGACGAGGAGGGGCTCGTCGTCCACCGCGGGGACACGGCGTACGTCGTGCTCAACCTGTTCCCCTACACGGCCGGACACCTGATGGTCTGCCCCTTCCGCCACATCCCCGACTACACCGACACGACCGACGAGGAGGCCGCTGAGGTCGCGGCTCTCACCAAGCGGGCGATGACCGTCCTGCGCAGCGTGTCCCACGCGGAGGGGTTCAACCTCGGGATGAACCAGGGCACGGCGGGCGGTGCCGGCATCCGCGCCCACCTTCACCAGCACGTCGTACCGCGGTGGGTCGGTGACGCCAACTTCATGCCGATCATCGGTCACACCAAGACCCTGCCCCAGCTGCTCACCGACACCCGCCAGCTGCTCGCCGAGGCCTGGGGGTGACGATCGTGGCCACGCTCGTGCTCCTGCTGGCGACCGTGAGCGCCGGGCTCGCCGCCGGAGTGTTCTGGCTCTACCAGCACACGATCATGCCGGGTTTCGGGAGAGTCGACGACCGCACGTTCGTCGGCGCATTCCAGGCCATCGACCGCGCGATCATCAACCCCTGGTTCCTCGGTGGCGCCTTCTTCGGCGCACCTGCCCTCACGCTGGCCGCCGCCCTGCTGCACCTCGGCGAGGGCCAGCGGTCGGTGCTCTGGTGGGCGCTGGGGGCGTTGGTCGCACAGGTGGTGATCATCGCCATCACGATCGTCGTCAACGTGCCCCGCAACAACGCCCTCAAGGACGCCGGCGACCCCGACACCATCGACGTCGCGGCGGTGCGCAGGGCGTTCGACGAGGGCCGCTGGGTGCGCGCCAACCGGGTGCGGGTGCTGCTGTCCGTCGTGGCCCTGGCGGCGCTGTGCTGGTCCCTGGTCGTCCACGGCCGGCTCGCCGGATAGCCTGCCGCCCACCATGTTGGACAGGTTCAAGGCGTTCTGGCAGGGCGTCGCTCTCGCCCCCTTCGTGAAGCTCTTCCTTCGGCTCGGCATCAGTCCTGACGCGGTGACCCTCGTCGGGACGCTCGGGGTCGCAGCGGGAGCCCTCGTCTTCTTCCCGCAGGGCCTGCTGTGGCAGGGCGTGGTGGTCATCACGGCGTTCGTCTTCAGCGACCTCATCGACGGCCAGATGGCGCGGATGAGCGGGCGGACCTCGAAGTTCGGCGCGTTCTGGGACTCCACGCTCGACCGGTTCGGGGACGCTGCGGTCTTCGGTGGGCTGCTGCTCTACTTCGCCGGCCCCGGGGACGACTACCTCTACCTGTGCCTGACGCTGTACTGCCTCGTCATGGGATCGATCACGTCCTACGCCCGCGCCCGGGCGGAGTCGCTCGGGATGGACGCGCGGGGCGGGCTGGCCGAGCGCGCCGACCGGCTGGTGGCGATCCTGGTGATGACCTTCTTCGGCGACGTGCTCGACCTGCCGGTCCTCTACCAGGCGACGCTGTGGGTCCTCGCCGCCGCCAACACCTACACGGTCGCGTTCCGGGTGCTCAAGGTACGCCGGCAGGCCCTCGCCGACGTGGGCTGACCGGGCACGGCCGCACCCCGGCCTCGATGCGGGGCCGGGCGGCTCCCGGCCGTAGAATCGGGCCATGGCCGAGAGCACCACCGAATCCACCCCTGCCCAGCCGCAGACCGGCACGTCCCGCGTCAAGCGCGGCATGGCCGAGATGCTCAAGGGCGGCGTGATCATGGACGTCGTCACCCCGGAGCAGGCGAAGATCGCCGAGGACGCCGGCGCGGTCGCCGTCATGGCGCTGGAGCGCGTGCCGGCCGACATCCGGGCCCAGGGCGGGGTCTCGCGGATGAGCGACCCGGACATGATCGACGGCATCATCGAGGCGGTCTCGATCCCGGTCATGGCGAAGGCCCGGATCGGCCACTTCGCCGAGGCGCAGGTGCTGCAGAGCCTCGGCGTCGACTACATCGACGAGTCCGAGGTGCTCACCCCCGCCGACTATGCCCACCACATCGACAAGTGGGCCTTCACCGTCCCCTTCGTGTGCGGAGCCACCAACCTGGGCGAGGCGCTGCGCCGGATCACCGAGGGCGCGGCGATGATCCGCTCCAAGGGCGAGGCCGGCACGGGCGACGTCTCCAACGCCGTCACCCACATGCGCACCATCCGTGCCGAGCTGAACCGCCTCCACGGCATGGCGGAGGACGAGCTCTACGTCGCCGCCAAGGAGCTCCAGGCCCCCTACGAGCTGGTCAAGGAGGTGGCCGCGGCCGGCAAGCTGCCCGTGGTCCTCTTCACCGCCGGCGGGATCGCCACCCCGGCCGACGCCGCGATGATGATGCAGCTCGGCGCCGAGGGCGTCTTCGTCGGCTCCGGCATCTTCAAGTCCGGCAACCCGTCCGAGCGGGCCGAGGCGATCGTCAAGGCCACCACGTTCTACGACGACCCCGACGTGGTCGCCAAGGTCAGCCGCGGGCTCGGCGAGGCGATGGTCGGCATCAACGTCGACGACATCCCGGTGCCCCACCGGCTCGCCGACCGCGGCTGGTAGCCACGGCAGCTGGTCGGCAAAACGCCGGCAAAATCTGTAAATACCGGACAGGCAACCCTCGATGCCGTGGAATGGAGTCCCACCGGCTCCACACGTCTCGGAGGTCTCGCCATGCGCTACGCGCCCACTCCTCGTCATCCGTCGGAATCGGGCGAGGGCCGGCTCTGGGTCGTCTGGCTGAGCTCCGCACTCGCGGCCGTGCTGCTCTCCCTCGGGGTGTCGGGGACGCTGGGCGACTGGTCCAGCGCGGTCCTCGATCACGACGACAACACTGCCGCGACCAGGAGCACCACACGTGTCCTCCAGGTGACCGGCCCCGACGCCAGCGGCGTCGACACCACGTGCGCCTCGGACGAGTCGGCCGACAACGCCTCGACGTGCGACATCAACCTGTTCGGCGCCGGCGGGGTGGAGCAGACCGAGCTGGCGCCGGGATCGTCGAGCACCACCGTGGTGCAGGTCGAGAACACCGGCAACAGCAACGGTGTCCTCGACATCGACGCCTCCGCGTGCGACGACGGCACCGGCTCGTTGTGCGACAAGATGACCATCACGGTCGCCTGCACTGGCCTCAGCCCCATCGTCGGGACGCCGATGACGCTCAGCAGCTTCGCCGACGCGAACGAGCTGAGCGCGGGCCAGCTCACGCCGGGGGCACCCACCACCTGCACGTTCGTCACCCGTTTGCCGCTGCTCACGACGGGCTGGGAGGCCCAGTCCGTCGCGCAGACAGTGTCCTGGACGCTGGCGCCCCCGGCCTGACCCTGTGGCTCGCGCCCCGCGCGTGGCGGCCGCCGGCCTGCTCGCCGCGCTCCTGCTGGTCGTCCTGGTGGCGGTCGGCTGGCGCGTCGCGGGCGGGACCTGGGTGCGGGTCGAGACACCGAGCATGGGGACCACGGCACCCGTCGGCAGCCTCCTGTGGCTCCGACCGACCACGACAGTCGACCTCGAGCCCGGCGACATCGTGACCTTCCGCGCGCCGGGGGAGTCCGGCACCACCACGCGGAGCCACCACGTCGACGAGGTGCTCGCCGACGACACGTTGACCACGCGGGGCGTCCTCAGCGGCGAGGACCCGTGGACGGTCACCGAGGGCGACCTCGTGGGCCGGGTCGTGGCGGTCTGGGTGGGGGCCGGCTGGGTCGTGCTGATGGCGCCCACGCTGGTCGTCGGCGCCGTCGCAGTGGCCGTCGGCGTACGCCGGGCGCGGACGGACCTCAGGCTCCCGCTTGCTGTCGTCGGGGCCTCGCTCGTGCTGACGACCGCCCTCGTCGTCCACCGGCCGCTGGCTGGGGCTGAGCAGCTGGCCTTCCGCGCCGACGGCGACGTCGCACGGGCCACGTGGGTCAACACCGGGATGCTGCCGCTGCGCCTCGCCGAGACCGGCGGTGGCGCGTTCGCGGTCATGCACCCCGGCGAGGTCGCGGAGGTCGTCGACCGCCGCGCCGAGGGCGGGCGGTTCGAGGTCGAGATCGAGCCCGTGCTGTCCTGGTGGTGGTGGATGTGTCTGAGCGCACTCTGTTTCGTGCCCGCGCTCGTCGAGACCGGCCGCCGGCTCCGTGGGGTCAGCGCACGGCCTCGGTGACCACCCGGGCCGCGTCGGACACGGAGTAGGACCGGCCCCGCTCCGAGGCCAGCAGCCCGAGCCGCACCACCAGGGTGTCGGTCCCGGGGTCGACCAGTAGCACCTGCCCGCCCAGCCCCAGGGCGGCGAAGAGCCGCTCGGGTGCGCCCGGCGCGAGCTGACCGTCCTCCACCCGCACGGGCTGGCCGGCGCCGTCGACGGCGTCGAGGGCCCCGCGCACGGTGCCGGTGCGGTTGAGCCACCACAGCAGGCCGTACGCCGAGGTGTGCCGCGACGAGGGCCGGGCGACGTCGGCGACGAAGCCGCGGTCGAGCAGCCGCCGGCCGGCGGCCCGGCCGTCGTCGAGGAAGAGCTGGCCGAACCGCGCGAGGTCGCGGCAGGTCGTCTGCATCCCGAAGAACAGGTTGGTGGACCGGCCACTGGCATCGCGGGTCAGCCGGCTGTCGAGCATGCCCAGCGGTTCGAAGAGACGCTCGCGCGCGAACTCGTCGACGGGTCCGCCCACGGCGCCACGGAGGACGGCGTCCAGGCTCTGGATGGCCGCGTTGTTGTAGGCCCACGCGGTCCCCGGCGGGTACGCCTGTTCCAGCCCCACGGCGTACGCCGTCCGGTCCCGGGCGCCGATCAGCTCGGTGTAGTCGCTCTCCGCCGAGTGCTCCCGGCCGCTGGCGTTGGCCAGGAGGTGCCGGACCGTCACCGCCGCGGCCGGCGTGCCACGCCACGCAGGCACGTGCCGGGCGGCCGGCTCGTCGAGCTCGAGCAGTCCCTCCCGAGCAGCGATCCCAACCAGCGCCGCGGCCACCGACTTGGTCACCGAGAACACCTCGCGGCTCCGGTCGGGGGCGTGCTCACGCCAGTTGCCCTCGGTCACGAGCCGACCGTCCCGGACCACCGCGAAGCACGTCGAGCCGCGACGGCGGGCGTCCCTGGCGAGCCGGTCGAGGACCTCCGCGTCGAGCCCGACCGAGGCGGCGGAGGCGGTCGGCCACGGCTCGACCTCGGCGGCCTCCTCGGTGGTACCGGCCGGAGCGGACGGGGTGCGCGTCGTGTCCGCGCTGCAGCCGACCAGCAGCGCCACGACGGCGGCGGCGACAGGCACCAGACGTCGGATCACACGGTCGACGATAGGCGCGGCACCCAACGCGGATCCGGCGCAGCAGGCGGCACTACGATCACGCGGTGACCACCCCGACCGTCGGCGTCTTCGCCCTCCAGGGCGACGTCCGCGAGCACCTCCGGGTGCTCGAGTCGCTGGGCGTGCACGCCGTCGGCGTACGCCGGAGCAGCGAGCTCGACGCGTGCGACGCCCTGGTGCTGCCCGGCGGTGAGTCGACCACGATGGCCAAGCTGGCGCGCACCTTCGACCTCTTCGAACCGATCCGCCGCCGGATCGCCACGGGGATGCCGGTGCTCGGGACGTGCGCCGGCATGATCCTGCTGGGCGACCGGATCGCGGACGGCGCCCCGGGGCAGGAGACCTTCGGTGGCCTCGACGCGACCGTCCGGCGCAACGCCTTCGGGCGCCAGGTCGACTCCTTCGAGGGCGACCTGCGGTTCGCCGGGATGGCCGACCCGGTCCACGCCGTCTTCATCCGCGCCCCCTGGGTGGAGGATCCGGGACCGTCGGTCGAGGTACTGGCGCGCGTGGCCGAGGGACCCGCCGCGGGTAGGATCGTCGCGGTCCGGCAGGGCAGCGTTCTGGCGACGTCCTTCCACCCCGAGTGGGGCGGGGACGACCGGGTGCACCGGCTGCTCGTGGACCAGATCCGAGACTCGACGCAGGAGTAGATGGGAAGCGCATGTCCGGCCACTCCAAATGGGCGACCACCAAGCACAAGAAGGCCGCCATCGACGCCAAGCGCGGCAAGCTCTTCGCCAAGCTGATCAAGAACGTCGAGGTCGCGGCGCGGATGGGCGGCGGCGACCCGGCCGGCAACCCGACCCTCTACGACGCCATCCAGAAGGCCAAGAAGTCCTCGGTCCCCAACGACAACATCGACCGCGCCGTCAAGCGTGGCTCAGGTGCCGAGGCGGGGGGCGCCGACTACCAGACGATCATGTACGAGGGCTACGGGCCCTCGGGCGTCGCGATGCTCATCGAGTGCCTCACCGACAACCGCAACCGGGCAGCCATGGAGGTCCGCACCGCCATGACCCGCAACGGGGGGTCGCTGGCCGACCCGGGCTCGGTGTCGTTCCTCTTCAACCGCAAGGGCGTCGTCGTGGTGCCGCGCGACCAGGAAGGCCGCACCGTCACCGAGGACGACGTCCTCGAGGCCGCGCTCGACGCCGGTGCCGAGGAGGTCGAGGTCGAGGGGGAGCAGTACGTCGTCACCTCCGAGGCCGGCGACCTGGTCGGCGTCCGCACCGCCCTGCAGGCGGCCGGCCTCGACTACGACTCGGCGGAGGCGGAGTTCGTGCCCGACCTCAAGGTGCAGCTCGACAAGGAGGCCGCGGCGAAGGTGTTCCGCCTCATCGACGTGCTCGACGACCTCGACGACGTGCAGAACATCTTCGCCAACTTCGACGTCTCCGACGAGGTGATGGCCGAGCTCGACGCCTGAGGCGCCGAGCCCGGCCAGCGGGATCAGCCGCTACTGCTCGTAGACCACCACGACCGACGGTCGCGGGTAGCCGTTGCGGTCGGGCCACGTGCTCGACTGGTTCTCGAAGGTGGCGCCGTTGGTCTCCCCGGGGTGCTGCGGAGCGATGAACACCGAGCGCTGGTCGTCGGTGATGAACGGGCCGCACGCCTCCGCGCCGTACGGCACGGTGAGGAACTGCTGCACGTGGCCACGGTGGGGTCCCTCCGTCGGCACCCGGAACAGTCCGTCGTTGGAGCCCAGGGCGTTGCCGTCCGTGGAGATCCACAGGTTGCCCGCCGCGTCGAAGGCGACGTTGTCGGGGCAGCTGATCGGGCTGACGCGATCCTTCGGGAAGCCGGCGAAGTAGGTCTCCGGGGCCCGGGGGTCACCGCACACGAGCATCAGCCGCCAGAAGAAGTTCCGGCTGGCGTGGTTCCCGTTGGCGGGCTCCATCTCGAGGACGTAGCCGTTGCGGTTGCCGTTCTGCACGACCAGCGGTGCGCCCAGCGAGGCTCGGGTGCGCGACTGCCACAGCGGGTTCGCCTCGTCGGTCTCGGCCTCGGTGTCGCGCTGGGAGTTGTTGGTGAGCGCGCAGTAGACGTTGCCGTTGACGGGGTTGACCTCGATGTCCTCGGGCCGGTCCATCTTGGTCGGCGACACCGTGTCGGCCGCCAGACGGGTGTCAAGCAGCACCTCCGCGACGGACATGCCCTCGACGAAGGACTCGGTGTCGCTCGTGAGCGGGATCCACGTGCCCGAGCCGTCGAACTGCTCGTCCTCGCGACCGTCGCCGCGGAACCGCGCCACGTACAGCGTCCCGGTGGTGAGCAGCCGCATGTTGCGCCGCCGTGCCCGCGCGTCCCGGCCACGGTCGATGGTCCCGGCGGAGACGAACTTGTAGATGTAGTCGAACCGCTCGTCGTCGCCCATGTAGGCCACGACCTGGCCGTTGTCGGCGACCGTCACGTTGGCACCCTCGTGCTTGAAGCGCCCGAGCATCGTGTGCTTGCGCGGTGTCGAGTCGGGGTCGAACGGGTCGACCTCCACGATCCAGCCGAAGCGGAACGGCTCGTGCGGCTCCCGGCTCAGGTCGAAGCGGTCGTCGACGGTGTCCCAGCGCCGCGCGGAGACGCCGCTGACGCCGTACCGGTCGTAGGAGGCGGTGTAGCGCGGGTCGCGGGCGCCCGAGGCGTGGAAGTACTGGTTGAAGTTCTCCTCACCGGAGAGCACCGTGCCCCACGGGGTGAGCCCACCGGCACAGTTGTTGAGCGTCCCCTTCACCATCCGGCCGGTGGGGTCGGCCGAGGTCTGGAGCCGCTCGTGGCCCGCGGCGGGGCCGACCAGCCGGAAGTCGGACTGGGTGTGCAGGCGCCGGTTGAGGGGGGACCGGCCCGGGACCCGGCGTACCCACGAGCCACGCTTCCTGCCGCGGCGCAGCTCGACGACCGACATGCCGTGCGAGGCCATCGCGACCCGCTTCACGAGCTCGGAATCGGTCCCGGTGGGGAACATGAGGTTCTCGTCGGTGTACTCGTGGTTGGCCACGAGGACGGCGCCGTTCTTCCTGGTGGGGTGCGGCAGCACGCCGACGTAGTCGTTGTTGTAGCCGAACTGCTGGGTCGCCGCCTCCGGCGTCTGGTTCCGGACGTCGAAAGCCGGGGCGCCCCGGAGCACCTTGTCGCCCCACCGGATGACGACGTCGGCCTCGAAGCCGCGCGGCACCGTGACGTCGTCGAAGTCGTTGGGCTCCACCGGGCGGAAGCGCCAGGTGCCGGCGGTGCTGCCGGCCACGGCGGCCGCCGCCAGGGGAGTGCCCGTGGCCACGCCGGCGACGGTGAGGGCTCCCGCGCCGGCGCCCACCTTGAGGAACGAGCGCCGGGCCAGCGCCTGCTCGGCGATGGTGCGGAACTCGGGGTTGTCGCTGGTGTTGGGCACCGGCTGGTCGCAGGCGTTGCCGCAGCGGTACAGGCAGGTGAGGTGGCTGCGCGACCCGTGCCGGTTCTCCGTGATCAGCGGCAGGAGCGGACGAGGGGGGGTGACGGTCATCGGACCTCCGAGTGAGCAGTGCTACGTAGGGGCATCGAAGCCTGCTCGGGGGCGTTCCCGGCGTCCCGTGGGTGAACGGGAGGTGAAGGACGCCCGGGCGCTCGTCGTCCGCGTGTCGTGCCCGGGCGCGGCGGCGAGGACGTCTAGCGTGGTTGCGAACAGGTGTTCGGACGACGACGGGAGTGACGCGTGCGCGTGCTCGGGATCGACCCCGGTCTCACCCGCTGTGGCATGGGCGTGGTCGAGGGCTCGGTGGGCCGGCCGTTGCGGCTGGTCGACGTCAACGTGCTGCGCACCAGCGCCGGGCTGCCCGTCGCCGAGCGGCTGGTGACCATCGAGCGCGGCATCGACGCCTGGCTCGACGACCACGCCCCCGACGCGGTGGCGGTGGAGCGGGTCTTCGCCCGGTCCGACTCCAGCACGATCATGGGCACCGCACAGGCCAGTGGGATCGCCCTGGTCGCGGCCGCTCGGCGCGGCCTTCCCGTGGCGACCTACACCCCCAGCGAGGTGAAGGCCGCGGTCTCGGGCAGCGGTCGGGCCGGGAAGGCGCAGGTGGGTGCCATGGTGACCCGCATCCTGCGGCTCGACGCCCCGCCGAAGCCGGCCGACGCGGCCGACGCGCTCGCGCTCGCCGTCACCCACGTGTGGCGAGGTGGCGCCCAGGCCCGGATCGAGGCTGCCCTCGTGGCACGCTCCGGCCAGGCACGACCACCGAAGGGAGTCGCATGATCGCGTTCGTACGGGGCCAGGTGGCTGCCGTGGGCCTCACGTCCGCGGTCGTCGAGGTCGGGGGCGTCGGGCTCGAGCTCGTGTGCACACCCGGCACGCTCGCCACGCTGCGACCGGGGCAGTCGACCACGCTGCCGACCAGCATGGTCGTCCGCGAGGACTCCCTGACGCTGTTCGGCTTCCTCGACGACGACGAGCGCACGACCTTCGAGCTCGTGCAGACTGCCTCCGGGGTGGGGCCCAAGCTGGCGCAGGCCATGCTGGCGGTCCTCAGCCCCGACGACCTGCGTCGCGCCGTGGCGGGCGAGGACGTGAAGACGCTCACCCGGGTCCCGGGTATCGGTCAGAAGGGGGCGCAGCGGATCATCCTCGAGCTCAAGGACCGCATCGGCGCCCCCGTCGGGTCGGGTCACGGACCCGCGCCGACGGCCTCGGGTCCGGACTGGCGCGGCCAGGTCCAGCAGGGACTCGTCGGTCTCGGCTGGTCGGCGAAGGAGGCCGACAAGGCGATCGAGTCCGTGGCCGACCAGGCAGGTGACGCACCCGACGTGGGCGGCCTCCTCCGGGCCGCCCTGCGGACCCTGAGCAAGGCGTGACGGAGCAGCCCGTGGATCACCTGGACGCCGCCGAGGAGGCCCACCTCCGCTCGCTCACCGCGGCGGAGGCCGACGGCGACGAGCGCGCCGTCGAGGCCGCGCTGCGGCCCCGCACGCTCGACGAGGTGATCGGCCAGGGGCGGGTGCGGGCCCAGCTGGGTCTCGTCCTCGAGGCCGCACGGCAGCGTGGCCGCGCGCCCGACCACGTCCTGCTCTCCGGCCCTCCCGGACTCGGCAAGACCACCCTCGCGATGATCATCGCCGCGGAGATGTCAGCGCCGCTGCGGCTCACCAGCGGCCCTGCCATCACCCATGCCGGCGACCTCGCAGCCATCCTCTCGGGCATGAACGAGGGCGACGTGCTCTTCGTCGACGAGATCCACCGCATGTCCCGTCCGGCCGAGGAGATGCTCTACCTCGCCATGGAGGACTTCCGGGTCGACGTGGTGATCGGCAAGGGCCCCGGGGCCACCGCGATCCCGCTGGAGATCCCGCCCTTCACCCTCGTCGGGGCGACGACTCGTGCCGGGCTGCTGCCGGGGCCCCTGCGTGACCGGTTCGGCTTCACCGGCCACCTGGAGTTCTACGACGCCGAGGAGCTGGAGCTCATCGTGCGGCGGTCCGCCGGGCTGCTCGACGTCCACTTCACCGACGAGGGCGCCGCCGAGATCGCCTCCCGCTCCCGCGGCACGCCCCGCATCGCCAACCGGCTGCTGCGCCGCGTCCGTGACTACGCCCAGGTGCGCGCCGACGGCGTGGTCACCCTCGACGTGGCCGGCAAGGCCCTCGACCTCTACGAGGTGGACGCCTCGGGCCTGGACCGGCTCGACCGTTCCGTCCTCGACGCGCTGTGCCGACGGTTCGGCGGGGGACCTGTCGGCATCTCCACGCTCGCCGTCGCCGTCGGCGAGGAGCGCGAGACGGTGGAGGAGGTCGCCGAGCCCTTCCTGGTCCGCAACGGCCTGCTGGCCCGGACGCCGCGGGGCCGGGTCGCCACGGCTGCGGCCTGGCAGCACCTCGGGATGGACGCGCCGCCGCCCTCCGAACCGACCCTGTTCGAGGACTGAGGGCCGGTCGTTAGACTCGCCCATCGGTCGGCGAGTCCCGACCACCCCCGAAGTTCACCACTGTCGAAGAAGGTCGTGTCGTGGAGCAGTTCGTCTCCCTGTTGCCCCTGATCGGTATCGCCCTGCTGTTCTGGCTGCTGATCATCCGCCCCGCCTCCCGCCGCCAGAAGGCGCTCTCCCGGCTCCAAGCCAGCCTCGAGCCCGGCAACCGGGTCATGATGAGCTCCGGCATCTACGGCACCGTCGAGCAGATCGACGACGACCGGGTGCACCTGCGGGTCGCCGACGGCGTGACGCTGCAAGTGGCGCGCGGCGCGATCAACACCGTCGTGCCCGCCGACTCGACCGGGACGGTCGACCCGCAGTGAGCGATGCGGTGACCGCGGCGAGCGAGGCGCTCCAGCGGCTCGTGGTCGACGTCCCCGACTTCCCCGAGGCCGGGGTGGTCTTCAAGGACATCAGCAGGATGCTGGCCGACCACGACGCCTTCACCGCGGTCATCGAGGCCCTCGCCGCGGCCGGTCGCGACGAGGCCGGCGCCGTCGTGGTCGACAAGGTCGTGGGCATGGAGGCCCGCGGCTTCATCCTCGCCGCACCAGTCGCCCTCGCGCTGGGGTGCGGCTTCGTGCCGGTGCGCAAGGCCGGCAAGCTGCCCCGCGAGACCCACGCCGTGTCCTACTCCCTCGAGTACGGCGAGGCCACGCTCGAGCTCCACACCGACGCCATCGCGCCGGGGGAGCGGGTGCTGCTGGTCGACGACGTGCTGGCCACGGGCGGCACCGTCGGGGCCACCACCGAGCTGGTCGGGCTGTGCGGCGGTACCAACCACGCCGTGGCGGTCCTCATCGAGATCGGCTTCCTCGACGGCCGCGCCGCCGCCGGCGACGTACCCGTCCACAGCCTGATGACGGTCTGAGCGGGCGACCCCGCCCGTAGACTGGCGACATGGCGGAGGAGCAGTCAACGGCGGCCACCGAGCCGGCTGCGTCTGCCCGCAGCATGCGCGCGCGACTGGCCCGGATGGGCACCCGCAGCCAGCCCGGCAACCCGGTGCTGGAGCCGCTCTTCCGGGCGGTGCGCGCCAACCACCCCAAGGCGGACCTCGCCCTGCTGGAGCGGGCCTACACCACGGCCGAGCGCCTCCACGCCACCCAGACCCGCAAGAGCGGGGACCCCTACATCACCCATCCGCTCGCGGTGACGACGATCCTCGCCGACATGGGCATGACCGAGCCGACGCTGGTCGCCGCCCTCCTCCACGACACGGTCGAGGACACGCCCTACACCCTCGACGACGTCACCCGCGAGTTCGGCGAGGAGGTGGCGCTGCTCGTCGACGGCGTCACCAAGCTCGACAAGGTCAAGTACGGCGACTCGGCGCAGGCTGAGACGATCCGCAAGATGATCGTCGCGATGTCGCGCGACATCCGGGTGCTGGTGATCAAGCTCGCCGACCGGCTCCACAACATGCGCACCCTGCGCTACGTCAAGCGCGAGTCGCAGGAGCGCACCGCGCGCGAGACCCTCGACATCTACGCCCCGCTCGCACACCGGCTGGGCATGAACACCATCAAGTGGGAGCTGGAGGACCTCGCCTTCGCGACGCTCCACCCCAAGATCTACGACGAGATCGTGCGGCTGGTCGCCGAGCGCGCGCCCTCGCGCGGCCACTTCCTCGGTCAGGTGATCGCCCAGGTCGAGAAGGACCTCAAAGACGCCAAGATCACCGCCAAGGTCAGCGGGCGGCCCAAGCACTACTACTCGATCTACCAGAAGATGATCGTCGGGGGCCGCGAGTTCTCCGACATCTACGACCTCGTGGGCGTCCGGATCCTCGTCGAGAACGACCGCGACTGCTACTCCGCCCTCGGCATCCTGCACTCCCGCTGGAACCCGGTGCTCGGCCGGTTCAAGGACTACGTGGCGATGCCGAAGTTCAACATGTACCAGTCGCTGCACACGACCGTGATCGGCCCGCAGGGCAAGCCGGTGGAGCTGCAGATCCGCACCTTCGCGATGCACCGCCGGGCGGAGTACGGCGTCGCGGCGCACTGGAAGTACAAGGAGGACTCGCGCAGCGGGGTCGACACCGAGCGTCCGGGCGACCTCGACGACATGACGTGGATGCGCCAGCTGCTCGACTGGCAGAGCGACGTCGAGGACCCCGGCGAGTTCCTGGAGTCGCTGCGCTTCGAGATCAACCGCGCCGAGGTCTACGTCTTCACCCCGCGCGGGGACGTGATCGCCCTGCCGGCCGGTGCGACACCCGTCGACTTCGCCTACGCCGTCCACACCGAGGTCGGTCACCGCACCATCGGCGCCCGCGTCAACGGTCGTCTCGTGCCGCTGGAGTCGACGCTCGACAACAGCGACGTGGTGGAGATCTTCACCTCCAAGTCGCCCACCGCAGGACCCTCCCGCGACTGGCTGGCGTTCGTGAAGTCGCCGCGAGCCCGTTCCAAGATCCGGCAGTGGTTCACCAAGGAGCGGCGCGACACCGCCATCGAGGAGGGCAAGGACCAGATCGCCCGCCTGATGCGCAAGGAGGGGCTGCCGCTCCAGCGGCTGCTCTCCCACGAGGCGCTGACGTTGGTGGCCCAGCACTTCAAGCTCGCCGACGTCACGGCCCTCTACGCCGCGGTCGGGGAGAACAACCTGAGTGCGCAGGCCGTCGTCCGCCGGGTGATCGACCTCCACGGCGGCGACGCAGGGGCCGAGGAAGACCTGTCGGAGGCCGTGCGCATCACCAGCCGCGCGCGCTCGCGCTCCTCGACGGCCGCCGGCGACACCGGCGTCATCGTCAAGGGCGCACCCGACGTGTGGGTCAAGCTCGCCCGCTGCTGCACCCCGGTTCCGCCCGACGACATCCTGGGCTTCGTCACCAAGGGCGGCGGCGTGTCGGTCCACCGCAAGGACTGCACCAACGCCTCCAGCCTGCTCGGGCAGCCCGAGCGGCTGCAGGACGTCGAGTGGGCCCCGACCGGCCAGTCGATGTTCCTCGTCAACATCCAGGTCGAGGCACTCGACCGGGCCCGGCTGCTGTCCGACATCACGATGGCGCTCTCCGACGCCCACGTGAACATCCTCAGCGCCCAGCTGACGACCTCCCGCGACCGGGTCGCCAAGAGCCGGTTCAGCTTCGAGATGGCGGAGTCGAAGCACCTCGACAGCGTGCTGCGGGCCGTGCGTGCGGTCCCGGGGGTCTTCGACGCCTACCGGGTCACCTCCTAGTCGCCGTGGCGACCCCCGACGATCCGCTTTCCGGGCCGCTCCCCGACACGATGCGCGCGGTCGTGCTCACGGCCCACGGCGGACCGGAGGTGCTCGAGGTGCGCGACGTCCCGCGGCCGGTACCGGGTCCGGGCGAGGTCCTCGTCAGGGTCGGGGCGGCGGCGCTCAACAACACCGACGTGTGGACCCGCGAGGGTGACTACGGGCGGCCGGGCCCTCCGGCGGGGTGGCGGGGTCCGATCGCGTTCCCGCGGATCCAGGGTGGCGACGTCGCCGGCACGGTCGTCGCTCACGGGGAGGGTGTCGGGCCGGAGCTGGTCGGGTCACGGGTGCTGCTCGACCCGGCCGTCTACGACTCCGAGCGTCCTGACGCCCTGCCGGTCGACATCCTCGGGAGCGAGCGCGACGGCGGCTACGCCGAGTACGTCGTGGTGCCGGCCGTTCGTGCCCACGCGGTCGGCGACTCCCCGCTCACCGACGCCGAGCTCGCCTCCCTGCCGATCGCCTACGGCACGGCCCTCGGCATGGTCGAGCGGGGAGGGGTCGCGGCCGGGCACACCGTGGTGGTGACCGGCGCCTCGGGCGGGGTGGGGCTCGCGGCCGTCCAGCTGGCGACGTACCGCGGCGCCAGTGTGGTCGCCGTCAGCAGCACCGGGAAGATCGACGCCGTGCGATCGGCGGGCGCCGACCACGTCGTCGACCGCCGGGCCGGCGACGTCGTCGAGGCGGTCCGCGCGGTGGCACCGCACGGGGTGGACGCGGTGATCGACGTGGTCGCGGGTCCCACGCTCGTCGCCGGGCTGGACCTGCTGCGGGACGGTGGCCGCTGGGTGGTGGCCGGTGCCCTCGACGGGCACACGGTGCCGCTCGACGTCCGCAGCCTCTACCTGCGCAACCTCGTCCTCGTGGGGTCCACGATGCACACCCCGGCCCTGTTCGAGCAGCTCGTGGAGATCGCCCGGGCGGGAGCCGTCCGGCCGGTCGTGGCCGCGACGTACGCCCTGGCGGAGGCGGCCCGGGCGCAGGTCGAGCTGGCCGAGCGGCGCCACGTCGGCAAGCTCGTGCTGGAGCCGCACCAGCGCTGAGCACTAGTCCGATCGTCCAGACCTGAGGCGCATGAGGACTACACCGGCGTGGTTTGGCGGCTCGGACCCCCCGAGGCTCCCTAGGTTCTCCTCGTCCACGAACCACGACCTTGGGAGCACACCCGCATGTCGAAGTCCCGCCTCTCCATGATCGCCACCGTGGCGATCGCCTCCACCTGCCTGATCGGGGCCGGCACCGCCGGTGCCGTCGCGGGGCAGCTGGTCACCTCCGACGACATCCAGGACCGCACGATCGTCCACCGCGACATCGCCAAGGACGGCATCAAGCGCGGCCTGATGGCGCCGAACTCCGTCACCTGGAAGAAGGTGCTCAGCAAGGGCGCCAAGCAGAAGGTCGCCGCCATGGCCACCGATGGCGGCAAGGTCGTCGGCTTCAACCGCTACTACGTCCACCACGACACCACCCAGCCCGAGAGCATGGAGTCGGTGGCGATGACGCCGGTGTACCCGGAGATCGAGCTCGAGCCCGGCATCTACCAGGTCTCGGTCCACGGCATCACGGACCTCCAGTCGTGGATCCTGGCCGGCGAGGAGCACATCTACGACGAGAGCGCCCTCTTCCACGGCTGCTTCTCGGCGCCGTCCGACGTGAATGACCACGTCGCGGGCTGTGACTCGACCTACGTCCTCGAGGTGGACGAGCCCACCACGCTCCCTGTCACCTTCGTCCCGTGGTACGGAGGCACCCAGCCCGGGTACGGGTCCGCGTACGCCGAGGTGTCGGTGATCGAGCTGAGTGGCTCGCTGCCCCAGCACCCGGAGGAGCCGATGCCCCCGAAGCAGAAGCGTGCGATGCAGGACCTGCTGAAGCGCTGAACCCGGCCAACGGGCGGTGCCATCCAGCGGGGATGGCACCGCCCGTTCTGCTTTGCCGTGGTGGTCTCGACAGGCTCGACCGACGTGAGGTCTCGACCGACGTGGGGTGAGGCGGGTCAGCCCGAGTAGTCGGCCGAGGCCCGCTTGGCCATGTCGAGGAACGACTGGCGCGAGGCCAGGTTCTCCTCCAGGTCCTTGACCCGCTTGTCCTCACCTGCGGCGCGTGCCGCTGCCAGGTCGCGTTCGATGTCGGCGATGGCGGCCTCGAGCTTGCTGACCATGTCGTCGGCGCGGGCGGACTTCTCCGGGTCGGTCCGGCGCCACTGCTCCTGCTCGGCGTCACGGATCTCCTGCTCGACCCGGCGCATGCGCCCCTCGAGCTCCTTGATCCGGTCGCGCGGCACCTTGCCTGCGGCCTCCCAGCGTTCGGCGATGTCGCGGACCGCCTTCTTGGCGGCGTCGAGGTCGGAGACGGGCAGCAGCGCCTCGGCCTCGACGAGCAGCGCCTCCTTGACCTCGGCGTTGGCGGAGAACTCCTTGTCCTGCTCGGCCTGCGCCGCGTCGCGGTTGCCGAAGAAGGTGTCCTGGGCGGCGCGGAACCGCTGCCACAGCTGCTCGTCGACCTCGCGGGGCGCAGGGCCGGCGGCCTTCCACTGCTTCATGAGGTCGCGGTAGGCACCCGAGGTCGGGCCCCAGTCGGTCGACCCGGCGATCGCCTCGGCCTCCTTGACCAGCCGCTCCTTGACGACGCGGGCACCCTCGCGCCGCTCGTTCTGCTCGGCGAAGTGGGCCTTGCGGCGCCGGGTGTAGGTGGTGCGGGCGGAGGAGAAGCGCCGCCACAGCGCGTCGTCGGAGGAGCGGTCGATCCTCGGCAGCGCCTTCCACTGGTCGAGCAGCTCGCGCAGCCGGTTGGCACCGCCTCGCCAGTCGTCGCCCTCCGAGAGCTTCTCGGCCTCGGCGACGATCGCCTCCTTGGCGGTGCGTGCCTCGGCCGCCTTCTGGGCGCGCTGCTCCTTGCGCGCCTTGCGCTGGGTGGCGATGACGGGGGAGAGCGCGTCGAGCCGGCCCGCGAGGGAGGCGAGGTCACCCACCGCGTTGGCGTCGACCACCTGACCACGGACGGTCTTGACGGCCTCGGCCGCCTCGTCGGGCGACAGCACGCCGGAGTTGACGCGCTGCTCGAGGAGCTGCACCTCCAGTGCCAGCGCGTCGAAACGTCGGGTGTAGAAGGCCAGGGCGTCCTCGGGGGTCCCCTCCGGGTACTGGCCCACGGAGCGCTCGCCGTCGGCGGTCTTCACGAAGACCGTGCCGTCGTCGGCGACTCGACCCCACTCACTGCTCGTCACGTGTGTTCCTCTTCGCTCGTCTTTCCGGCGCGAGCCCCATGCTAGTCAGGGGCCCGACGCCGATGCGGGTGCGCTCCCTCCTGCTCGGTAGTGTGCGGGGGTGTTCATCGCCGGATTCCCCGCTGGTCCCTGGGGCACCAACTGCTACGTGGTGGCGACCGGAGCCGGTCAGGAGTGCGTCGTCGTCGACCCCGGCAAGGATGCCGCCGACGGGGTCGCCGAGGTGATCCGCGAGCACCGGCTCAAGCCGGTCGCGGTGATGGCGACCCACGGGCACCTCGACCACATCTGGTGCGTGACCCCCGTCGCGGGCACCTACGACGCCACCGCCTGGATCCACTCGGCCGACCGCCACCTGCTCACCGACCCCTTGGCCGGCATGAGCGAGGACACCCGGTTGATGCTGCCCCAGCTCCTCGGCGGCCGGGAGCACCAGTGGGTCGAGCCCGACGACGTCCGCCCGCTGGACGACACGACGACGCTCGAGCTGGCCGGCGTCACCTTCACGGTCGACCACACCCCGGGTCACACCGAGGGGTCGGTCACCTTCCGCACGCCGTACCCCGACCAGGACGAGGTGTCGGAGGTGCTCTTCTCCGGGGACCTGCTCTTCGCCGGCTCCATCGGCCGCACCGACCTCCCCGGGGGCGACCACCCGACGATGCTCCGCAGCCTGCGGGACAAGGTGCTGCCGCTGGCCGACGACATCGTCGTGCTGCCCGGCCACGGCGAGCAGACCTCGATCGGCCGCGAGCGGGCGACCAACCCCTACCTCCTCGAGCTCGCCGGCTCGGGGGCCGCGGGCCGCGTCATCCGGGGGCTCTGACGCGCATGGCCGCGAAGATCAGCCCGCTCAGCGGGTTCCCCGAGCTGCTGCCCGCCGCCCGCGCCGTCGAGCGGCAGGTGGTCGACTCCCTCGCCCACAGCTTCGAGCTGCACGGCTTCGCCAACATCGAGACCCGGGTGGTCGAGCCCCTCGACCGGCTGGCCAAGGGCGGCGAGATCGACAAGGAGATCTACGTGCTGCGCCGGCTCCAGGCCGACGCCGACGCCGACGACACCGGTCTCGGCATGCACTTCGACCTCACGGTGCCGTTCGCCCGCTACGTCCTCGAGAACGCCGGTCACCTCGAGTTCCCGTTCCGTCGGTTCCAGATCCAGCCCGCCTGGCGCGGCGAGCGTCCCCAGGAGGGTCGCTATCGGCAGTTCACCCAGGCCGACGTCGACATCGTCGGGCGCGACGAGCTGCCGTTCCACCACGACGTCGAGGTGATGCGGGTGATGGTGCAGGCGCTCGACGCGCTGCCGCTGCCACCGCTCTCGTTCCAGTTCAACAACCGCAAGCTGATCCAGGGCTTCTACCGCGGCCTGGGCATCGAGGACGTGCCGGAGGCGATCCGCGTCATCGACAAGCTCGACAAGCAGCCGGCCGAGGAGGTCGCGCGCCTGCTGGTGGACCGCGTCGGCGCCACGCCCGAGCAGGCCGAGCGGTGCCTCGAGCTGGCCACCATCCGCGTCCCGGACACCTCGTTCGTCGACCGGGTGCGCGCGCTCGGCGTCAGCGACGAGCTGCTCGAGACCGGCCTGACGGAGCTGGCCGCGGTCGTGGAGGGCTGCGCCGCCGGCGCGGGCGCCGGTGTCACGGTCGAGGCCAACCTGCGGATCGCGCGCGGGCTGGACTACTACACCGGCACCGTCGTCGAGATCTTCATGAGCGGCTACGAGCGGCTCAAGTCGGTCGGCGGCGGCGGGCGGTACGACGCCCTGGCGAGCGACGGCCGGACGACGTACCCCGGCGTGGGTGTCTCCTTCGGTGTCTCCCGCACGCTGCTGCCGCTGATCGCCGACGGCGTCCTCGCCGGCAGCCGCCCCGTCCCCAGCGCCGTGCTCGTCGCGCTCGCCGACGAGGAGTCGCGAGCAGCCAGCGAGGCGGTCGCCACGGCACTGCGGTCCCGCGACATCCCGTGCGAGGTCGCGCCGAGCCCGCAGCGCTTCGGGAAGCAGATCCGCTTTGCGGAGCGGCGCGGCATCCCGTATGTCTGGTTCCCCGGGCCCGACGGCCACGAGGTGAAGGACATCCGCAGCGGCGACCAGGCCGCGGCAGACCCGGACACCTGGGTCCCGCCCGCCGAGGACCTCCACCCCCAGATCCTCCAGACCACGAGCAAGGAGCAGCACCCGTGATCCGCACCCACGACGCCGGCACCCTGACCGCCGCCAACGTCGGAGAGACCGTCACCCTGGCCGGGTGGGTCGCCCGACGGCGCGACCACGGCGGGGTGGCCTTCCTCGACCTGCGCGAGGCCAGCGGCGTCGTGCAGGTGGTGGTCCGCGACGAGGAGGTGGCCCACAGCCTGCGCAGCGAGTTCTGCCTCAAGGTCACCGGCGAGGTCGGCAAGCGCCCGGAGGGCAACGCCAACCCCAACATCCCCACCGGTGACATCGAGGTCGTCGCCACCGACGTCGAGGTGCTCAGCCCCGCCGCGGCCCTGCCGTTCCCCATCGACGAGCACCTCGAGGTGGGCGAGGAGGCACGGCTCAAGCACCGCTACCTCGACCTCCGGCGGGCCGCGCCGGCTGCCGCACTGCGTCTCCGCAGCCGGGTCAACAAGGCCGCCCGTGAGGTGCTCGACCGCCACGACTTCGTCGAGATCGAGACCCCGACGCTGACCCGGTCGACGCCCGAGGGGGCCCGTGACTTCCTGGTCCCGGCCCGCCTCCAGCCGGGCAGCTGGTACGCCCTGCCGCAGAGCCCGCAGCTGTTCAAGCAGCTGCTGATGGTCGCGGGTATGGAGCGCTACTACCAGATCGCGCGCTGCTACCGCGACGAGGACTTCCGGGCCGACCGGCAGCCGGAGTTCACCCAGCTCGACATCGAGATGAGCTTCGTCGAGCAGGACGACGTGATTGCGCTCTCCGAGGAGGTCCTGGCCGCCCTCTGGTCCCTGGTCGGGCACGAGATCAGGACGCCGATCCCGCGGATGACCTACGCCGACGCGATGGCCCGGTTCGGCACCGACAAGCCCGACCTGCGCATGGAGCAGGAGCTGGTCGACTGCACCGACTACTTCCGTGACACCCCCTTCCGGGTGTTCTCGCCGGCCACCTCGGCGTACGTCGGCGCCGTGGTCATGCCGGGCGGGGCCTCGCAGCCGCGCAAGCAGCTCGACGCCTGGCAGGAGTGGGCGCGCCAGCGCGGCGCCAAGGGCCTGGCCTACGTGCTCGTCCAGGACGACGGCGAGCTCGGTGGCCCGGTGGCCAAGAACCTGTCGGACTCCGAGCGTGACGGGATCGCCAGCTTCGTCGGAGCCCAGCCGGGCGACTGCATCTTCTTCGCTGCCGGGCCCGTGCGGTCCAGCCGCGCCCTGCTCGGAGCCGCCCGCCTCGAGATCGGCCGCCGCTGCGGTCTGATCGACGAGGACGCGTGGAGCTTCGTGTGGGTGGTCGACGCCCCGCTGTTCGAGCCCGCCGACGAGGCGACGGCCGCCGGCGACGTGGCCGTCGGCTCCGGGGCCTGGACGGCCGTCCACCACGCCTTCACCTCCCCGCAGGACCTCGAGGCCTTCGACAAGGAGCCGGGCGAGGCGCTGGCGTGGGCCTACGACATCGTCTGCAACGGCAACGAGATCGGCGGTGGCTCGATCCGTATCCACCGCGGTGACATCCAGCAGCGCGTCTTCGAGGTGATGGGTCTCTCCCACGAGGAGTCGCAGGAGAAGTTCGGCTTCCTCCTCGACGCCTTCAAGTACGGCGCGCCGCCGCACGGCGGCATCGCGTTCGGGTGGGACCGGATCGTCGCGCTGCTGGCCGGCAGCGACTCGATCCGCGACGTGATCGCGTTCCCCAAGTCCGGCGGCGGCTTCGACCCGCTGACCGCGGCCCCGGCGCCGATCACGCCCGAGCAGCGCAAGGAGGCCGGCGTCGACGCCGTGCCGGACGCCGACGAGGGCGGCGACGACTCGTAGGCTGACCCGTCGTGGACGGTCTGTTCGAGGTCCCGGACGCTCCCGGGGGCAGTACCCCCGGTGCCGGGTCGCTGGGGGTCAACACGCACGCGTCGGCGCCGCTGCCGGTGCGGATGCGGCCACGCACGCTCGACGAGCTGGTCGGCCAAGAGCAGCTGCGGGCCCCCGGGTCGCCGCTGCGTCAGCTGATCGAGGGCGACCAGGCGACGTCGCTGCTCCTGTGGGGACCACCGGGCACCGGCAAGACCACGATCGCCGCCATCGTCAGCCAGCAGACCGACCGACGGTTCGTCGAGGTCTCTGCCGTCTCGGCCGGCGTCAAGGAGGTACGGGCGGCGATCGACGCGGCCCGTGCCGAGCTGAGCCGCGGCGGCCGCGAGACCGTGCTGTTCGTCGACGAGGTGCACCGCTTCAGCAAGGCGCAGCAGGACGCGCTGCTGCCCGGCGTCGAGAACCGCTGGGTCACGCTCGTGGCCGCCACGACGGAGAACCCCTTCTTCTCCGTGATCTCGCCGCTGCTCTCCCGCAGCCTGCTGCTGCGGCTGCAACCGCTGACCGACGACGACGTCCGCGCGGTGATCGAGAGCGCCCTGGCCGACGAGCGCGGACTGGCGGGTCGGCTCGAGCTCGACGACGACGCCCGTGAGCACCTGGTGCGACTGGCCGGCGGTGACGCCCGCCGGTCGCTGACCTACCTCGAGGCGGCGGCGAGAGCGGCCGGCGCGCGGGGGGCCGACCGGATCGACCTCGAGTCGGCCGAGGCAGCCGTGGACCAGGCGGCCGTCCGCTACGACCGGCAGGGCGACCAGCACTACGACGTCGTCTCGGCGTGGATCAAGTCGATGCGCGGCTCCGACGTCGACGCGGCGCTCCACTACCTCGCCCGGATGATCGAGGCGGGGGAGGACCCGCGGTTCATCGCCCGACGCCTGGTCGTCCACGCGAGCGAGGACGTCGGACTGGCCGACCCCACCGTCCTGCCGACCTGCGTCGCGGCCGCGCAGGCGGTGCAGCTGATCGGCATGCCCGAGGCCCGCATCAACCTGGCGCAGGCCACCATCGCGCTCACGGTGGCACCCAAGTCCAACGCGGTGATCACCGCGATCGACGCAGCGGTCGCCGACGTACGGGCGGGCAAGATCGGGCAGGTGCCGCCCCACCTGCGTGACGCCCACTACCGCGGCGCCGGCGACCTGGGGCACGGCAAGGGCTACGTCTACCCCCACGACGAGCCGTACGGCGTCGCCGAGCAGCAGTACGCGCCCGACACCGTCGCCGACGCCGCCTACTACCGCCCGACCTCGTTGGGGGCGGAGGCGGCCGTCGCGGAGCGCTGGGCCAAGATCCGGAAGCTCGTCCGCGGCGAGTAGGGCGTCGCCTGCGGGCCGTGGGTCACGCGTGGCTCTCGTGGCCTGCTCTCACCCGGGCGATGAAGCGGTCGGTCTCGCGCCGGGTCCGCAGCCGGTGGAACCGCAGGTGCTGCCACTGGGGGTCGTGCATCGCTCGCGCGTAGCGCTCCTGGGTCCGTGAGTACGTCGTCCAGGCCCACCAGAGGATGGAATCCTCCCCGCGCCAGAACATGAGACCTCGCCAGCTCTCCCGATTGCTGGCCCACAGCTCCTCTCGGGTGGCGGCCCGACGGACCGTGCGGGTCACGGACTGCCACATGGTGCGCCAACGCGGCGGGCTGACCCACACCACGGTGTCGGCCAGGGCCCAGACCTGGGGGCCGATCTTGCTCCAGTAGTTCCCGTCCACCACCCACCGCTCGCCGGTGGTCGCGGCGGCCACGCGCGCGGAGAGCTCCTCCTTCGTCGCGGCGCTCCAGTCGGCTCCCCAGTGCAGGGCGTCCAGCTCGACGTAGGGGGCGGACAACGCCTCCGCCAGCCGGCGGGCGACGGCCGTCTTGCCGGAGCCCGAGCTGCCCACCACCGAGATGCGCTTCACGACGCAGACCCTACGGGGAGCGCACGTCCCGTCGGGGAACCGTGCGCCCAGGCGCGTGGACACGCCGACGGCCCCGCCCGGGGGTGGGCGGGGTGTGGGGCGGGGTCAATGTCGCGTGGGTGGGTCGGGCTCGGGCGGGTTGTCGTCCGCGGGATCGATCGCGGTGGTGCCGGTGTGGTCGCGGAGGTAGTGGTAGCGGTGGGGTGAGGTCCAGAGGTAGGTGCCGGGTTCGGGGGTTTCGTAGTGCCAGTGGCCGTGGGTCTTGTGGCGGTGGTGGCGTCGGCACAGGGGTGCGATGCCGTGGCTGCAGGTCTCGGGGTGGTCGGCGTAGGGCCGGATGTGGTCGTGGTCGCAGCCGTGGGTCTCGGGGTGGAGTCGGCGGGCGGGTCGGGTGCAGTGGGGGAAGACGCAGGTGAGGTCGCGCAGGGTCACGTGTTCGGTGATGCGGTGGGGGATCTCGTACTGGTCGACGTGGACGTGGTCGTTGAGGTCGATGACGGGCTGGACCACCAGGTGGGTGTCGGGGTGGCCGCACCAGTCGCGGATCTGGGTGGCGGTGATCGGGGCGCGGGTGGTCTCACACCGGCCGATCCCGTCGCCGGTGCTGGTGAGGGCGTGGTCGGTGAGGTGGAGGTAGAGCACCGTCTTGCGGACCGGTGTGCGGGTGTGGGCCGGGGGTTTCGTGGCTCGCTGCGCTCGCACCTCAACCTCCGACCTCGAGCCCCCAGCCTCCGGTGGGGTGAGGTCGAGGGTGAGCTGGCGGCGGGCGAGCTCGCCGACCGCGAGGGCGCGGCGCTGGTCCAGGGTCGCCTCGGAGCCGAGGTCGGCCAGCTGGCCGGCGAGGTGGCGCACGGCGTCGTCGAGGTCGATCGCGTCGGCGAGGTCGAGCTCGCCGGTGACGTAGGCGGTGCCGTCGAAGGAGACGTGGTCGCGGTCGATGGTGAAGTGCCGCCGGTCGAGGCCGTCGTGTCGGCGTTGTTCGGCGGTGTCGGGCATGAACCGGCCGATCGCCTCCTCGACCAGCCGGTCCAGGGCCGTGGGTCGGATCCGGTGCGCCACCGGCGCCACATGGGTGTCGACGAACGCCGCCGCGGCTTCGGTGAGGTCGGCGCCGATGGTGGCATCGGCGACCCGGCGGGCCTTCCAGGCCGCAAGGTCCCCGGCCATCACCCGCCGCCACAGCCGCGGCAGCCGGTAGCGCAGCTCGACGGCCTGCCCGAGGTAGTGCTTGCCGGCCTCGGTCGACAGCCCCAGCGCGGCGGCGTACTCGGCCACCGAGAACTCCGCCACCAGCGGCGCACCGGGCCCGGCGATCGGGATCACGCCCTCCAGGCCGGAGCGGAAGGTGTAGGTCTCGGCGTCCTCGACCGACTCGGCGGGGTGGATGACCGCCCACTGCACCGCGAGCTGGAGCTTGCGGGCCTCGGCGCGGTCCGCGGCGGCGGTCTCGGCCCGGGCCGCCGCCAGCACCCCGCGCGCATCCTCCGGCAGGGTGCCGGGCTGCTCGGGTGCGGTGATCGCCATGACCCCCACTCAAGCACTCACCACTGACAAGAACCCCCGTGGTTGAGCGGCTCTCCACACCCCGACCAGGGTCTCGACAGGCTCGACCAACGTGGCGTCGAGAGGGCGTGGAAGTCACCTCGACCGACCTGGCGTGGGGTCGAGGTGGCGTCGTACGCGCCGGGGGTTTCGAGGCTCGCTGGCGCTCGCACCTCAACCACCGGCCGTGTCCCGCTCGCACCTCAACCACCGGCGGCGACCACCCTTCCGGGTTACGGTCGGGCATGGACATCGACCGCGTGCGTCAGTTCGTCACCCAGCACCACCGAGCCGTGCTGGCCACCCGGACCCAGGACGGCGGCATCCAGCAGAGTCCGGTGCTCGTGGTCGTCGACGACGAGGGCCGGTTCGTCATCAGCAGCCGCGAGACGGCCTACAAGGTGAAGAACCTGCAGCGCGACCCGTGGGCCCAGGTCTGCGTCTTCACCGACAAGTTCTTCGGCAGCTGGTACTACCTCGAGGGGCAGGCGAGCGTGGTCACCCTGCCGGACGCCATGGGGCCGCTGGAGGACTACTACCGCGCCGCGGTCGGGGAGCACGACGACTGGCCGGCCTACCGGGCAGCCATGGAGAAGGAGCGCCGCGTGGTGATCCGGATCGACGCGCAGCGCGCCGGTCCGGACCACGCCGGTTGATCAGTCGACCACCTGCACGGTGCGCTTCACCCGCGTCCGGTTCCACTCGACCCGCAGCGTCACCCGCTCCTCGCCCTCGCGCACCCGGTCGACACGCACGGGTATGCGGAAGCTCAGGGACCGCTCCCGCGGTTGCAGGTCGTCGTAGAAGCCCAGCGGGGACTGGTGGAGCGGCAGCCGCGCCCGACGAGGGTCGAGGTAGTGCTCCCGGGCCCAGTCGCGCGGCACGTCGCCGACCGCCAGCCGGCGTCCGGGACCCTCGCCCTTGACGGGGTGCATCATGAAGAACGACGGGAAGCCGACGCCCTTGCTCAGCTTCACCGACACCGTGATCGTGTCGCCCTCCGAGACCCGCCGGGGCGCCCGCACCCGCAGCCGGGGGGCCGGATCGTCGTCGACGACGACCACCCGGCCGGCGTAGGCATCGGTCATCACGCCCTCGACGGCGAAGGCGCCGTAGCTGGTGATGCGCCGGGGCCAGTCGTGGACCTTGTTGCCCTGGTGCTCGAAACGGATCGCTCCCTCGGTCTGGCCCGGGGACAGGTCGAGCCGGAGCTTGGTGGGGGAGCGCCGGGTCGCCTGGTCGACGATGCCGACGAGCAGCTGGGCCCGACGCGTCAGCTCACCGGTGACGGTGAACGGCAGCCACGCGGTCGAGGTACGTCGGCTGTCGCCCTCCGGCAGCGTCAGCTCACCCAGGCTGACCGTCGGCATCCGCTTGTCGGGGACACCGGCCAGCGAGTCGGCCGCGGCGGCGACGTCGAGGACCCAGATCCGCCCGTTGGGGCTGTCGCCGACGACGTCGACCCGGCTCACCCGGGAGAGGTCGATGCCGGTGGCGGTCGACGGGTCGGCGACCACCGCCTGCGCCCAGCGCTTGCCGACCATCTGGTCCCGGGGGAGCGCCGGCACGACGCCTCCGTTGGCCGGGGTCACCTCGGCGGAGGCGCCGGTGGTGTCGGTCAGCCGCAGCCGGAGCGCGACGTCGCCCAGGTCCGGGTCGACGATGGTGCGCAGCTCCAGCCTCCGGTCGGTCAGGTCGAGCGGTTCGTCGAGGACGAGGCCGCCGGACTGACCGGCCTCGGCCCACGCGATCTCGAGCTCCCGCCGCGGCGGCGCGAACTCGCCGGCGTCGTACCAGTGGGGAGTCTGGCCCCACAGGTCGGGCGTGCGACCGCACGCGCCGACGGACCCGGACCGGACCACTCCCTGGCAGAAGGAGGTCGTGGCGCCGGACGGGAGGGACAGCCCGGTGTCGATGGCCGGCCGGCGCAGCTCGCGCCCCCCGCCGATCGCGTGCGAGCGCACGTCGGCATCCGCGAGCGAGGGCGCCACCACGGCCGAGCCGTCGTAGAGGGGGAGGAGCTGCGGGGCGTCCTGCGCGAAGAGCCGGGCGGCGCCGGCGACGTAGGCGACACCCACGTCACGCTGCTCGGCGGCACTGAGCCGGGTCGCAGACCGCTTGCCGCACACCCCCTTCTTGCCGTACCAGTCGTCCCAGGCCGGTGCCTGCGCGATCCCGGGTGTCCACTCGGTGTTGAAGTAGTTGTGGTTGGCGCCCATCACCATCACCGAGCTCTTCAGCGCGGTGTCGTCGGCGGTCAGGTCGCGGGCGCTGTCGGTGAACCGCTGGCCCTGGAGGTCGCTGACGTCGCCGTCGCAGTAGGGCAGCACCGTCACCGTCGGCACGTACGGCGCGGTCTGGGTGCCGAAGTCGGTCGGTGCCAGCAGCACCTGGCCGACCACGCGGTAGGGCGCGCTCAACGGGATCTGGATCGAGGCCCGGTTGACGCCCTCCCCGCCGCGGCTGTGGCCGACGAGCACCACGCGTGTCAGGTCGACCTGTCGGCCGGCGGCGATCGAGGTCCAGTGGTCGAGGTGACGCTGCACGATCTGGGAGCGCGCGTCCGCGCCGCCGTCGTCGAGGCGGTAGTCCTGGGCGTTGATGCCGTTGACGCGGATCGAGACCGTGGCGAAGCCCTGGGAGGCCAGCACCTGCTGGATGTAGTCGTAGCCGAGGTGGCTGGGGATCTCCTGCAGCGGCGCCCGGCACGGCCAGGTGTTGCCGTCGGCGTACTCGTCGGTGGGGGAGTAGCAGTAGGAGTGGCGGCCGTGGAGGAAGACCACGAGCGGTCGCGGTCCGGTCACGGCCCCGGCCGCGGGCTCCACCACGTGGCCGACCATCTCGATCGGCTGCTTCATCCGCCGCAGCTTCACGGGGTCGAGCTCGTAGTCGCTGGAGACCACCGCGTGGGGTCCGGCCGTGGCGGGATCCTCGGGGAGGGGTGCGAGGTCGGGGGCGGCGCCGCGCGCCGGCTGCACGTCGGCGAGGTCGAGGCCCGGGTGGTCGAGCCGGTCACCGGACAGCAGCACGTCGAGGTCGGCCGGGTCGGGCCGCGTGTCGGCGACCACGGTGGTCTCGACGGTGCGACCGTCCCCCCGCAGCAGGGGTACGCCGACGGGGACCCCGTCGGCGACGATCGTCGCCCGGTCGGAGGTGACCGGCAGCCGCTCGGGCGCCCGCCAGCTGACGCGGTAGGTGTCGGGCGCGGTGCGCACGACCTGCCAGCTGCCGGGTCCGGTCTCGGCAGCCCGCGCCCGGGCGCCGCCTGCGTCCCCCTCGGGCGAGGCCGGTGGCGCCGGTGGAGCCGCGGAGACGGCCGCAGCGGTGCTGAGACCGACCGAGCCCACCAGGACACAGGTCAGCAGGAGACGGAAGCGGCGACGGCCGCCGGGACGAGGACGAGCGTGCATGGAGGTTCCCCCTGAAGAAGTGACTACCCGGTTGACGCACGACCGGGCGTCACGGTTGCAGGATCCCACCATCCCGGCCTCCCCGGCCGGCGAAGCGCCGTACCGCCTCGCCCGAAAACCGGGACCGGGGGACCGATAGGGTCGGGCACCATGATCGGGCAGTGGATCGCGCTCGCGGGCACGGCGCTGGTGGCGCTGGGCCTGACGGTCGCGCTGGTGCGCCTGCGGGGCCGCACCCGGCGCGAGGTCGCCGCCGCCCGCGCGGAGGCCGCCGAGCTCCGCGAGCGGTTGGAGCGGCTCGAACGGCTCGAGGGGCGCGAGCGGCCCGCCGTCGAGGCGCCGACACTCGTCACCGGGCACGAGTTCCGCATCACGCGGGTCGGCGAGCCCGAGCCCGAGGAGGCACCGCCGCCCCAGCTGGAGCGCGCCGTCTTCGCCGACCTGCTCCTGCGTGAGAGCGTGATCCGGGTCGGCTCGCTCGCCCACGGCGTACGCCGGGCCCTGTCGGCCGAGTCGCGCAACCGGATCGGGTTCGAGATGAAGCGAGAGGTCCGGCGCGCCCGCAAGCAGCGCCGGCTCGAGCAGCGCCTCGCCTGGCGCGAGTGGCAGGCCCGGGAGCGGAGCCGCGTCAGCGACGACGAGCTGCAGGAGTCGGCATGACCACCCCACCAGGCTGCGGGCTCCTCCCGCTTCGCTTCTCCCGCCCACACCTCCGCGGGGGCCCCGGATGAGCCGGACCGTGTGGTTCGTCGCCGGTGCCGGCGCGGGGATCTATGGCATGGTCCGTGGCCGGCGTGCGGCCGAGGCCTTCACGGCCGAGGGCCTGCACGACCGCGTGACCGCGCTGTTCCTCGGCGCACGCATGCTCCGCGACGAGGTGGCGCAGGGCGCGGCCGAGCGCGAGACCGAGCTGCGGGAGCGGTTCGGCGTCCTGCCCCACGAGCGGGCACAAACCCCTGAGCTGATGAGCACGGAGAGCAGAGGACACCACTGATGGACACCGCGGAGATCCGCCGTCGGTTCGTGAGTCACTTCGAGAACGCCGGCCACACGGCCGTGCCGTCGGCGTCGTTGCTGCTCGACGACCCGAACCTGCTGTTCGTCAACGCCGGCATGGTGCCCTTCAAGCCGTACTTCCTCGGGCAGGAGACCCCGCCGTACGACCGGGCGGTCAGCATCCAGAAGTGCGTCCGCACCCCCGACATCGAGGACGTCGGCAAGACCACGCGACACGGCACGTTCTTCGAGATGTGCGGCAACTTCTCCTTCGGCGACTACTTCAAGGAAGGCGCGATCGAGCTGGGCTGGGACCTGGTGACCAAGCCGATCGCCGACGGCGGCTTCGGCTTCGCCGAGGACAAGCTGTGGCCGACCGTCTACGACGACGACGCCGAGGCCGTCGAGCTCTGGCGCAAGGTCACCGGCCTGCCCGACGACCGGATCGTGCGGCTGGGCAGGAAGGAGAACTACTGGTCGATGGGGGTGCCCGGCCCCGGCGGACCGTGCTCGGAGATCCTCATCGACCGCGGCCCCGACTACGGGCCGGACGGCGACTTCTCCGCCGAGGACCGCTACCTCGAGTTCTGGAACCTCGTCTTCATGCAGGACGAGCTGTCGGCGGTGCGGTCCAAGGAGGACCTCGACATCTCCGGGTCCCTGCCGAAGAAGAACATCGACACCGGCATGGGCCTCGAGCGGGTGGCCTACCTGCTCCAGGGCAAGCAGAACATGTACGAGATCGACGTCATGTTCCCCGTGATCGAGAAGGCCATGGAGCTGACCGGACGCCGCTACGGCGCTGGTGGATCGGAGGGCCACACCGACGACGTGCGGTTCCGGGTCGTGGCCGACCACGTCCGGTCCTCGATGATGCTGATCAGCGACGGTGTCACCCCCGGCAACGAGGCACGGGGCTACGTGCTGCGCCGGCTGCTGCGTCGCGCCGTCCGCTCGATGCGGCTGCTGGGCTTCGAGGACCGCGCGCTGCCCGAGCTGCTGCCGATCTCCCGCGACAAGATGGGCGAGACCTACACCGAGCTCCACCGCGACTGGGAGCGCATCTCGACCGTCGCCTACGCCGAGGAGGACGCCTTCCGGCAGACGCTGCGTGCCGGGACCGCGATCTTCGACCTCGCCACCACCGAGGTCAAGCAGTCCGGTGGGAGCCAGCTGTCGGGGGACAAGGCGTTCTCGCTGCACGACACCTACGGCTTCCCGATCGACCTGACCCTCGAGATGGCCGCCGAGCAGGGGCTCTCGGTCGACGAGGAGGGCTTCCGCCGGTTGATGGGCGAGCAGCGTGACCGCGCCAAGGCCGATGCCGCCGCCAAGAAGGGGCAGCACCGCGACGCCAGCGCCTACCGCGCGGTCGCCGACTCACTCGGCTCACCGGTGGAGTTCACCGGGTACGCCGAGGTGGTGACCGAGGGCGCGGTCCGCGGCATCGTCACCGCCGGCGGGGTCACCGAGGCCGCGCGCGAGGGCGACGAGATCGAGCTGGTCCTCGACCGCACCCCCTTCTACGCCGAGGGCGGCGGCCAGCTCGCCGACCAGGGCGTCATCGAGCTCGCCAACGGGGCCCGGGTCGAGGTGCGCGACGTCCAGTCGCCGATCACCGGCCTGATCGTCCACCAGGCCAGGGTCCTCTCCGGCGAGGTCACCGTGGGTGTGGGGGCTCACTCGCTGGTGGACGTCGAGCGCCGCCGCTCCATCTCCCGGTCGCACACCGCGACCCACATGGTGCACAAGGCCTTCCGCGAGGCCCTCGGCGACACCGCGACCCAGGCGGGCTCGGAGAACAGCCCGGGCCGGTTCCGCTTCGACTTCTCCGCCACCGGCTCCGTCCCGGCGTCGGTGATGACCGATGTCGAGGCCCGGGTCAACGACCTCGTGCTGGCCGACCTCTCGGTCCACGCGGAGATCATGACCCAGGACGAGGCCGTGAAGTCGGGGGCGATGGCCCTCTTCGGCGAGAAGTACGGCGATGAGGTCCGCGTGATCTCGGTCGGCGACTGGGCCCGCGAGCTGTGCGGCGGCACGCACGCCGGCCGGTCCGGCCAGCTGGGGGTGATCAAGCTGCTGGGCGAGTCCTCGATCGGCTCGGGGGTGCGGCGCGTCGAGGCGCTGGTCGGTGGCGACGCCTACCGGTTCCTGGCGCGGGAGCACGTGCTCGTCGCCCAGCTGTCCGAGGCGTTGAAGGTGAAGCCCGAGCAGCTCCCCGAGCGCGTCAACGACATCGTCGAGCGGCTCCGCAGCGCCGAGAAGGAGATCGAGAAGGTCCGCGTCCAGCAGCTGCTCGACGCGGGTGCCGAGCTGGCCGCCGGGGCCGAGCAGGTGGGTCCGGTCAAGGTCGTGGCCCATCGTGTCGACGGCGCGGCCGGTGGCGACGTCCGGCAGCTGGCCCTGGACGTGCGTGGACGGCTGCCCGGCGGCGAGCCCGGGGTCGTCGTGGTGATCGGCGTCGCCGACGGCAAGGTCTCGGTGGTGGCGGCGGCCAACGACGCCGCCCGCGAGCGGGGCGTCAGCGCCAACGCCCTCGTCGGTGCCGTCGGACCTCTCGTCGGGGGCCGCGGCGGCGGCAAGGACGACGTGGCCCAGGGCGGTGGCAGCGATCCGTCGCGGGTCGACGAGGCACTCGCCCTGGTGGCGGCCGAGGTGGGTCGGGTGGCCGGCGGCTGATGCGTGCCGGCGTACGGCTGGGGCTCGATCCCGGGGATGCCCGTGTGGGGGTCGCACGCAGCGACCCCTCGGGGTTCCTGGCGACCCCGCTGGAGACGGTCCGCCGCGGCAAGGGTGACCTGGCCCGCGTCGCCCGGCTGGTGCGTGACGAGGAGGCCGTGGAGGTGGTCGTCGGGCTGCCGCGATCGCTCTCCGGCGGGGAGGGTCCGGCGGCGGCGAAGGTGCGCGAGTTCGCCGCCCGGCTGGCGGCTCGGGTCGCCCCCGTGCCCGTCCGCCTCGTCGACGAGCGCCTCACCACGGTTTCGGCGGAGGCTATGCTCCGCGACCGGGGGAAGAAGGGACAGGACCGCCGGGCCGTCGTCGACATGGCCGCCGCCGTCCTGATCCTGCAACATGCACTGGACACCGAACGGGCCACGGGCACGCCTCCGGGTGAGCACGTCGAAGGGGAAGCATGAGTGACAACGACCCACTGCTCACCGAGAGCGGCGAGGAGCTCATCCCACCCGAGGGTGGCGCCCGACGACGTCGCCGCCGCCGGCTTCCCGGCTGCGTGGCGGCGCTGGTCGCCCTGGCCGTCCTGGTGGTGCTCTTCTACGTCGGCGTGACCAAGGGTGTGGAGCTCGTGCGCGACCAGTTCGCGGACCCCGCCGACTACCCCGGACCCGGTCAGGGCAAGGTCGTCTACACCGTCGAGGAGGGCGACACCGTCGCCGACATGGGCCGAGGCCTCAAGTCCGCTGGCGTCGTCGCGTCGGTCCAGGCGTTCCTCAACGCCGCCTCCGCGGAGCCGGGAGCCAGCTCCATCCAGGTCGGGGCCTACCAGTTCCAGAAGGAGATGCCGGCGGCCGACGCGCTCGACGTGCTGCTCGACCCCGCCAACATCCTCAAGAACACCGTCACCATCCCGGAGGGCCTGAGGGTCGAGGACATCGTGGCGATCCTCGCCAAGGAGACCGACTTCAACCGTGCCCGGTTCGAGAGGGTCCTCGACGACCCACGGGCGCTGGGTCTCCCCGACTACGCCGACGGCAACCCGGAGGGCTACCTCTTCCCGTCGACCTACGACTTCGGGCCCAAGGCGAAGCCCCAGGAGATGCTGGCCGCGATGGTCGACCGGTGGGAGCAGGCCGCTTCCGAGGCGAACCTCGAGGCGGCCGCGGAGCGGCTGGGCTACACCCCGCACGAGCTGATGACCGTCGCCAGCCTCATCGAGGCCGAGGCCGCACGGCAGGAGGACCGCGGCAAGGTGGCCCGCGTGATCTACAACCGGCTCGAGGGTGAGGAGACCAACGGCCTCCTGCAGATCGACGCCACGGTCAACTACGCCACCGAGAACGACCTCGGGGCGGTGCCGACGACCGAGGACCTCGAGGTCGACTCGCCCTACAACACCTACCAGAACCCCGGTCTGCCTCCCGGACCGATCGAGGCGCCGGGCGACGCGGCCATCCAGGCGGCCGCCAACCCGACGGATGGTGGCTGGTTCTACTACGTCACGGTCAACCTGCGCACCGGCGAGACCAAGTTCGCGGAGAGCTACGACGAGTTCCTCACCTACAAGAACGAGCTGCGGGAGTACTGCGAGAACGAGTCGCAGGGCGCCTGCTGAGCGATGCGCTGCGCCGTCCTGGGGGACCCGGTCGCCCACTCGTTGTCACCGGTCCTGCACCGGGCGGCGTACGACGCCACCGGCCTCGACTGGCGCTACGACGCGCTCCGGGTCGCGGCGGGGGGACTGGAGGGGCTCGTGGCCGGGCTCGGCGAGGAGTGGCGTGGGCTGTCGGTGACCATGCCGCTCAAGCGCGAGGCGCTCGACGTCGCCGCCGAGGCCTCTCCGGTGGCGGAGCTGGCGGGGGCGGCCAACACGCTGGTCCGTGGCACGGCCGGGTGGTCCGCCGACAACACCGACGTACCCGGCGCGGTGGCGGCGCTCCGCGAACGGCTTCCCTCGCCGCCGGTGGTGGCGACCATCCTCGGAGGTGGCGCCACGGCCGCGTCGACCGCGTTGGCGCTCTGCGAGCTCGGCGCCGGCTCGCTGACCCTCCTGGTGCGGTCGCCGGCGCGTGCCGCCGAGACGCTCGCGGCGATCGACGCCCACCGTGCGCGGCCCGCGGTGCGCGTGGGCTCCCTCGAGACCGACGACGTCGTCGGTGACCTCGTCGTGTCCACGATCCCGGCCGAGGCCCAGTCGCCGGGCCTCGTGGCCCGGTGCGCCGGGGTCCCGGCGCTGTTCGACGTCGTCTACGACCCCTGGCCCACCCCCCTGGTCGCCGCAGCCGGTGACCGGCCCCTGGTGACGGGGCTCGACCTGCTCGTCCACCAGGCGGCCCTGCAGTTCTCGCTGTTCACCGGGCTCGCCGCGCCCCTGGCCGAGATGCGCGCCGCCGGTGAGGCCGCGCTGGGGAGGTCGCGGTGACCGTGCTGCTCGTGCTCCTGGCAGGTGTGGCGACGGCTGCGGCGGGGCTGCTCGTCCCCACCCTCATCCGGGCGCTCCCTGAGCCGGAGCACGACGAGAGCGCCGAGGACGAGGACCCCAAGCCGCTCTACGTCGACGTCGCCTCCCGGAGAGGCCAGCGGTGGCGATCCGCGCTGGGATCCGGTGCTGCCGGGGCGGTGATCGCGCTCGCCGTCGGGTGGGACTGGTGGCTGGTGGCCCTGCTGCCGGTGGTCCCGGTCTGCACCGCCCTCGCGGTCATCGACTGGCACACCCGGCTGCTGCCCTCGCGGATCGTGCTGCCCGCCACGGCATACGGCGTGGTCGTGGGCCTCCTGGGGTGGGCCCTGAGCGGCGACCACACCGACGTGCTGCGCGCCGCGATCGGTCTGGTGGTCGCGCGGTCGTTCTACTGGGTGCTGTGGTTCGTGCACTCCGCGGGCATGGGCTTCGGCGACGTGAGGCTGGCGGCGTTGCTGGGTTTCGCCCTCGGACACCTCGGATGGGGTGAGCTCGCCGTCGGCCTGTACGCCGGCTTCCTGGTCTTCGGGATCCCCGGTCTGCTGCTCGCCGTCGTGCGGTGGGACCGCTCGCTGCTCAGGTCCGCCTTCCCGTTCGGCCCGTTCATGATCATCGGCGCCCTGATCGGCATCGTGCTCGGCCCGGCCGCCACGGCGTGGTTCTCGAGCTGACGCCCCGGGTTTCGAGGCTCGCTGCGCTCGCACCTCAACCACCGGGGGATCGCGAAGGAACTGCCACCTCTCGCCGCGCAGGCGCGGGAGAGGTGGCTGGGCTCGGACGTGAAAGACTTGCGGCATGCTGCGTTGGCTCACTGCGGGCGAGTCCCACGGCCCGTCCCTGGTCGCGATCCTCGAGGGTCTTCCCGCCCACGTCGCGGTGACCTCCGACGACATCGCCGAGGCGCTCGCACGGCGTCGACTGGGCTACGGCCGTGGCGCGCGCATGAAGTTCGAGCAGGACGAGGTCAGCATCATCGGAGGCGTCCGGCACGGCCGCACCCAGGGCGGCCCGGTGGCGATCCAGGTCGGCAACACCGAGTGGCCGAAGTGGGAGCGGGTGATGTCCGCCGACCCCGTCGACCCTGCCGAGCTCGAGTCGCTCGCGCGAAACGCCGCGCTCACCCGGCCGCGCCCCGGCCACGCCGACCTGGTCGGCATGCAGAAGTACGCCTTCGAGGAGGCCCGTCCGATCCTCGAGCGGGCCTCGGCCCGTGAGACGGCGGCCCGGGTCGCCCTCGGTCGGGTGGCCACCAACTTCCTCGACCAGGCGGTCAGCGCCCGCGTCGTGTCCCACGTGGTCGAGCTCGGTGGCGTGCGGGTCCCGGCCGGCGTCGTCCCGGGTCCCGACGACGTCGCGCGGCTCGACGACGACCCGGTGCGCTGCCTCGACCCCGACACGAGCAAGCAGATGGTCGCCACGATCGACCAGGCCCACCAGGACGGCGACACGCTGGGCGGCGTGGTCGAGGTCGTGGTCCACGGACTGCCGCCAGGGCTCGGCTCGCACGTCCACTGGGACCGGCGGCTCGACGCCCGGCTGGCGGGTGCCCTCATGGGGATCCAGGCGATCAAGGGCGTCGAGGTCGGCGACGGCTTCGAGCTGGCGGCGACCCCGGGCTCGCGTGCCCACGACGAGATCGTGCCGACCGCGACCGGGCTGCGACGTACGTCGGGACGGTCCGGCGGCACCGAGGGTGGGATGACCACCGGCGAGGTGCTGCGGGTGCGCGCCGCGATGAAGCCGATCGCGACGGTGCCCCGGGCGCTGCGCACGGTCGACGTCGCCACGGGGGAGGAGGCCACCGCCCACCACCAGCGCTCGGACGTGTGCGCGGTGCCGGCCGCCGGCATCGTCGCGGAGGCGATGGTGGCGCTGGTGCTCGCCGACGCGGTGCTGGAGAAGTTCGGGGGCGACTCGCTCCCCGAGACCCGCCGCAACGCCGAGAGCTACCTCGACACCCTGAGGTTCAGGTGAGCGGACCACGCGTCGTCCTCGTCGGGCCGATGGGGGCGGGCAAGACCACGGTCGCGGAGCTGCTCGGCCGTGCCTGGGACCTCCCCGTCCGCGACACCGACGCCGACATCGAGGCGCGGGAGGGCCGCACCATCTCCGACATCTTCGTCGACGACGGTGAGCAGCGGTTCCGGGAGCTGGAGGTGGTCGCCGTGAGCGACGCGCTGGAGCAGCACGACGGCGTCCTCGCGCTGGGCGGTGGGGCCGTGCTGGACCCCCGTACCCGCGACCGCCTGGCCGACCACCCGGTCGTCTTCCTCCGCGTCGGGCTCGCGGACGCCGTCAAGCGGGTCGGGCTCGGCGTGGGCCGGCCGCTGCTGCTCGGCAACGTTCGCGCGCGGATCAAGTCGCTGCTCGACGAACGCACGCCCGTCTACGAGGCGGTCGCCGACCACGTCGTCGACACCGACGGCCGCGACCCGGACGACATCGCCCGGGAGATCCGGGAGCTGCTCGGATGAGCGAGACCGTGATGCACGTCGCCGGGACCTCGCCGTACGACGTGGTCGTCGGCCGGGACCTCCTCGACCGGCTCCCGTCGCTGCTCGGCGGTGGCGTGGAGCGGGTCGCGGTGGTCCACGCCGAGCCGCAAACCGACCACGCTCGGCCCGTGGTGGAGGCACTCGCGCCGCACGTCGAGGTGCTGGCGGTCCCGGTGCCCGACGGCGAGGCCGCCAAGACCGCCGAGGTCGCCCAGCGCTGCTGGGAGCTCCTCGGCGAGCACGGCTTCACCCGTTCCGACGCCGTGGTCACGGTCGGTGGGGGCGCGGTGACGGACCTGGGCGGGTTCGTGGCCGCGACCTGGCTCCGGGGCGTGCGCGTCGTCCACGTGCCGACCACCCTGCTCGGCATGGTCGACGCGGCTGTCGGCGGCAAGACCGGCATCAACACCGCCGCGGGCAAGAACCTGGTGGGCTCCTTCCACGAGCCCGGCGGCGTGCTCTGCGACCTGGCCACGCTCGACACGCTGCCGCCCGCCGACCTCGCCGCCGGGCTGGCGGAGGTCGTCAAGTGCGGCTTCATCGCCGACCCCGCCATCCTCGAGCTCGTGGAGGAGCACGAGCCCGGCGACCTGACCCCCCACGGCCCCGTGGTGCGCGAGCTGGTCGAGCGGGCGGTCCGCGTCAAGGTCGACGTCGTCACGGCAGACCTGCGGGAGACCGGCGGCAGCGGTGGTCACCCGGGCCGGGAGGTCCTCAACTACGGACACACCCTGGGCCATGCCATCGAGCGTCACGAGGGCTACCGGATGCGCCACGGCGACGCCGTCGCAGTCGGGTGCGTCTACGCGGCCGAGCTCGCCGGCCGCGCAGGGGTGCTGGCGCCCGAGGTGGTGGCACGACACCGGGACGTGCTGGCACGGGTCGGGCTCCCGACGAGCTACGACGCGGCCTCCTTCGAGGAGCTGCACGCCACCATGAAGGTCGACAAGAAGGCCCGGGGATCCCGGCTCCGCTTCGTCGTGCTGCGCGGCCTCGCCGACCCGGTCATCCTGGAGGGGCCGTCCGAGGAGCACCTGCGGGCGGCCTACGACGCGATCGCAGGAGGTGCGGCATGACCCGTGTCCTGGTCCTCAACGGCCCCAACCTCGGCCGCCTCGGCCGGCGGCAGCCTGAGATCTACGGCACCACCACCCACGACGAGCTGGCCCGGCTGTGCGTCGCGTGGGGCGAGGAGCTGGGCCTGGAGGTGGAGGCACGGCAGACCAACCACGAGGGCGAGCTGCTCGACTGGCTCAACAGCGCTGCCGACGACCGCACCCCCGTCGTGCTCAACGCCGGCGCCTGGACCCACTACTCGTGGGCGCTCCACGATGCGTGCGCCCAGCTGACCGCCCCGCTCGTCGAGGTGCACATCTCCGACCCGAAGCAGCGCCCGGAGGGGTTCCGCCACACCTCGGTGGTCGAGCCGCACGCGGTGGCGACCATCGCGGGCCAGGGCATCCAGGGCTACCGGGTGGCGCTGGAGCGCGTGGCGTCGGCCGACGGCTGAGCGGCCGCCTCGGGGCGGTCACACCGTTTAGGAGCCCGGGCCGGCCCCCGGATATCCTCCCGCCCATGGCGACGACGAACGACCTCAAGAACGGCATGGTGCTGAACATCGACGGGCAGCTCTGGTCCGTCCTGCAGTTCCAGCACGTGAAGCCCGGCAAGGGCCCGGCGTTCGTGCGCACCAAGATCCAGAACGTCGAGTCGGGCAAGATCGTCGACAAGACCTTCAACGCCGGCACCAAGGTCGAGACCGCCACGGTCGACCGCCGCACCATGCAGTACCTCTACAACGACGGCACGTCCTACGTCTTCATGGACGTCCAGAGCTACGAGCAGCTCGAGATCGACCCGGCCATCGTGGGTGAGGCCAAGAACTTCCTGCTCGAGAACAACGAGGCGATCGTCGCCACCAACGAGGGCAGGGTGCTCTTCATCGAGCTGCCGCCGTCGGTCGAGATGGAGATCAGCTTCACCGAGCCCGGCGTGGCCGGCGACTCCGCCACCGGCCGCACCAAGCCGGCCACCCTGGAGACCGGTCACCAGATCCAGGTGCCGCTCTTCATCGACCAGGGCGAGCGGGTCAAGGTCGACACCCGCGACTCCTCCTACCTCGGCCGTGTGAAGGGCTGAACCGCACACCGTGCCTGCCCGTTCCAAGGCCCGCAAGCGGGCCCTCGACATCCTCTTCGCCTCCGAGCTGCGCGGCGAGGACCCCGTCGACGCCCTCGACCGGGCCATCGCCGAGGGCGAGGGGCCCACGAACGACTACACGGCGTTCCTCGTCCGCGGCGTCGCCGAGCACCGGCCACGCATCGACGAGCTGCTGACGCAGTACGCCCAGGGGTGGTCGCTGGCGCGCATGCCGGCCGTCGACCGCAACGTCCTCCGCATCGGCCTGTTCGAGCTGCTGCACGTCGAGGACGTGCCGGACACGGTGGCCGTGACCGAGGCGATGGCGCTGGTGCGGGACCTGTCGACCGACGAGTCCCCCCAGTTCGTCAACGGAGTGCTCGGCGCCCTGCAGCGCGACAAGTCCTCCCTCGCCGGCTGACAGTGCCTCGTCCGGGTGAGCCGACGCTCCCTGGCGCCCACTAGTCTCGCCAACATGGACCTCAGCAGCGCCGCCAAGCAGGCGCACCACAGCGACGCCCTCGACCACGCCGTCCGGGCAGGCCTGGTCGCCTACGGGCTCGTGCACCTGGTCATCGGGTGGCTGGCGCTGCAGATCGCCTTCGGCGAGCGCAAGACCTCCGCCTCCAGCACCGGGGCCATGCACGCCCTGGCCGACCAGCCGGTGGGTGCCGTGCTGGTGTGGCTGGTCGCGCTCGGCCTGCTGCTGCTCGTGGTGTGGCGCCTGCTCCAGGCCTGGCAGGGCCACCGCCAGGAGGACGGCGCCGACAAGAAGCGCAAGCAGGCCGCCTCGCTGCTGAAGGCCGCGGTCTACGGCGCGCTCGGCTTCTCGGCCCTCAAGGTGGCGCTCGGCGACAGCAAGTCCGGCAGCGGCACCGACGGTCTCACCGCCCAGCTCATGGGGATGCCCGGCGGTCAGCTGATCGTCGGGCTGGTTGGGCTGGGCGTCCTCGGCTACGGCGGGCACCACGCCTACCAGGGGATCAGCGACAAGTTCCTCGAGAAGATCGACGGCGAGGGCCGCAGCGGCGACACCGGGACCGCGCTCCGCGTCATCGGCAAGGTGGGCTACATCGCGAAGGGGCTGGCGATCGCGGTCATCGGGGGCCTCTTCGGCTGGGCTGCCCTCACGCACGACCCCAAGAAGTCCGGTGGCCTCGACCAGGCGCTGCAGCGGCTGGCCGACGCGCCGTTCGGGCAGCTCCTGCTGGTCGTGGTCGCGGTCGGCATCGCCTGCTACGGCGTCTACGCCTTCGCCCGCGCCCGCCACCTCTCCCGGTCCTGAGCGCGAGGTCCCGGATGACGACGTACGACGTCGACCTGGTGGTCGTCGGGCTCGGTCCCGGTGGCGAGTACGCCGCCCAGAAGCTGGCGGAGGAGGGGCTCGACGTCGTCGGCATCGAGCGCGACCTCGTCGGCGGGGAGTGCCCGTTCTACGGCTGCGTCCCGTCGAAGATGATGATCCGCGCCGCCAACGCGCTCGCCGAGGCCCGCAGGGTCGGGCAGCTCGCCGGCACTGCGAGCGTCACGCCGGCGTGGGAGCAGGTGGCGCGCCGGATCGACAAGCAGGCCACCGACCACTGGCAGGACGACTCGCACGCCGAGCGTCTGGAGGCCGCCGGCGTCCGCATCGTGCGCGGCGAGGGCACGCTCACGGGCCCGGGGACGGTGCGCGTGGGTGAGGACGAGTACGTGGGGCGTCGGGGGGTCGTCCTCAACGTCGGTACCTCGCCGGCCGTTCCCCCTGTCGAGGGCCTGTCGGGCACACCGTTCTGGACCAACCGCGAGGTCGTCCGGGTCACGGAGCTGCCCACCTCGCTGGCGGTCGTGGGTGGTGGCCCCATCGGGTGCGAGCTGGCGCAGGTGTTCGCCCGGTTCGGCACGGAGGTCACCCTCCTCGAGATGGCCGACGGGTTGCTGGGGGGCGACGAGCCCGAGGCCGGGGAGTCCCTGGCCAGGGTCTTCGCCGACGAGGGCATCGACGTCCGGACCGGGGTGCAGGTCGACCGCGTCGAGCACGACGGCGACTTCGTCGTCCACACCAGCGACGGCGAGATCCGGGTCCAGCAGCTGCTCGTCGCGGCCGGGCGCACCCCCAACCTCGCCGGTCTGGGTCTGGAGACCGTCGGGCTCGACCCGGAGGCCGACTCGCTGGACGTCGACGACCGGCAGCGCCTCGCCGACCGGCTGTGGGCCGTTGGCGACATCACCGGCCGGGGCCCCTACACGCACGTGTCCATGTACCAGGCCGACGTCGTCGTCCGTGACGTCCTCGGACGCCCCGGGTCCGCGGACTACCGCGCGGTGACCCACGTGACCTTCACCGACCCCGAGGTCGGGGCCGTGGGGCTCACCGAGGCGCAGGCGCGCGACGCCGGCATCGACGTCCGGGTCGGGCGTGCCGAGCTGCCCGAGTCCAGCCGCGGCTGGATCCACCAGGCCGGCGCCGAGGGGTTGCTCAAGCTCGTCGCCGACGCCGACCGCGGGGTGCTCGTGGGGGCCACGTCGGTGGGGCCCAGCGGGGGAGAGGTGCTGGGCCTGCTGGCGCTCGCCGTGCACGCCGAGGTGCCGCTGGAGCGGCTGGCCTCGATGCACTACGCCTACCCGACCTTCCACCGGGCGGTCGACGTCGCGGTGTCCTCGTTGCGCTGAGGGCCCCAGCGGCCAGAGCAGGCGCCTGGCCTGCGCCGACGACCGGCACCCACGCCGCTCCGGGGGTTTGCGGAGGTCGCCAGGTGGTCATGATGGCCAGGAGCAACAGGCGGGCTAGGCTGACAGGCGGCCACTTCCCGGAGCCCACCTCCCCGGAGCCCATCGAAGGAGTCTCGGATGGCTGACGAGTACCCCGCCCATCGCGCGGACACCTGGCACGACACGGAGCCCGACACCAGCGACCGGCTCTACACGCCCGAGGAGCTGGCGGCGTACGACGCCCACCGCAGCGAGGTCGCACCCCCGCTGCCCCACCACGACCCGTTGACCGGACCGCTGCCGGGAGAGACGCCTGCCCAACCGGACCCGGTGGCCTCGCGGCAGCCGCTCGCGCCCCCCACCCCTGCCACGCCCGCCGGCCCGCAGGCCCCCGTGGGCTCCGGCTCGTGGCCGGTCCCGAGCACCCCCCGCGCCGACGTCGCACCGGAGCAGCAGGCGCCGGCCGCCCCGCCGGCGCCGACGACGCCGGCGACCACCGGCCCGGCCGCGGCGACGCAGCCCGTGCCCGAGCGCGCCCCCATGGCCCCGTCCGTCGCCCCGTCCGCCGCCCCCGCCACGCCGCCGGCCGGTGCGGCACAGGCTGCGGCGACAGCCGCCCCGGACACCGCGCCCTCCACGGACGACGGGGCCGAGGACGCGACGGTGCAGCGGTTCATGTCGGCCACCGACTTCCTCGACCGCCGGTCCGACCAGACCGACTTCGGCCCGGCCACGTGGGGCTGGCGCGGACGCGTGCGCCGGTGGACCGGCGGCGCGATCGCGCCGCGGATGAGCCCGGCCGAGCTGCAGCATGCCAAGGACCGCCGCGCGATCCAGCGCGACTTCGACGGCCCCCGCACCATCGCCTTCCTCAACCCGAAGGGCGGCGCAGCCAAGACCACGGGCGTGCTGGCCGCCGGCTACACCTTCGGCACGGTGCGCGGTGGCGGCATCGTGGCCTGGGACAACAACGAGACCCGCGGCACGCTCGGCATCCGCGGCCACCGCAGTGCCCACCGCAACACCACCCGGGAGCTGCTCGAGGACCTGGAGAAGTTCAACGACGTCTACCAGGCCCGCATCGGCGACCTCGGGGCCTTCGTGCGTTCGCAGGGAGACGCCCACTTCGACATCCTCGCCAGCGACGAGCGGCCCGACGTCACCGGCATGATCCGGGCACAGGACTTCGCGGCGGTCCACAAGCTGCTGGAGCGCTTCTACCGGGTGATCCTGGTCGACACCGGCAACAACATGCGTGCCGAGAACTGGCTCGCCGCGGCCGGCGCGGCCGACCTGCTGGTGGTCACCTCCACGGTGCGCGAGGACACCGGCTACTCCGGGCTCTGGATGCTCGACGCCCTGCAGGACGCCGGGTGGGAGGGCCTGAAGCAGAAGACGGTCACCGTCCTCTCCGACCCCTCCTCCCACGTCGACGAGCAGCTGGCCCACGACCTGGTGCAGGTCTACGAGCAGCGGACCAAGGCGGTCTACCGGGTGCCCTACGACCCGGTGCTGGTGTCCGGCTCGGTCGTGCCCTACGCGATGCTCAGCGACGGCACCCGGGCTGCGTGGCTCAAGGCCTGCGCGGGAATGGCCACGTTGCTCTGATCCCGGCCCGCGTGGGCTAGAGTGCACGCGATCGACATCCTTTAACGAGCCGTCCCGTGAGGCGGAGAAGGAGGTCCGGCAGCATGCCTGCCCCTCACCCCGAGGCGCCGACGACCGGTCGCACCGTCCTCGACGCCCGCGACGTCACGCGGGCCCTCACCCGCATCTCCCACGAGATCCTCGAGCGCAACAAGGGCGCCGGCGACCTGGTGCTGCTGGGGATCCCCACCCGCGGCGTACCGCTCGCTGAGCGGGTCGCGGCCCGCATCGCCGAGGTCGAGGGCACCGAGGTGCCCGTCGGTTCCCTCGACGTCACGATGTACCGCGACGACCTGCGCCTCAAGCCGGCGCGGACGCTGCTCCACACCGAGATCCCGGGGGACGGCATCGACGACCGCACCGTGGTGCTGGTCGACGACGTGCTCTTCTCGGGCCGCACCATCCGCGCCGCGCTCGACGCCCTCACCGAGATCGGGCGGCCGGCCGCGGTCCGGCTGGCGGTGCTGGTCGACCGCGGCCACCGCGAGCTGCCGATCCGCGCCGACTTCGTCGGCAAGAACCTGCCCACCTCGCTCGTCGAGCGGGTGCGGGTCACCGTCGCCGAGATCGACGGCGAGGACTCCGTGACCATCGAGGGGGCCGACGCATGAGGCGCCACCTGCTGTCCGCGGCCGACCTGAGCCGCGAGGACGCCGAGCTGGTCCTCACCACCGCTGCCGAGATGCGGGCGCTGGCCGACCGGCCGATCAAGAAGCTGCCCGCGCTGCGCGGCCGGACCGTGGTCAACCTGTTCTTCGAGGACTCCACCCGGACCCGCATCTCCTTCGAGGCCGCCGCCAAGCGGCTCTCCGCCGACGTCATCAACTTCGCGGCCAAGGGGTCCTCGCTGTCCAAGGGCGAGTCGCTCAAGGACACGGCGCTGACGCTCGAGGCGATGGGCGCCGACGCCGTGGTCGTCCGCCACGGCGCCTCGGGGGCCCCGCACCGGCTCGCTCACTCCGGCTGGGTGCACTCCAGCGTGGTCAACGCCGGCGACGGCACCCACGAGCACCCCACGCAGGCGTTGCTCGACGCCTTCACCATGTGGCGCCACCTCGGGTCGTTGGACGGTCGCCGCGTGGCGGTGGTCGGTGACGTGCTGCACTCGCGGGTGGCGCGCTCCAACGCCCTGCTGCTGCAGACGCTGGGGGCCGAGGTGACGCTGGTGGCCCCGCCGACGTTGCTCCCGGTGGGGGTCGACACCTGGGGGGTCGAGACGTCCTACGACCTCGACGCGGTGCTGCCCAAGGCCGACGTCGTGATGATGCTGCGCGTCCAGGCCGAGCGGATGAACGCCGCCTTCTTCCCGACGGCGCGGGAGTACTCCCGGCGCTACGGCCTCGACGGGCGCCGGATGGCCACGCTGCAGGAGCACACGATCGTCATGCACCCCGGTCCGATGGTGCGCGGCATGGAGATCACCGCCGACGTCGCCGACTCCGCGCGGTCGGTGATCGTCGAGCAGGTGACCAACGGTGTCGCCGTCCGGATGGCGGTGCTCTACCTGCTGCTGAGCGGTTCGGAGAGCGAGCACGACGACCTGCCCGACGCGACCCAGGAGGCCTCCGCGTGACCACCTACCTGATCCGGGGAGCCTCGATCCTCGGCGGCGACCCGACCGACCTGCTCCTCCGTGACGGCGTCATCGCCGCCGTCGGGGACGCCGTCGAGCCCGAGGGCCCGGTGGAGACCGTCGAGGCCACCGGCCTGGTCGCCCTGCCCGGCCTCGTCGACCTCCACACCCACCTGCGCGAGCCCGGTCGCGAGGACGCCGAGACGGTGCTCACCGGCACCCAGGCCGCGGCCCGCGGCGGTTTCACCGCGGTGCACGCGATGGCCAACACCGAGCCCGTGGCCGACACGGCCGGGGTCGTCGAGCAGGTGTGGCGGCTGGGCCGGGAGGCCGGCTACTGCGACGTCTACCCCGTCGGCGCGGTCACCATCGGCCTCGCGGGGGAGCGGCTCGCCGAGCTCGGTGCGATGGCCGACTCCGCCGCTCGCGTCCGGGTGTTCTCCGACGACGGCAAGTGCGTCAGCGACGCCGTCCTGATGCGGCGGGCGCTCGAGTACGTGAAGGCCTTCGACGGGGTCGTGGCCCAGCACGCCCAGGAGCCGCGGCTCACCGAGGGCGCGCAGATGAACGAGGGCGAGCTCTCGGGCCGCCTCGGCCTGGCCGGATGGCCGGCCGTCGCGGAGGAGGCGATCATCGCGCGCGACTGCCTGCTCGCCGCCCACGTGGGCTCGCGCCTGCACGTGTGCCACGTCTCGACCGCCGGGTCGGTCGAGATCGTGCGACAGGCCAAGCAGCAGGGCTGGAACGTCACCGCGGAGGTGTGTCCCCACCACCTGCTCCTGACCGACGAGCTGGCCGCGACCTACAACCCCATCTACAAGGTCAACCCGCCGCTGCGTACCGCCGCCGACGCCGAGGCGCTGCGCGCGGGGCTCGCCGACGGCACGATCGACATCGTCGCCACCGACCACGCGCCGCACCCCCACGAGGACAAGGACTGCGAGTGGGCCGCGGCGGCGTTCGGGATGCTCGGTCTGGAGACGGCGCTGTCGATCGTCCAGGAGACGATGGTCGACGCGGGACTGCTCGACTGGCGGGGCGTCGCGGAGCGGATGTCCCACGCCCCGGCGCGGATCGGACGGGTGGCCGACCACGGACAGCCGCTGGTCGAGGGCGCGCCCGCCAACGTGGTGCTCTACGACCCCTCGGTGCGCCGGGTCGTGGAGGCCGCCGACACCGCGTCGCTGTCGCGCAACACGCCGTACGCCGGGATGGAGCTGCCCGGCCGGGTCGTGGCGACGTTCCTGCGGGGGAGGGCGACCGTCCTCGACGGCAAGCTCTGCTGACCCCGGGGGCGCGCCTCGCCGGGTCGTAGGCCGAAGGACCGAGCTCCGGTGACGGCTGACCTCTCACGCGGGGGCGGCGACCGCGAGACGACGTCGGGTCCTTCCGGCTACGGCGAGGAGGGAGCGCACGACCCGCGGCACGGGAGTGCGCCTCGTGGCATCGTTCGGCAGCGAGTCAGAGCCGGACCCGCAGCTCGCGCAGCCGCTCGTAGGCCGGCCGGCAGGCCTCGGCGACCGCCGCGTCGTGGGCGTCGAGGTCGACGACGCGCGGGCGGTGCGGCTCGAACCCGGTCGAGGCCCAGACCGCGTCGTACCAGTGGGGGGCCCAGACGCCGTCGGTGTCGCGCGGTCCCGCCGGCCACGACAGCATCCGGTCGGTGAAGTCGATGCCGAGCCAGTCGCAGAGCCAGCGCAGGTGCCCCTCGGGGTCACGCAGGAAGTCGGCAGCGTCGATGACCGGCGGAGGTGCGTCGAGGTGGTCGAGGAGCCGGACCTGCTGGAGCAGCCCGATGTCCTCCGGCTCGCACGCCTCCCGGGCCCGCACGTAGGAGGCGACGACCTCCCGCGGCTCACGGATCAGGAGCGCGGTGCGGAACTCGGCGAGCCAGGACAGGTCCGCGTCCGGCGCGAGGTGGTGGGTCATGTGCTTCGCGTAGTGGACCGTCACTCCCGGCGGCAGTGGAGCGAGCAGTCCGGCGACGACCTCAGCCGGGTCGGTGGGCTGCGAGGCGATGACCTCCTCCCGTGCCGGGTGGTCGGCCCCCGTCGCGTGGAGGTACGACGCGTAGAACGGCTCGTCCACCACGACCGTGTCGGGCCGGTTCTCCCAGGCCCGCATCATCGCCGTGGAGATGTTGCGCGGGCCTGACCACATCGCGAGCCGGGTGTCTGTCACGGCGCGACCCGGTCGGCGACGTCGGCGGTGACGTGGTCGGCGTAGAGCCCCTGCAGGCGCTCCACGACCGGGCCCCGGCTGCCGGCGCCGATGGTGCGGCCGTCGACCGCCCGGACCGGGACGAGCCCGGCGAAGGTACCGGTGACGAAGGCCTCGGCGGCGCCGTAGACGTCGGTGAGACTGAAGGTGGTCTCGCGGGCCTGGATGCCGGCGGCCCGGCACACGTCGAGCACGTTGCCGCGGGTGATGCCGCCGAGGCAGAACCGACCGTCGGACGTCCACACCTCGCCCTCGGGCGTGACGATGAAGAAGTGGGTGGAGTTGCAGGTCGCGACGAATCCGTGGGGGTCGAGCATCAGCGCCTCGTCGGCACCGGCCGTGTACGCCTGGATGCAGGCGGTGATGTCGTTGAGCTTGCTGTGGGCGTTGAGCTTGGGGTCGAGGGTGTCCGGGGTCGCGCGGCGCACGTGGGTCGTGAAGAGGGTGATGCCCTCGCTGACCGTCGCGGGCATCGGCTCCTTGTGCTCGGCGATGATCACCACCGTGGCCGGGCCCACGGTGACGCGAGGGTCCTGGTAGGGCGTCGACTTCACGCCCCGGGTCACCATCAGCCGGACGTGGACGCCGTCCCGCATCTGGTTGGCTGCCAGCGTCTGGTAGATCGCCCGGGTGAGCTCGGTGCGCGACATGCCGATGTCGATCATGAGCGTTGCAGCGCCCTGCCACAGCCGGTCGAGGTGGCGCTCGAGGAACGCCGGGTGGCCGCGGTGGACGCGGAGCCCCTCCCAGACGCCATCGCCGAGCACGAAGCCGGAGTCGAAGACCGAGACGACCGCCTCGGCGCGGGGCTTGAGCGTGCCGTCGACCCAGATCAGGATCTCCTGGTTGCGCGGGTCGTCCGCGTGGTCGTGGGTCCCGTGTGCCATGCGGTCAGTCTGCCGTCAGGACCGGGGTCTGCCGGAAGAGGGAGGCGCCACTCGGCTACGTCGCGCACGTAGACACTCGACACGAAGGCCTCGAAGGGCGGTTCGTCCCCCTCCCTTCAGGCGGTCGCGCGGTGGACCAGGGCCGCCGCGCGCCGGGCGCCCGCCGGCCACCGGGGATGGGGCCGTGGGCCGGTCAGCCTCACGCGGCACGGGCGGCGATCGACGTACCGCACCGCGGGCAGTGGCGTCCGCGACTGCCGTCGAGGTCCTGCCCGCAGGGGCAGGTCTCGACCGAGGTCGGCCGTGCCGCGGCCAGCGGGTGGAGGCTGGCCCAGGCGTCGTGCTCACTGGTCATCGTCGTCACCTCCTCGGGTCGGGCCCCGAGAAGTCGTCAGTGATTCGGAGTGACGCAGCTCACGGATGGGTCGGTCGCCCCAGGCGGATCTCAGCCCCGGCGGCGGACCCGGACCCGGTTGGCGGATCCCCCGACGCTGACCTCCGTGGCGCCGCGACGGACCCGGATGGTGTTGCGGTCGCCGGCGACGCGCAGGTCCTCCAGCCTGCCGAAGGCGAGCTCGCTGCGGTCGCCGGGTACCCGGGTGAGGTACCCGCGGCGGGCGCGCACGTCGTGCCCGCTCCCGCGCACGAGGAGCTCGCTCACCTGACGGGCCCGGAGGGTGCCCCTGCTGCGCCGCAGCTCGGCCCGCTCGACGAGACCCTCGACGTCGGCGACCGAGCCGGGGGAGGCGAGGCGCAGCCGCCGCACCGACGGGGAGGCGACGCGGTTGTCGTGTCCCGCGACGACCAGCTCGGTGAGCGTCTTGGCATCGACGTCGTTGTCCTCCCCGCGCACGACGAGGCGCGTGGCGGCCGGCATCGAGACCGTGGTGCGGTCGGCCGCGACGACCACGACGCCACACGTCCCGTCGAGGTCGTAGGTCGTGTCGTCCCACTCGAGCACGGTCTTGCCGTTGGAGCACTGCACCGGGATGGCCAGCTGGGCGTGGGCGGGCAGCGCCACCAGCGCCGCGGCCGCGACCAGCGCGCCGGTGAGCGCCTCGACGACCGTGGACAGGACTCGGACCCGGACGGGGCGGACGGGGGTGCGGGGCACGACTCACTCCTCGGCATACTCGCGGTACGTACCCGCAGTATGTCAGCCGCTGGTCGGGCCGTCACATCCGGCCGTCCACGCCGGTCCGCCGACACCGCCGATGCGGCCGGTCGCTGGTAGGGTCGCCGTGCTCGACATCCTTTAACGATCCGTCCCGTGAGGCGGAGAAGGAGGTACGACGCAGGTGAATCCTCCCGCCCTGCGCTCCCCGGCGATCCTGGTCCTCGAGGACGGCCGCGCCTTCCGCGGCGACTCCTACGGCGCCGAGGGGGAGACCTTCGGCGAAGCGGTCTTCTCCACCGGCATGACCGGCTACCAGGAGACACTCACCGATCCCAGCTACCACCGCCAGGTCGTGGTCATGACCGCGCCGCACGTCGGCAACACCGGCATGAACGACGAGGACCCCGAGTCCTCCCGGATCTGGGTGAGCGGGTACGTCGTGCGCGACCCCGCCCGGATCCCCAGCAGCTGGCGCTCCCGCCGCTCCCTCGACGACGCGTTGCGCGAGCAGGGCGTGGTGGGGATCTCCGGCGTCGACACCCGCGCCCTCACCCGCCACCTCCGGGAGCGGGGGGCGATGCGGGTCGGGATCTCCACCACGGAGACCGACCCGCGGGCCCTGCTCGACCGGGTGCTCGCCTCCTCCGAGATGGCCGGGACCGAGCTCAGCAGCGAGGTGTCGACGACCGAGGCCTACGTGGTCCCCGCCGTCGGCGACAAGCGGTTCACGGTGGCCGCGCTCGACCTCGGCATCAAGGCCAACACCCCGCGGATGCTGGCCGAGCGGGGGGTCGAGACCCACGTGCTGCCTGCCACCGCCACGCTCGACGACGTGCTCGCGGTCTCGCCCGACGGGCTCTTCTTCTCCAACGGACCCGGTGACCCGGCCGCGACGACCGCCCAGGTCGAGCTGTTGCAGGGGGCGTTGGCCGCCGGCATCCCCTACTTCGGGATCTGCTTCGGCAACCAGCTGTTCGGCCGCGCCCTCGGCTTCGGCACCTACAAGCTCACGTACGGCCACCGCGGCATCAACCAGCCGGTGATGGACCGCACCACCGGCAAGGTCGAGGTCACCGCCCACAACCACGGTTTCGCCGTGGACGCCCCGCTCGACGGGGCGACCCGCACCCGGTTCGGTGAGGCCACCGTCTCCCACGTCTGTCTCAACGACGACGTCGTGGAGGGACTCGAGCTGCGCGACGCGGACGGCGAGCTCCGTGCCTTCTCGGTCCAGTACCACCCGGAGGCCGCGGCCGGGCCGCACGACGCGGCGTACCTCTTCGACCGGTTCTGCGACCTCATGGGGGGTGGGCGCTGATGCCCAAGCGCACCGACATCCAGTCCGTCCTGGTCATCGGCTCCGGGCCGATCGTCATCGGCCAGGCCTGCGAGTTCGACTACTCCGGAACCCAGGCGTGCCGCGTGCTCAAGGCCGAGGGCCTGCGGGTCGTGCTGGTCAACTCCAACCCGGCCACGATCATGACCGACCCGGAGTTCGCCGACGCGACCTACGTCGAACCGATCACCCCGGAGTACGTCGAGAAGGTGATCGCGGCCGAGTTCGACGCCGGCCGACCGATCGACGCGCTGCTGGCGACCCTGGGCGGTCAGACGGCGCTCAACACCGCCATCGCGCTGGCCGAGGCCGGTGTCCTCGACAAGTACGGCGTCGAGCTGATCGGCGCCTCGATCGAGGCCATCCACCGGGGGGAGAACCGCGAGTCCTTCAAGCGGATCGTCGAGCGGCTGGGCGGGGAGGTGGCCCGGTCGGTCATCTGCCACACCGTCGACGACCTGCTCGCGGGCGCCGGTGAGCTCGGCTACCCCCTGGTCGTCCGGCCGTCCTTCACGATGGGCGGCTCGGGGTCCGGGATGGCCTTCGACGAGGCCGACCTGCGCCGCATCGGCGGCGGTGGGCTTGCGGCCTCCCCGACCAGCGAGGTGCTCCTGGAGGAGTCGATCCTCGGCTGGAAGGAGTACGAGCTGGAGGTGATGCGCGACCAGGCCGACAACGTGGTCATCGTCTGCACCATCGAGAACCTCGACCCGATGGGCGTGCACACCGGCGACTCGATCACCGTCGCGCCCTCGATGACGTTGACCGACCGCGAGTACCAGAAGCTGAGGGACCTCTCGCTCGGGATCATCCGTGAGGTCGGCGTCGACACCGGCGGCTGCAACATCCAGTTCGCCGTCAACCCCGAGGACGGCCGGGTGGTCGTCATCGAGATGAACCCACGCGTGTCCCGCTCGAGCGCGCTGGCGTCGAAGGCCACCGGCTTCCCCATTGCCAAGATCGCCGCCAAGGTGGCCATCGGCTACACCCTCGACGAGATCCGCAACGACATCACCCAGGAGACCCCGGCCAGCTTCGAGCCGACGCTCGACTACGTCGTGGTGAAGGTGCCGCGGTTCGCGTTCGAGAAGTTCCCCGGTGCCGACCCCACCCTGACGACCCACATGAAGTCGGTGGGCGAGGCGATGGCGATCGGTCGCAACTTCACCGAGGCGCTGCAGAAGGCGCTGCGCTCGCTGGAGAGCCGTGACGCCCCCTTCGACTGGAGCCACCGCCACGTCGAGCTCGACAAGGAGCGGTTGCTGGCCGATGCCCGCACTCCCCACGACGGGCGGTTGCGCGTCGTCATGGACGCCATCCGCGCCGGCGCGACGCCGGAGGAGGTGCACGACGCCACCGGCATCGACCCGTGGTTCGTGGACCAGCTGTGCCTGCTCAACGAGATCGCCCAGGAGCTCATCACCGCGCCCGAGCTGACGCCGCAGCTGCTGCGGCTCGCCAAGCGCCACGGCTTCTCCGACGGGCAGCTCGGCAGGATCCGCAACATGGACGAGCCGGTCGTCCGCGGGGTGCGCCACGCGCTGGGGATCCGGCCGGTCTACAAGACCGTCGACACCTGCGCGGCGGAGTTCGCGGCGCAGACCCCCTACCACTACTCGTCCTACGACGAGGAGAGCGAGGTCCAGCCGCGGGAGCGCCCGGCGGTGCTGATCCTCGGCTCGGGGCCCAACCGGATCGGCCAGGGCATCGAGTTCGACTACTCCTGCGTCCACGCGTCGCTGGCGCTCGGGGAGGCCGGCTACGAGACGGTGATGGTCAACTGCAACCCGGAGACGGTGTCGACCGACTACGACACCTCCGACCGCCTCTACTTCGAGCCGCTCACCCTCGAGGACGTCCTGGAGATCGTCCACGCCGAGCAGCAGGCCGGGCCGATCGCGGGCGTCATCTGCCAGCTCGGCGGCCAGACGCCGCTGGGGCTGGCGCAAGGGCTGGCCGACGCCGGCGTGCCCATCGTCGGCACCACCCCGGAGGCGATCCACCTCGCCGAGGAGCGGGGAGCCTTCGGGCGGGTGCTGGCCGAGGCCGGGCTGCCCGCGCCCAAGCACGGGATGGCGGCATCCTTCGAGGAGGCCCAGGGCATCGCCCACACCATCGGCTACCCGGTGCTGGTGCGGCCGTCCTACGTCCTCGGCGGCCGAGGCATGGAGATCGTCTACGACGACGCGGCGCTGGAGGCCTACATCGGACGTGCCACCGCGATCAGTCCCGAGCGGCCCGTGCTGGTCGACCGCTTCATCGACGACGCCGTCGAGATCGACGTCGACGCGCTCTACGACGGCGAGGAGCTCTACCTCGGCGGCGTGATGGAGCACATCGAGGAAGCCGGCATCCACTCGGGAGACTCGTCCTGCGCACTGCCCCCCATCACGCTGGGCGACTCGGAGGTCCGCCGGATCCGCGAGGCCACCGAGGCGATCGCCCGGGGGGTGGGTGTCCGCGGCCTCATCAACATCCAGTTCGCCCTCGGCTCCGACGTGCTCTACGTGCTCGAGGCCAACCCGCGTGCCTCGCGGACCGTCCCGTTCGTCTCCAAGGCCACCGCCGTGCCGCTCGCCAAGGCGGCGGCGCGGGTGATGCTCGGCGAGCCGATCGCGTCGTTGCGTGCCGCCGGCCTGCTCGCTGCCGAGGGTGACGGAGGCGACCTGCCGCCTGACGCCCCCATCGCGGTCAAGGAGGCCGTGATGCCCTTCAACCGCTTCAAGACCGCGGACGGCCAGACCGTCGACACGGTCCTGGGCCCGGAGATGCGCTCCACCGGTGAGGTGATGGGCTTCGACGGGTTCTTCGGGCGGGCCTTCGCCAAGTCCCAGGCCGGCGCCTACGGCCCGCTGCCGACCCGGGGCCGGGTCTTCGCGAGCATGGCCAACCGCGACAAGCGGACGATGATCTTCCCGATCAAGCGCCTGGCCGACCTCGGCTTCGAGATCCTCGCGACCCAGGGGACCGCGGAGGTGCTGCGGCGCAACGGCATCGACGCCCGGGTGGTCCGCAAGCACTTCGAGGGCACCGGGCCCGCCGGTGAGCCGACGACCGTGCAGCTGATCGCCGACGGCGAGATCGACCTCGTCGTCAACACCCCCGCGGGTGCGAGCAGCGGCGGGTCGGCGCGCACCGACGGCTACGAGATCCGCACCGCTGCGGTGCTGGCCAACATCCCCTGCATCACGACGGTGCAGGGACTCGGCGCCGCCGTGCAGGGCATCGAGGCGATGCGCGCGGGCGAGATCGGGGTCAGGTCGCTGCAGGAGTGGGCCGGGACCCACCGGTGAGCTACGACCTGCTCTTCCGCCAGGGGTTCTCGCGGCTGGACGCCGAGCGGGCCCACCGACTCGGGTTCCGCGCGATCCGGGCGGCGCGCCCCGCGCTGTCCCGGGTCCGGCGCCCGGAGGCACCCGTGACGGCGATGGGGCTCCGCTTCCCCAACCGGCTCGGGCTCGCGGCGGGCTTCGACAAGAACGCCGTGGGCATCGACGCGCTCGCCGCCCTCGGCTTCGGGCACGTGGAGGTCGGCACCGTCACGGGGGAGCCGCAGCCCGGCAACCCCCGGCCGCGGCTGTTCCGGCTGCCCGCCGACGGCGCGGTCGTCAACCGGATGGGCTTCAACAACGACGGGGCCGAGGCGGTGGCGCGACGGCTCGACGCCCGCCGACACCGGCTCGCGAGGACCGAGCCCCCCGAGACCCCCACCGTCCTCGGGGTCAACATCGGCAAGACGAAGGTGGTGCCCGAGGACGACGCGACGGCCGTGGCGGCCGACTACGCCAAGAGCGCCCGGCTGCTGGCGCCCTACGCCGACTACCTGGTGGTCAACGTGTCCTCGCCCAACACCCCGGGGCTGCGGTCGCTGCAGTCGGTCGAACGGCTGGAGCCACTGCTGACCACGGTGCGGCGCACGGCCGACGACGTGACCGAGCGGCGGGTGCCGCTGCTGGTGAAGATCGCTCCCGACCTGGCGGACGACGACGTGCTGGCGGTCGCCGACCTCGCGACCGCCACCGGTCTCGACGGTGTCATCGCCACCAACACCACGATCGCCCGCGAGGGCCTGACCAGCGACCCGCACCGGGTCGAGCAGGTGGGCGCCGGAGGACTCTCGGGACGCCCGCTCCGCGACCGCGCCGCCGCCGTCCTGCGGCTGCTGCGCGAGCGCGTGGGGGAGGAGCTGACCCTGGTCGGCGTCGGCGGCATCACCACGCCCGAGGACGCCCGGCAGCGGCTCGACGCCGGCGCGACCCTGCTCCAGGGCTACACCGGGTTCGTCTACGCGGGGCCGTGGTGGCCGCGGCGGGTCCTCCACGGGATCGCATGAGAGCGACGCCGACAGCCCCACGGGAGCCGCTGCACGTGGCGGGCGAGCTGCTCGACAACCGCCGGATCGGTGCCCACCACCACCTGACGGTGGTCGCGCCCGGCATCCCCGAGCGGTTCCGGCCGGGGAGCTTCGTCGCCGTCTCGACCGACCCGCAGCTGCTCGCCCCGCGCGCGTACTGGATCCACCGGCTCAAGACCAGCGGTGGCTACGGCGCGACCCTCGAGCTGGTCGTGGAGCCGCGCGGCGCCGGGAGCAGCTGGCTCGCTGCCCAACCGGCCGGCACCCGGCTCGCCGTCAGCGGTCCCCTCGGGCGCCCGTTCGCGCTCCCCACGGAGCCGGTGGACTGCCTGCTCGTCGGCGAGGGGTACGCCGCCGCGCCGCTGTTCCCGCTCGCCGAACGGCTCCGCGAGCGTGGGTGCCCGGTCTCGCTGGTCGTCGCCGCGCGCGACGAGGCCCACCTGCTGTCGGCCCTGGAGGCCCGTCGGTCGGCCCGCGCCGTCACCGTGGTCACCGCCGACGGCTCCGTGGGCCGCCGCGGGACCGTCGCCGACGTGGTCGAGGACGCGCTCCAGCGCTCCGGCGCCGCTGTCGTCTACGCGACCGGAGCACTGCCCACCCTGCACGCGGTGGCCGCAGCCGCCGAGCACGCCGGGGCCTGGAGCCAGGTCGCCCTGGAGCAACCGGTCGCCTGCGGCACCGGGCTCTGCCAGGGCTGCGCGGTGCCGGTGGTGGGGGAGGGCGGCCACACCCGCCAGGTCCGCGCCTGCCACGACGGCCCGGTCTTCCGGGGCGACCGGGTGGCCTGGGCCGACCTGGGGGTGCCCGGATGACGCTGGAGCTCCGCAACCCCGTGATGGTGGCCTCCGGCTGTGGTGGCACCGGTCGCGAGCTGGCCGCCTTCGCCGACCTGGCGGTGCTCGGCGGCTTCGTCACCCGCTCGATCTCGGTCGGGGCCCGGCCCGGGGGTCCGCAGCCGCGCGTGCTGGAGACACCGTCCGGCCTCGTGCACGCCGTGGGCCTGCAGAACCCCGGCCTCGACCAGTTCCTCGCCCTGGAGCTGCCGTGGCTGGCCCAGCAGCGGGTCGCCGTCTTCGTCTCCGTCGTCGGCAGGTCGCTCGGTGAGTACGCCGAGCTGGCCCGGCGCATCGGCCTCGCGCCCGGGGTCGCCGGGATCGAGGTCAACCTCTCCCCGCCCGACGTCGCCGGCGACGGCGTCTTCGACGTGCGCGAACCGTTCCACGCCGCCTCGGTCGTGGCCGCCGTACGCCGCGAGCTGCCGCGCGGCCTGCCGGTGCTCGCCAAGCTGCGCACCGACCTGCTGCGGGTCGCCGAGAGCGCCCGGAGCGTGCTCGAGGCGGGCGCCGACGCGGTCGTCGTCGGCAACGCGCTGCCCGCGGCGATGCCGGACGGTCGCCCCGCGGGGCTGTCCGGCCTCGCCATCCGGCCGCTGGCGCTGCGCTGCGTCGCCGAGGTGCTGGCCGCCGACCCCGCCGCCCCCGTGATCGCCTGCGGGGGCATCGCCGACACCGCCGACGCCCGTGCGGCGCTGGACCTGGGCGCCGTGGGGGTGCAGGTCGGGGCGGCCCTGTTCCGTGACCCGACGACGGCGGCCCGGCTGGCCGCGGCGCTCGCCCACGACCCTGCGCCGATCGAGGAGGAGACCCGATGACGTTCGGAACCCGGTTGCACGCCGCCCTGCACGAGCGAGGCCGGCTCTGCGTCGGCATCGACCCCCACCCGGGGCTGCTGACCGACTGGGGACTGCCCGTCGACGTCGGGGGCCTGGAGAGGTTCGCCCTGACCGCGGTCGAGGCCGTGGCTCCCCACACGGCGGTGGTCAAGCCGCAGTCGGCGTTCTACGAGCGCTTCGGCAGCCGCGGCGTGGCCGTGCTCGAGCAGGTGATCGCCACGGCGCGCGACGCCGGCGCCCTGGTGCTGCTCGACGTCAAGCGGGGCGACATCGGCTCCACGTCGCAGGCCTACGCCGACGCCTACCTCGACCCGTCCTCCCCGCTGGCCGCCGACGCCGTCACCGCCAGCCCCTTCCTCGGCTTCGGGTCGCTCGACCCGATGATCGACACCGCGCGCCGCCACGGCGCCGGGGTCTTCGTGCTCGCCCTCACCTCCAACAGGGAGGGGCCCGAGGTCCAGCACGCGACCACCGCTGGAGGAGGCACCGTCGCCGGGCTCGTGCTGGAGCGGCTGCGGCGGCTCAACGAGGGCGCCGATCCGTTGGGCTCCTTCGGCGCGGTGGTCGGGGCCACCATCGGGCACACCGACGAGTCGCTCGAGATCAACGGTCCGCTGCTGGCGCCCGGGTTCGGGGAGCAGGGGGCCACCACCGCCGACGTACGCCGGATCTTCGGCGACACTGCCGGGACCGTCGTCCCCAGCTCCTCGCGCGGCTTGCTGCGCCACGGGCCCGACCCCGCGGCGCTCGCCGACGCCGTCAGGCGCGCCAACGACGAGCTGGCCGGGGCGTTGCGGTGAGGCACCGCCGGGTCGTCGTGGCCAGGGCCGCCGTGGCCGGCGTGCTGTCCCTCGGCGTGCTCGGGGGGTGCAGCGAGAGCCCGGAGGACGTGCGTGCCGACTACTGCGAAGAGGTCGAGGACCGGCAGGTCGAGCTCAGCGAGATCATGGCCGAGGACTCGCCGGCCACGCTGCTGCGGGCGCTGCCGGTCTTCCGCGACCTCGCCGCGGAGGCGCCGCGCGACATCGCCGACGAGTGGGAGCTGCTCATCGGTGCCCTCGACGGGCTGGACGCCGCCCTGAACGACGCCGGCGTCGAGCCGGCCGACTACGACGCCGACGACCCGCCCCCGGGGGTCAGCGAGGAACAGCAGCGTGCCATCGCCCGCGCCGCGGACGAGCTGGCCAGCGGCGAGGTGGCAGCGGCGTACGAGGGCGTGCAGCAGCAGGCGAAGGACGTCTGCCAGACCCCGCTCTACCGCTGAGCAGGCCGGTCGGCCCGCCCCGCCTCGATTGCAGGGCTGCGAGCGACGTGGCTAGATTGGGCCGCTCATGCTGCCGACCCCACTCTGAAGGGATCCCGAGGCCCGTGGCCCTGCCGCCCCTGACCCCAGAACAGCGCGCTGCGGCGCTCGAGAAGGCCGCCGCATCCCGGCGTGAACGGGCAGAGGTGAAGGCTCGCCTGAAGCACTCCGGCGCCTCCATCTCCGAGGTGCTGCAGGAGGGGGAGAACAACGAGGTCATCGGCAAGATGCGGGTCCTCGACCTGCTGCAGTCGATGCCGGGGCTCGGCAAGGTCCGCGCCCGTCAGGTGATGGAACGCCTCGGGATCGCCGAGAGCCGCCGCGTCCGCGGTCTGGGGGCCAAGCAGGTCGCCGCGCTCGAGCGCGAGTTCGGACAGCCGGGCACCGGAGCGTGACCGCGCCGGGTCCGCGTCGGTCCCGGCTCGTCGTGCTCGCCGGCCCCACGGCCGTCGGCAAGGGGACGGTCGCCGCGGACATCCGTGACCACCACCCCGAGGTGTGGATCTCGGTGTCCGCCACGACGCGCCGCCCCCGCCCGGGCGAGGTGCACGGCGTCCACTACTGGTTCGTCGACGACACCGAGTTCGACCGGCTGGTCGCGGCGGGCGAGCTGCTGGAGTGGGCCCAGGTCCACGGTGCCGCCCGCTACGGCACGCCGCGCCTCGCCGTGGAGGAGAAGCTCGCGGAGGGACGGCCCGCGCTGCTCGAGATCGACCTGCAGGGGGCCCGGCAGGTGCGCGCCACGATGCCGGAGGCGCTGTTCGTCTTCCTCAAGCCGCCCTCGTGGGAGGAGCTGGTGCGGCGGCTGATCGGCCGGGGCACGGAGTCGGAGGCCGAGCAGGCGCGCCGACTGGAGACGGCCCACCAGGAGCTGGCCGCGGAGCCGGAGTTCGACGAGACCATCGTCAACCACGAAGTTCACGCTGCCGCGGAGGAGTTGGTAGCCTTGATGAAGCATCAGCAGGAGTCCGCCGACTCCTGAACCCCGAGACCATCCCGAGCGAGGCTTCACGCGTGTCTGCACCCAACATCGCCGCCGAGGGCGTCACCAACCCGCCGATCGACGAGCTGCTGACCAAGACCGACAGCAAGTACCAGCTCGTCCTCTACAGCGCCAAGCGCGCCCGGCAGATCAACGCCTACTACTCGCAGCTGGGCGAGGGCCTGCTCGAGTACGTCGGCCCGCTGGTCGACACCCATGTGCAGGAGAAGCCGCTCTCGATCGCGCTGCGCGAGATCAACGACGACCTCCTCACCTGCGAGCAGGTCGACCCGGCCGAGCTCGCCGCCGAGGAGGAGGCCCGCCAGCAGGCGTCCCTCGAGGCGACCTTCACCGCGGGCGAGTGATCGGGCCCGGTCCCGCATGACCCACACCGACGACGTGGCCGCTTCCCCGGACGGGGGGCGGCCTCGTGTCGTTCTCGGGGTCACCGGCGGCATCGCGGCCTACAAGGCCTGTGAGCTGCTGCGCCTGCTCACCGAGTCCGGCCACGACGTGACGGTGGTGCCCACAGAGTCGGCCCTCCACTTCGTGGGCGAGGCGACCTGGGCCGCGCTGTCCGGGAAGCCGGTCCGCACCAGCGTGTGGGAAGACGTCCACGAGGTGCCCCACGTCCGGATCGGCCAGTCCGCCGACCTGGTGGTGGTCGCACCCGCCACCGCCGACCTGGTGGCCCGTGCCGCCCACGGCATGGCCGACGACCTGCTGACCAGCACCCTGCTCACCGCCCGCTGCCCCGTCGTGGTCGCGCCGGCCATGCACACCGAGATGTGGGAGCACCCGGCCACCGTGGCCAACGTGGCGACGCTGCGCGAGCGCGGTGTCCACGTGCTCGAGCCCGCCGAGGGCCGGCTCACCGGCGCTGACAGCGGCAAGGGACGGCTGCCCGAGCCGGGCGAGATCTTCGAGCTCTGCGTCGACGTCCTGGCCCGTGCGGCGACCGGCGGCGACCACACCAGCCTCGACCTGGCGGGACGTCACGTGGTCGTCTCGGCCGGCGGCACCCGGGAGCCGCTCGACCCCGTCCGCTTCCTCGGCAACCGCTCTTCCGGGCGACAGGGGTACGCGCTGGCGCGGACCGCGGCCGCCCGTGGCGCCGAGGTCACCCTCGTCAGCGCCAACGTCGAGCTGCCCGACCCGGCCGGGGTCAAGGTCGTGCGGGTGGAGACGACCGGCCAGCTGCGCGACGCCGTCGTGGGCGCGGCCGCATCCGCCGACGCCGTCGTGATGGCCGCTGCCCCGGCCGACTTCCGGCCGGTGTCGGTCAGCGAGGCGAAGATCAAGAAGGTCGGCGACGGCTCGGCCCCGCCGATCGAGCTGGCGCAGAACCCCGACATCCTCGCCGAGGTCGCCCGTGACCGGGTGCGCCCCGGGATGGTGGTCGTGGGGTTCGCCGCCGAGACCGGCGACGACTCGGGGTCGGTGCTCGAGCTGGCCGAGGCCAAGCTCGCCCGCAAGGGCTGCGACCTGCTCGTGGTCAACGACGTCAGCGGGGGAGCGGTCTTCGGCAGCGCCGACAACCAGGCCGTGGTGCTGGCCGCCGACGGGGAGCGCGTCGAGGTGCCCCACGGCACCAAGACCGCGCTGGCCCACGTCGTGTGGGACCAGGTCGCGCGGCGATTCGGGGCTTGAGACCCCGCTCTTGCATGCTGGACGCCCGGTAGGGTGAGGCGACGGGCATGCCCTCGGACCAGAGAGTGAGAAGCGAGCTGTGACAGGACGTCTCTTCACGTCGGAGTCGGTGACCGAGGGTCACCCCGACAAGATCGCCGACCGGATCAGCGACACGGTGCTCGACTACCTGATGGCGAACGACTCCGACACCGTCAACCTGCGGACCGCGGTGGAGACGCTGCTCACCACGGGTCTGGTCGTGGTCGCCGGTGAGGTCCGCACCAATGCCTATGCGCCCGTCGCCGAGCTGGTCCGGCAGACGATCCTCGACATCGGCTACGACTCCTCGCTCAAGGGGTTCGACGGCCACTCGTGCGGGGTCCAGGTCGCCATCGGCGGCCAGAGCATCGACATCGCCGCCGGCGTCGACGACGGCCACGAGGCGCGGACGGGCGGTTCGCTCGACGAGCTCGACAAGCGCGGCGCGGGCGACCAGGGCCTGATGTTCGGCTACGCCTGCGACGACACCGCCGAGCTGATGCCGCTGCCGATCATGATCGCCCAGCGGCTCGCCCAGCGGCTGACGGAGGTCCGCAAGGACGGCACGCTCGACTACCTGCGGCCCGACGGCAAGACCCAGGTCACCATCGAGTACGACGCCGACGACCGACCCGTCCGGGTCGACACCGTCGTGCTCTCGACCCAGCACGCCGACGACATCGACCACCCGACCCTCGAGGCCGACATCAAGAAGCACGTCATCGACGCGGTGCTCGACGGTTTCGACATCCCCTCCGAGGGCTACCGGCTGCTGGTCAACCCGACCGGCAAGTTCGTCGTGGGCGGACCGATGGGCGACGCCGGCCTGACCGGCCGCAAGATCATCGTCGACACCTACGGCGGCATGGCCCGCCACGGCGGCGGTGCGTTCTCGGGCAAGGACCCCTCCAAGGTCGACCGCTCGGCGGCGTACGCCATGCGGTGGGTGGCCAAGAACGTCGTCGCCGCCGGCCTGGCCCGGCGCTGCGAGGCGCAGGTCGCCTACGCCATCGGCAAGGCCGCCCCCGTCGGGGTCTACGTGCAGACCTTCGGCACCGGCGTGGTGCCCGACGAGGACATCCAGGCCGCGGTGCTGCAGGTCTTCGACCTGCGGCCGGCCGCGATCATCCGCGACCTCGACCTGCTGCGGCCGATCTACGCCCAGACCTCCGCCTACGGCCACTTCGGCCGCGAGCTCCCCGAGTTCACCTGGGAGCGCACCGACCGGGCCGCCGACCTGAAGGCCGCCGTCGGGGTCTGAGGCCCCTGGCGGTTTCCCCGGTCGGCCGGGGAAACCCGAAGTTGTCAGGCAAAGCCGCGGGCCTTGTCCGTCAGTTCTGCTCGACAAGGTGGCCGCTGTTCCGCCACCGGACGCCGGCTCGCTGCTCGTCAGGGCTGGTGGGGCCGCGCGCCGTCACCGCCCGCTGGTAGACACGCACCCATGACCGACGAGCCCGACATGCTGCCCGGGCTCCGGGCCGCCGTCGCGGACTCCCGGGCCAAGGCGGCCGCCACCCGACGTCGCAAGGCAGCGGAGGTCGAGCCGGCGCCGGTCGACCCCGTGGCGCGGGTGCTCGTCGACGTGCCGCTGGCCCACCTCGACCGGCCCTTCGACTACCTGGTCGCGGCGAAGGACGCCGAGGCGGCAGTGCCCGGCGCCCGGGTCAAGGTCCGCTTCGCCGGTCAGGACGTCGACGGCTTCGTCGTCGAACGACGCAGCGACAGCGACCACGTCGGGCGGCTCGCACCGCTGCGGCGCGTCGTCAGCCCCGAGCCCGTGCTGACGCCGGCGGTGCTCGCGCTCGTCGCCGCCGTCGCCGAGCGCTACGCCGGCAGCCGGGCCGACGTCCTCCGGCTGGCCGTCCCACCGCGCCACGCCACCACCGAGGCCGAGCCGCCCCCGGCGCCGTCACCCGACCCGCCCGCAGCCCACGTCGGTCGCGCCTGGGCCGGCCACGAACCCGCTGCGGCCTACCTCGCCCACCTCGCCGGGGGTGGCTCACCGCGGGCCGTCTGGTCCGTCGCGCCCGCCACCGACTGGCCGCAGGCCCTGGCGGAGGCCGCCGCCGCGACCCTCGCCTCCGGGCGCGGCAGCCTCATCGCCGTCCCCGACCACCGTGACGTGGCGCGCGTCGACGCCGCGCTCACTGAGGTCCTGGGCGAGGGCCACCACGTGGCCCTGACCGCTGAGGCGGGGCCGGCGCGGCGCTACCGCGAGTTCCTCGCGCTGTCGCGAGGCCACCGGCGGGTCGTCGTCGGCACCCGCGCCGCCGGGTTCGCGCCCGTCCGCGACCTCGGCCTCGTCGTGGTGTGGGACGACGGCGACGACCTCCACGCCGAGCCCCGGGCTCCCTACCCCCACACCCGCGAGGTGCTGCTGCTCCGGGCCGACCTCGAGGGCGCGGGGGTGCTCGTCGCCGGTCACGCCCGCACCGTCGAGGCCCAACAGCTGGTCCGCAGCGGCTGGGCCCACGAGGTCGCCGCTCCCCGGGCGACCGTCCGCGAGCGGGTGCTGGTCGACCTCGTCGAGTCCGGAGAGCGCGACCACGGGGCGCGGCTGCCCCACCCGGCGTACGCCGCCGTCAAGCGCGCCCTCGCCGACGGACCCGTCCTCGTGCAGGCGCCCCGGGCCGGCTACCGGCCGAGCCTCGCCTGCGAGCGGTGCCGCACCCCGGCGCGGTGCCGTGCCTGCACCGGTCCGCTGCAGCTCACCGCACCGACGACGCCGCCGGTGTGCCGGTGGTGCGGCGAGACCGCGGTCGACTGGGCCTGCGGGGAGTGCGGCGACCGTGGTCTGCGGGCCCCGGTCGTCGGCGGCCGCCGTACCGCCGAGGAGCTCGGGCGGGCGTTCCCCGGGGTCGAGGTGGTGACGTCCACGGGCGACACGGTCCGGGCGGCGGTGGGCGACCAGCCCGCGCTCGTGGTCGCCACGCCGGGCGCCGAACCGGTGGCCGCGCCAGGCTACGCCGCCGTGGTGCTCCTCGACACCTGGCTCCCGCTCGCGCGGGCCGACCTCCGGGCCGAGGAGGAGGCGTTGCGCCGCTGGCTCAACGCGGCGGCCCTGGTGCGGCCGGGCGGCCGAGTCGTGGCGGTGGGGGCTCCGGACCAGCCCGCCCTGCAGGCGCTCGTCCGCTGGGATCCCGCCGGCTTCGCGGAGCGTGAGGCCCGGTCGCGCGCCGAGGCACACCTCCCGCCCGCGTCCCGGCTGGCGACCATCACCGGCGACCCCGGGGCCGTCGACGACGTGCTCACGCTGCTCGACCGGCCCGACGGGATGGAGGTGCTCGGCCCGGTCGAGCACGACGACGCGTCGCGGGTCGTCGTCCGGGTGCCCCGCAGCCACGGGGCAGCGTTGTCGCAGGCGCTCGGTGAGGTGCAACGGGTCCGTGCTGCTCGCAAGCTCGACGCGGTCCGGGTGCAGATCGACCCGTACTCCCTCTAGCGACCACCGGCCAGCGCTAGTCTCCCGCCATGTTCGGAGTCGGTCTGCCCGAGGTGTTCCTGGCCCTGGTCCTCGTCGGGGTCGCGCTGGTCGCTTGGAAGCGGCAGCGGCACTGACGACCCCGGCCCACCGGGCTGAGGACCCGACCACCACCTCCCTAGACTGCGCCCGTGGCGATCCAACCCATCCGGCTCTTCGGCGACCCCGTGCTGCGGCAGCGCGCCACCGAGGTCACCGACTTCGACCGCGAGCTGCGCACGCTGGTCTCCGACCTCACCGACACGATGCTGCAGGCCTCCGGCGCAGGGCTGGCCGCGCCGCAGATCGGGGTCGGCCTGCGGGTCTTCACCTGGCACGTGGACGGTGAGGTCGGGCACCTCGTCAACCCGGTCCTCGACCTGTCCGAGGAGGAGCAGCTGGGCCCCGAGGGGTGCCTGTCGATCCCGGAGCTGAGCTTCGACTGCCGCCGCGCCCTGTCGGTGGTCGCCCGGGGCTTCGACCTCCACGGGGAGCCGGTGACCATCGAGGGCAGCGAGCTGCTGGCGCGGGCGATCCAGCACGAGACCGACCACCTCGACGGTGTCCTCTTCGTCGACCGCCTCGACCCCGAGGGGCGCAAGGCAGCCATGCGCGCCATCCGCGAGTCGGACTGGTTCGGCCTCGAGCGGCCCACCGTCAAGGTCAGCCCCCACCCGACGCACGGCCTGGGGCTCTGATGCGCGTCGTCTTCGCCGGTACGCCGGAGGTGGCGCTGCCCTCCCTCGACGCGGTCGCTGCCAGCGGGCACGAGCTGGTCGGCGTGGTGACCCGGCCCGACGCGCCCGCCGGGCGCGGGCGCAAGCTCCTCGCCAGCCCGGTGGCCCAGCGGGCCGAGGAGCTCGACGTGCCGGTGCTCAAGCCGGAGCACCCCCGCGACCCGGCGTTCCAGGCGGCGCTCGCCGACCTCCGTCCCGACTGCTGTCCCGTGGTGGCCTACGGCGCGCTGCTGCCCCAGCCTGCGCTCGACATCCCGGTCCATGGCTGGGTCAACCTCCACTTCTCGGTGCTGCCGGCGTGGCGGGGCGCCGCGCCGGTGCAGCACGCGATCTGGGCGGGTGAGGAGGTCACGGGGGCGACGACGTTCCGCATCGTGCGCGAGATGGACGCCGGCCCGACCTTCGGCGTGATGACCGAGACCATCCGGCCCACCGACACGGCCGGCGACCTGCTGGCGCGCCTCGCCGAGGGGGGAGCGGGCCTGCTCGTGGCCACGCTGGACGGCATCGAGGACGGCAGCCTGGAGGCTCGGGCGCAACCCGCGGACGGGGTCAGCCTCGCTCCGAAGATCACCGTCGAGGACGCCCGCGTGGTCTGGGACGAGCCCGCCGCGGCCGTGGACCGCCGGGTCCGTGCCTGCACCCCGGCGCCGGGCGCCTGGACCACCCTCGACGGCGACCGGGTCAAGCTCGGCCCGGTCGTCCCGGCCCCTGGCGAGGAGCGGCTCGACCCCGGTCTGCTGCGGGTGGGCAAGCGCGACGTGCTCGTCGGCACGGCCACCGACCCGGTCAGGCTCGGGCTGGTGAAGGCGTTCGGCAAGCGGGAGATGCCGGCCGCCGACTGGTCCCGCGGCGTGACGCTCGCACCCGACGCGCGGTTCGGCGACTGATGGCCGACCCGGCCCGGCTGGCGGCGTACGACGTGCTGCGGGCGGTGCGTGTCGAGGACGCCTACGCCAATCTGGCCCTGCCGGACGCGCTCCGGTCCCACCGGCTCAGCGGCCGGGACGCCGCCTTCGCGACCGAGCTCGCCTCCGGCACGCTGCGGCGGCAGGGCACCTACGACGCCGTCGTCGACGCGTGCCTCACCCGCGGCAAGGTGCAGCCCCGCGTGCGCGACGTCCTGCGGCTCGGGGTCCACCAGCTCCTCGGGATGCGCGTCGGGACGCACGCCGCGGTCAGCGCCACCGTCGACCTCGCCAAGGCGCGCGGCGGGCCTCGCTCGGCTGGCCTCGTCAACGCCGTGCTGCGGACGGTCGCCGAGTACGACCTCGACACCTGGGTGGCGCGGGTCGCACCTGACGCAGCGACCGACCCGCTGGGCCATCTGGCGGTCGCGCACAGCCACCCCCGCTGGGTCGTCGAGGAGCTCGGCCGGGCGCTCGGCGACCGGCAGGGGGAGCTGGCGGAGCTGCTGGCGGCCGACAACGCGGCGCCCGGCGTGGTGCTGGTGTCACGGCCCGGACGCTCCGGGCCCGACGAGCTGCCCGGGGAGCCGACCTCGTTCTCTCCGTACGGCGTCGTCCTTGCGGGCGGGGACCCCGCGTCGGTCCCGGCGGTCGCCGAGGGTCGAGCCGGTGTCCAGGACGAGGGCTCTCAGCTGGTCGCGGTGGCGGTGGCCGAGGCGGTCGTCGAGGGCGAGGACCACCGCTGGCTCGACCTCTGCGCCGGACCGGGCGGCAAGGCCGCCCTGCTCGCCGCCCTCGCCGCCCAGCGGGGCGCGACGGTGGTGGCCAACGAGGTGCAACCCCACCGCGCCGCCCTGGTGCAGCGGGCGCTGGCCGGCGCCGACGGCGTGGCCGGGGTGACGACGTACGACGGCCGGGAGCCGGCCTGGCCGGCCGGGTCCTTCGACCGGGTGCTCGTCGACGCGCCCTGTTCGGGGCTCGGGGCGCTGCGTCGGCGGCCCGAGGCCAGGTGGCGCAAGCAGCCGTCGCACCTCACCGAGCTGGTGCCCCTGCAGGAGGCCCTGCTCACCTCGGCCCTCGAGCTCGTCCGCCCCGGCGGGGTCGTCGTCTACGCCACCTGCTCACCCGTGGTCGCCGAGACCGCCGAGGTGGTCGGGCGCGTGGTCGGGGGCCGGGACGACACGAGGCTGGAGCCGGTGCCCCTCGACGTCCCGGACGCCGTGGGGCCCCTCCCGGGCACCGTGCAGCTCTGGCCCCACCGGCACGGCACGGACGCGATGTTCGTGGCGGTGCTGCGGCGCGGCTGACTGCTCCCAGCGGCTCACCCGGCGCGCTCCGCCGCGATCTCGGCCAGCTCCTCGGCGGTGAAGGCCCGCAGCACGCAGAACTCGTTGCTGTCGGGGTCGGCCATCACGACCCAGGTCGCACCGTCGCCCTGCCCGACGTCGACGCGGGTCGCACCGAGTGACTCGAGCCGCGCGACCTCGGCGTCCTGGTCGTCCGGGCGGAGGTCGAGGTGCCACCGGTTCTTCACCGCCTTGCCCTCCGGGACGCGCAGGAAGAGCAGGTCGGGAGCGACCCCGTCCTGCGGGCTGCCCTCCGGCGGCTCGAGGACGACCTCGTCGTCGGTGTCGTAGGTGCGGCGCCAGCCGAGGGCAGCCTCCCAGAACGTGGCGACCCGGTCCGGGTCGGTCGTGTCGAGGTCGAAGCACTGGATCGCGAGGGCCATGGTTGCCCACGGTGGCGCAGCCGCGCCCGTGGCGCTACCGAGTTTCGATGACGAATGCGTGGGAAACCCTGCTGGGTGGTGATTTCCCCTGCCCCGTGGTGTCCAATGGAAGCACCCGGCCGGCTCGGCGGCCGCGAGGGGGAGGGAACGTCGACATGCGCAGGGTTGCGGCCACCGCAGCGGTGGCGCTCGCGCTCGGGCTCTGGCCTGCGGTGAGCCACGCCGACGACACGGTGGTGGTCCCCGGCACGTCGTTCCCCACCACGGCGACCTACCTCACCTACTTCGGGTGCACCGACCTCTACCACGGCGATCCGACCGGCCCCACCGTCCGGATGGTTCGCGACGACGCCGGACCGCTGGGTCGACGCGCGGTGTCGCTGGCCATGCCCGGTCCGGGCACGGCCTCCGGTGCGGTCAGCCTGGTCGGCTCCGTGGCGACCGCGACCTCCGAGATGTCGGTCTCCGCGGCCGCCGGCAGTCGGGGTGTGGCCTACGTGTGGTTCGTCTCCGACGAGCTCGAGCAGGGCGAGGTCTGGGCGGGCCGCGCTCGACTGACCACCGCCACCGACGGCTGGCAGACGGTGGACGCCACCGGGGAGACCTACTCCTGGACCAGGTACGACGCCGCCTCGGGTGAGGTGCTGGAGCAACCCGACCCGGCGACCCTCGACGACTTCACGGCCGACCACGGGGACGGGCCCGGCTACCTGCTGGCCGGCTTCGGCTGCGACGGCCGCGAGTTCGCCGTGGACGCCATCCGCGCCGGCGCGCCCGGCGCGGTCACCACCTTCGACCTCGAGGGCTGGTCGGTCTCCACCTCGGTGACGGCCAGCGCCACCGAGGTCGACCCGGGTCAGGAGGTCACCCTGGTCGGGCGGTCCGTCGCGCCGGACCAACGCGTGATGGGGGCGCCCCTCCAGCTCGAGGCGCGACCCGACGGCGCGACCGCGTTCACTCCGGTCGGTGACCTGGTGTCACCGGCTGCGGACGGGTCGGTGGTCACGACCGTCCGTCCCGAGGTGACCACGGACTACCGCTGGGTGTTCCCCGAGACCGCCTACACCGACGCCCACCGGTCGGCCGAGGTCCGGGTCGTGGTGGCGCCACCGCCGACGGACGAGCCCACGGCGGAGACGGCGGACTCGGGTCCCGCGGAGCCCACGCTGCCCGCCATGCCGGACGTCACCCGCGGCCCCCGCCCGGACAAGGAGTCGCCGAAACCGGATCCGGAGCCGACCGGTCCGAGCACCACGCCCGCGCCCTCGCCCGCCGCCGACGCATCACCCTCGGGCAGCCCGACGCCGTCGGGCAGCCCCACGGCCACGACCGGGAGCCCGTCGCCCTCGGCGAGCAGCTCGCCGTAGGCCGAGCGCCGTCGCCCGGGAGCGGGCTGGGATGGGCTGGGCTACGGTGCCGCCCATGGCGTCCCCGTTCACCGAGATCGAGGTGGACGACCGCGTCGTCAAGGTCACCAATCCCGACCGCGTCTACTTCCCGGAGTCCGGCGCCACCAAGCTCGACCTCGTCGAGTACTACCTCGCAGTCGGTGAGGGCATCGTCAACGCGCTGTGGGAACGGCCCTGCATGCTGCACCGGTTCCCGAAGGGCCTGGCGGGGGAGAAGGTGCACCAGAAGCGGCTGCCGGCCGGGGCACCACCGTGGGTGGAGACCGTCCGGTTGCACTTCCCCCGGTGGGACCGCACGGCCGACGAGCTGTGCGTGACCGAGCTCGGGGCGGTGATCTGGGCGGTGCAGATGTCCACGGTCGAGTTCCACCCGTGGAACAGCCGCCGCGAGGACCCCGAGTCACCGGACGAGTGGCGCATCGACCTCGACCCCGGCCCGCTGTCGGACTTCGCCCAGGTCCAGCGGGTCGCCGGCGTCGTCCATGAGGTCCTCGACGAGCTGGGTGCTGTGGGCTACCCCAAGACGAGCGGCGGGAAGGGGCTCCACGTCTACGTGCGGATCCGGCCCGACCACGGCCACAAGGTCGTGCGTCGCGCCGCGCTCGCCTTCGCCCGGGAGATCGAGCGGCGGGCTCCCGACGACGTCACCACCACCTGGTGGCGCAAGGACCGCGACCCGCACCACCTCTTCGTGGACTACAACCAGAACGCCCGCGACCACACCATCGCGGCGGCGTACTCGGTGAGGGGGCTGCCCGACGCCCGGGTCAGCGCGCCGGTGCGGTGGGACGAGGTCGACGCCTGCGACCCGCGTGACTTCACGATCTTCACGGTGCCGGCGCGGTACGCCGAGCTCGGAGACCTCCACGCCGGCATCGACGACGACGTGTTCGACATCGCCCCGCTGCTGGCGTGGGCCGACCGCGACGAGGCCGCCGGCGCCGCCCCACCGGCCGACCCCGACGACGAGGCCGGACCCTAGGATCGGGTGCGTGGGCATCCAGATCACCCCGAGCATCCTCAACGCCGACTTCGCCGCGCTCGGCGACGAGGTCGCGCGCATCCCGAACGCCGACTGGGTTCACGTGGACGTCATGGACAACCACTTCGTGCCCAACCTGACGTTCGGCCCGACGATGGTGGAGGCGTTGCGGGCGCGCACCGACGTGCCGCTGGACGCCCACCTCATGATCGACGACCCCGACCGTGAGGCGATGGCCTACGTCGAGGCCGGGTGCTCGTCGGTGACCTTCCACGTCGAGGCGGCGGCCGCGCCGGTGAGGCTGGCCCGTGAGCTGCGCAGCCACGGCGCCCGCGCCAGCATGGCGCTCAAGCCGGCCACCCCGGTCGAGCCCTACGAGGACCTGCTGCCCGAGCTCGACATGCTGTTGCTGATGACGGTGGAGCCGGGCTTCGGCGGCCAGAAGTTCCTCGACCTGGTCCTGCCCAAGATCAAGCAGGCCCGGGCGCTGATGGACAAGCACGGCGTGGAGACCTGGCTGCAGGTCGACGGCGGCATCTCGCTCGACACCATCGAGCGCTGCGCGGAGGCCGGCGCGGACGTCTTCGTGGCGGGGTCCGCCGTCTTCTCCGCCGACGACCCGGACGCCATGGTCGGCGCGCTGCGCCGTGCCGCCGAGTCGGTCGGTTGAGGCGAACGCGTCCCGGTGGCCGACCTCACGGGGTCACCCGGGGCGCAGTTGTGGCACCCTTGACCCTGCAAGAGCCAACGGCTCGCGTGCTCTGGGGGCGGTGGAAGTCCGCACCGGCGGTGACAGTCCGCGACCCGGCCACCACCAGTGGCCGGTTGACCAGGTGGAACTCCTGGACCGACGGTGACAGTCCGGATGAGAAGCAGCACGCGCGACGGCGCCCGCTCGGGTGACCCGTCGACCTGCCCCTGAGTCCGCGACCACGGACCGAGGACAGGCAGATGACCTTCAGCGCCGCCGAGCACGAGGCGATGCGTCGCGCGCTCTCCCTCGCCGCGACTCCCGGCGTCCCCCGGGGCCCGAACCCCCGTGTCGGGTGCGTGCTCCTGGCCCCCGACGGGTCCGAGGTCGCCGAGGGCTTCCACCGCGGCGCCGGGTCCGGTCACGCGGAGGTGGACGCGCTCGCTGCGGCCGGGGAGGACGCCCGGGGCGCAACCGCTGTGGTGACGCTCGAGCCGTGCAACCACACCGGTCGCACCGGTCCCTGCTCCCAGGCACTCATCGACGCCGGCGTACGCCGGGTGGTCTTCGCCCAGACCGATCACAACCCCGTGGCAGCCGGGGGCGCCGACCGGTTGCGCGTGGCCGGCGTGGACGTGGCTGGGGGGCTGCTCGCCGACGAGGCGCGCGACCTCAACCGGGCGTGGACCTTCGCCGTCGAGCACGACCGGCCGTTCGTGACCTGGAAGCTCGCCACCACGCTGGACGGCCGGAGCGCGGCCGTCGACGGCACCAGCCGCTGGATCTCCAGCCGTGCCGCGCGTCTCGACACCCACCGGTTGCGCGGCGAGTGCGACGCCGTGCTGGTCGGCACCGGGACCGTCGCCGTCGACGACCCCGAGCTCACGGTCCGCGACGAGGTGGACGACCCCGTGGCACACCAACCGCTGCGGGTCGTCATGGGGGAGCGCGACCTCCCGGACCAGCGCCGCGTCCTCAACGACCGCGCCGAGACGCTGCACCTGCGCACCCGTGACCCGCTCGAGGTCCTGACGACCCTCTTCGCACGCGACTGCCAGCACGTCTTCCTGGAGGGTGGCCCGACGCTCGCCGCGGCGTTCTGGCAGGCGGGGCTCGTCGACGAGGTCGTGGCCTACGTCGCGCCGATGCTGCTCGGGTCCGGCGCCAGCGCCGTGGGTGAGCTCGGCATCGGGACCATCGCCGACGCCGCCCATCTGCACGTCGCCGACGTCCACGTGCTGCAGGGGCATGACGGTGAGGACACCAACGTCCGCCTGACCATGACCGTCGGGAGGCGCTGATGTTCACCGGCATCGTGGAGGAGCTCGGCACCGTCGAGGCGGTCGAGGACCGCGGCGAGGCCTGGCGGCTGGCGGTGCGGGCCGAGCGGGTGCTCGAGGACGTCCGGCTCGGCGACTCGATCGCCGTCAACGGCTGCTGCCTGACCGTGACCGAGGCGGACGGTGAGGTGTGGGCGGCCGACGTGATGCCGCAGACGCTCACGATGACGGCCCTCGGTGACCTGCGTCCCGGCGACCCCGTCAACCTCGAGCGCGCGGCGACCCTCGGCACCCGGCTCGGGGGTCACCTCGTGCAGGGTCACGTCGACGGGGTCGGCACGGTGCTCTCCCGCACGCCCGGTGAGCACTGGGACGTGGTCACGGTCTCGCTGCCGCCCGGGCTGGCGCGCTTCCTCGTCGACCAGGGGTCGATCACGGTCGACGGGGTGAGCCTCACCGTCGTCGAGGTGGCGGGCGACCAGTTCACCGTGAGCCTGATCCCGGAGACCCTCGCGCGGACCACCCTCGGCCGCCGTGACCCGGGTGACCGGGTCAACCTCGAGACCGATGTCATCGCCAGGCACGTCGCCCGGCTGCTGGAGCCCTACACCGGAGGAGACCGATGATCGAGTGGCTGCTGCACGGCACCATCCCCGTCGCTGGCGGGGTGCTGCTGGTGCGTGAGGTTGTCGGCAACGTGTTCGGGCTGGCCAGCGCGCTGCTCGGCATGCGACGCCTGGTGTGGGCGTGGCCGGTGGGGGTGGTCGGCAACGTGCTGCTGTTCACCGTCTTCGCGACGGGAGCGCTCTCCGGCGCCGCCGAGGAGCCGCTGTGGGGGCAGGCCGGCCGTCAGGTGTTCTTCATCGGGGTCTCGGTCTACGGCTGGTGGCGCTGGTCCCGGTCGCGCGCCGCCGGTGGCGCGGCCGACGGCGGTGCCATCACACCGCGGTGGGCGACCGCCCGCGAGCGACTGCTGCTCGTGGCGCTGGCCGTCGGCGGGTACGCCGTCGCCTACCCGCTGCTGCACGTGATCGGCTCGTGGGGTCCGCAGACCGAGGCATGGATCCTCACCGGGTCGATGCTCGCGACCTTCGGCATGGCCCGCGGCTGGGTGGAGTTCTGGATCGTCTGGATGCTCGTCGACATCGTCGGGGTCACCACGCTCATCCAGGCCGGGTACTACCCGACGGCAGTCATGTACCTCATCTACGCCGGCTTCGTGGTGCTCGGCTTCGTGGTGTGGTGGCGCGCCGAGCGTGCCTCGCGCGTCGCGGAGGACCCGACGCCGCGCGAGGTGGTCGGCTCGTGAGCGCGCCGGCCGGCATCCGGCTCGACCCGGTCGAGCGCGCCATCACCGACATCGCGGCCGGCAAGGCGGTGGTGGTCGTCGACGACGAGGACCGCGAGAACGAGGGCGACATCATCTTCGCCGCCAGCAAGGCGACCCCGGAGCTGATGGCCTTCACCATCCGGCACTCCAGCGGCGTCATCTGCGTCCCGATGCCGGCCGACATGCTCGACCGGCTCGAGATCCCGCTGATGACCCCCCACAACAAGGACCGGCTCCGGACGGCGTACACCGTGTCGGTCGACGCGCGGGACGGTGTGACGACGGGGATCTCGGCGGCCGACCGGGCCCACACGGCACGGGTGCTGGCCGACTCGGCGACCGAACCGTGGGAGATCACCCGCCCGGGTCACGTCTTCCCCCTGCGCTACCGCGAGGGTGGCGTGCTGGTACGGCGGGGGCACACCGAGGCGGCGGTCGACCTCGCGACGCTCGCGGGCCTGACCCCGGCCGGCGTCCTCGTCGAGGTCGTCAACGACGACGGCACCATGAAGCGCGGGCAGGAGCTGCGCGACTTCGCCGACGAGCACGGCCTGGCGATGATCTCGATCGAGGACCTGGTGCGCCACCGACGCCGCCACGAGGTGCTGGTGGAGCGCGTGGCGCGGACGACGCTGCCGACCCGGTTCGGGGAGTTCACGGCCTACGGCTACCGGATCACCGTGGACGGCGGGGAGCACCTCGCCCTGGTCCACGGCGACATCGACGAGCTCAACGAGGCCGGTCAGCCGGTGCTGGTGCGGGTGCACTCGGAGTGCCTGACCGGTGACGTGTTCGGCAGCCACCGGTGCGACTGCGGCCCTCAGCTGGAGGAGGCGATGGCCCGCATCGTGGCCGAGGGTCGCGGCCTCGTCGTCTACCTGCGTGGGCACGAGGGCCGCGGGATCGGGCTGGTCGCCAAGCTGCAGGCCTACGCGCTGCAGGACGGCGGTCGTGACACCGTCGACGCCAACCTCGACCTCGGGCTGCCGGCGGACGCGCGTCACTACGGCGCTGCGACCCAGATCCTCCGGGACCTCGGCGTGCGCAGCGTCCGCCTGCTGACCAACAACCCCGACAAGACCACGAGCCTGGAGGAGTACGGCGTGCCGGTCGCGGCCCGGATCCCGCTGACGCCGCACCCCAACGACCACAACCTCGGCTACCTGCTGACCAAGCGCGACCGGATGGGGCACGACCTGCCCGACCTGGCGGCCGGTGCAGGAGCGGAGCACGAGCAGGAAGGAGCCGACCGGTGAGCGGATCAGGAGCACCTCGGCAGGAGCCGGTCGACGGAAGCGGCCTCCGGATCGCGATCGTCGCCGCGAGCTGGCACGAGCAGGTCATGGACGGTCTCGTGGCCGGCGCCAGGCGTGCCTGCGACGAGCACGGGGTCGTGGACCCGCTGCTGGTCCGGGTGCCCGGGACCTTCGAGCTGCCGGTCGCCGCGGCGGCCGTGGCGCGACAGGGCGTGGACGCCGTCGTTGCCCTGGGGGTCGTGATCCGCGGCGGCACCCCGCACTTCGACTACGTCTGCTCAGCCGCGACCGACGGGCTGACCCGGGTCGCGCTGGACCACGGGGTCCCGGTGGGTTTCGGGGTCCTGACGTGTGACGACGAGCAGCAGGCCCTCGACCGCGCGGGGCTGGCGGGCTCGCGCGAGGACAAGGGCCACGAGGCGGCCTCGGCCGCCGTGCTGACGGCTCTGACGCTGAAAGGCATCGGAACCCCCGGCTGAGCCTGGGGGCGCCGCAGGTCCGCACCCGGACGCACCGAAGGGGCGCGGTGGTCGGGTCGGCGGAGCCCCCCGCGGACCCGCCGCCTCCGGTCCGGCGCGACCGCCTACGCTGGGCTCCCGTGAAGACGTTCGACGAGCTCTGGTCCGAGCTGAGCGACAAGGCCTCCTCCCGCCCGGCGGGGTCCGGCACCGTCCGCCAGCTCGACGCCGGCGTCCATGCGATCGGCAAGAAGCTGGTCGAGGAGGCCGCCGAGTCCTGGATGGCCGCCGAGCACGAGTCACGCGAGCGCGCCGCCGAGGAGATCAGCCAGCTGCTCTACCACGCGCAGGTGCTCATGCTCGCCTGCGGCCTGACCCTCGACGACGTCTACGCCCACCTCTGACCCCGAGGACCACCCATGACCACGACCAACGGCGGTGAACGCCTGCTCCGCGTGGCGGTGCCCAACAAGGGCTCGCTGTCACAGGCCGCGCAGGACATCCTCCGGGAGTCCGGCTACCGGCAGCGTCACGACGCCAAGGAGCTGACGCTGCTCGACGTCGACAACGGCGTGGAGTTCTTCTACCTCCGACCCCGCGACATCGCGCTCTACGTCGGCGAGGGGACCCTCGACGTCGGGATCACCGGCCGCGACCTGCTGCTGGACTCCGGGGCCCAGGCCGAGGAGGCCATGGAGCTCGGGTTCGGCCGCAGCCGGTTCCGCTTCGCGGGACCCGCCGGCCGCTTCTCCGAGCTCGGCGACATCGCCGGCAAGCGGGTCGCGACGTCCTACACCGGGGTCGTGTCCCGATTCCTCGAGGACCGGGGGATCGACGCCACGGTGACCCGCCTCGACGGCGCGGTCGAGACGAGCATCCAGCTCGGGGTCGCCGACGTGATCGCCGACGTCGTCGAGACCGGCAGCACCCTCAAGGCCGCCGGGCTGGAGACCTTCGGCGAGGTGATCCTGGAGTCGCAGGCGGTGCTCGTGACCCGGGGGCAGGAGACCCCGGCCGGGTTCGGGGTGTTCCGCCGCCGCCTCGAGGGCGTCCTCGTGGCCCGCTCCTACGTGATGATGGACTACGACATCCCCGAGGCCGACGTCTCCCGCGCGGTCGCCCTCACCCCCGGTATCGAGAGCCCGACGGTGTCCCCGCTCCACCGCGAGGGCTGGGTGGCGGTGCGCGCGATGGTGCCGCGCACCGGGGCGCAGCGCCTGATGGACGAGCTGTTCGAGATCGGCGCCCGCGGCATCCTGGTCACCGACATCCATGCCTGCCGCCTCTGAGCCCCGGCTGCCCCGCACCTGGCGGCCGCTCGGCGTGCGCATGGCCGGCCTCGTGTTCGGCCTCGGCCTGCTCGTGGTCTGCATCGTCGCGTGGTGGAGCTTCGATGCCGAGGTGCGCGCCCGCTTCACGACCTTCCAGCGAGGGACGCTCGTCTTCCTGGGACTGCTCATCTACGGCGCCGGCTACGCCCTCGCGCGGTCGCGCGTGGTCGCGACGCCCGAGCGGCTGGTGGTGGTCAACGGCTACCGGCGCCGGGAGTACACCTGGCCCGAGGTGCTCGCGGTCCACATGCCGCCGGGGGCGCCCTGGGCGGTCCTCGACCTCGCCGACGGGACCAGCCAGCCGGCGATGGGCATCCAGGGCTCCGACGGGCCCCGCGCCCGGATCGCCGTCCGCGAGCTCCGCGAGCTGATCGACCGCCAGCCGGGCTGACGGACGCCGACGTGGGTCAGCCTCGGTCGGCGGCGTCCACGACGAGGTCGGCCCGCTCCCGGGTCCGGTGGGCGTCGAAGACCCGCTGCTCGGCCTCGGCCCAGCGCTCCCAGTGGGGGGCGAAGGCCTCCCCGTCCCGGTCCAGTCCGCGCCGCAGCCGCTGGTCGTGCGGCGCCTCGACCCAGACCAGGACCGTGACCAGCTCCGCCACGGTCGGCGACCCCGAGCCCACTCCCTCGACGACGAGGAGGGGTGCCGGATCGACGGTCACCTGCTCGGCCCACGCATCGGCGTGCCAGTCCCAGCGGCGGTAGGCCCCCGGTCGACCGTGGGCCAGCGGACGCAGCAGGCCGGTGAGCTGGCGGTCCACGGTGGGCAGGCCGCCCCAGCCCTCGTAGAGATCGTCCATGTGGACCACAGCCGATCCCGGGACCTCGGTCCGGAGCCGCTCGGCGAGCATGGTCTTGCCCGACCCTGCCGGCCCGTCCACGCACACGAGGTGGCCGCCGCTCAGCCGCGGTGCCCGCGCGGACACCAGCTCCAGCACCCGACGGGCGGC